>JACQVW010000510.1 GCA_016209535.1 Planctomycetota bacterium | reverse complement strand
TTCGAGAGGCTCGTGAGGGACTATCCCCAGAGCGAGTGGCGAGCCCAGGCGGAGTATTACCTGGCCCTCTCCGTCTTCAAGCAGATCCGGGGCGTGGACTACGACGAGAAGCTGATCCTCGACGCGCAGAGGAAGTTCCGGGCCTACCTCGAGGAGAACCCGCGGGGCCCCCAGGCCGAGGACGCCCGGCAGAAGCTCGGGGAGATCGTGGAGATGCTCGGCGAGAAGAACCTCCGCCTGGCGAAGTTCTACCTGCGGGAGAGCGAGCCCGCGGCCGCGAAGATCTACCTCCGCATCGTCCTGGAGCGGTACACGAGCTCGGCGGCCGCCCGCGAGGCCCGGGAGATCCAGCGGGGGCTGGAGAGGTACTGACTTGAGCCGCGCCCGGCCGAGCCTCGCCCGCAGCTCCGCGCTCGCCGCCCTCGCGGCCTCGCTCGGGCTCGGGGGCGCTTGCGGGTGCGGATACTCCGCCGGCTACCGCGCCCCGCCCTCGGTCGAGACCATCGCGATCCCCCTCTTCTCGAACGAGACGTTCCCGCTCCGCCGGGACGTGGAGCACGAGCTGACCTCGGCCCTCAGGAAGGAGGTCCAGGCCCGGACGGCGCTGCGCCTCGTGGGCTCGGAGCAGGCGGACCTCGTCCTCTACGGGACGGTCCGCGACTTCCGGGAGAAGCTGGTGGCCGAGGGGCGCAGGGACCAGAAGATCGAGTCCACGGTGGTGATCAGTGTCAGGGTGGTCCTCGAGGACTACCGGAACGGCCGCCGGCGCGAGGAGACGGTCACCGTCCGGGAGCCCCTCTCGGTGCAGCTCGGGGAGACCCTCGAAGCCGCGCGGCGGCGCGCCATCGCGAACCTGGCGGAGAAGGTCCTCGAGCAGGTGGAGTGGTGGGAGGAGGGCGCGTGAGGGCAGTTGCTTGCTCCGGCGCCGTTTCCCATAATAGACGGCTTGCCCACCGGAGCGCCCTGGCGCCGGGGCCGCCTCGGCGGCCCGGGTGGGACCCCCACCCATGACGCACGCAACACCCATGGCCGTCTGGGACTTCCAGCTTCCTCGCGGACGCGGGCTGCGCGTCGGGGCCAGGCCTCTCGTGGTGGGCGTCCTGAACTGCACGCCGGATTCGTTCTCCGACGGCGGCATGCTCGCGCAGCCCGAAGCGGCCATCCGGGCGGGATCGAAGATGCTGGACGAGGGGGCGGACTGGATCGACGTGGGGGGCGAGTCGACCCGCCCCGGCTCCCTTCCGGTGCCGTCCGAGGTCCAGCTCGACCGCATCCTCCCGGTCATCCGAGGCCTGAGGGAGCGGACCGACGCGCCGATCTCGGTGGACACCACGAGCCCCGCCGTCGCGCGAGAGGCCCTGGCAGCCGGGGCCGATATCTTCAACGACGTCTCCGCCTGCCGCGACCCCCCCTGGCGGGAGCTCCTGCGCGAGTCCTCGGCTCCCATCGTCCTCATGCACATGCAGGGCACGCCGCTGGACATGCAGGAGGACCCGCGGTACCCGGAGGGCGTCGTGCCCGAGGTGGTGCGCTTCTTCCAGGAGCGCCTCGAGACCCTGCGCCGGTGGGGGGTGTCCCTCGAGCGGACGATCCTGGACCCCGGGATCGGGTTCGGGAAGCGTGTTCAGCACAACCTCGAGCTGCTCCGAAACATCGAAGCCTTCGCCCGTCTGGGCAGGCCGGTCTTTATCGGAGCGTCAAGGAAAGGATTCGTTGGCAAGGTCCTCGGCGATGAGGGCTTCTCAGGCCTGGGCCCCGAGAGGGATCTCGGTACGGTCACCGTGAACGCCGTGGCGATCCACAACGGGGCGCACATATTGCGGGTGCACGACGTCCGCTCCACGAGGGCCCTCGTGCGGATGTTCCTGGCCGCCGGCGCCGGCCCCCGGTGGACCGACGCGGCCCGGGAGGACTCGCCGTGAGAGACCTCCTCGAGACCCTGCGGTCGTACCTCGTACCCTTGACCCTCGAGGCCGCGATCGAGATTCTGATCATCTACCTGATCCTCTACACCTTCCTCCGGTTCATGGAGGGCACCCGCGGCGAAGGGATCCTGAAGGGGATGGCGCTCCTGATCCTGACTGTGCCCATCCTCGTGACGATCATCGCCGACAGGTTCGACGTCCTCGACAGGCTCCTCGTGATCGTGAAGTTCTTCGGCGCTGCGGCCATCCCAGTCCTCGTGATCATCGTCCAGCCGGAGCTCCGGCGGGCCTTGGTCCGGCTCGGCCAGACGAGGATCTTCGGGTTCTTCTTGAGGGGCGAGACGGAGGACATGGTCGGTGAGATCGTCAAGGCCGTCTTCCGGATGTCGCGCCGGAAGACGGGCGCCTTGATCGCCATCGAGCGCGAGGTGGGCCTCCAGAACTACGTGGAGAGGGGCACCCAGCTCGATGCGCGCATATCCAGCGAGGTGCTGTGCGCCATCTTCTTCCCGGGCTCGGACCTCCACGATGGGGCCGTCGTGATCCAGAAGGACCGGATCGCGGCCGCCGGCTGCCTCTTCCCCTTGAGCGAGAGCCCGAACCTCGGTGTGGCCCTGGGAACGCGCCACCGGGCGGCCCTGGGGATCACCGAGGAGAGCGACGCCGTGGTCATCGCCGTGTCGGAGGAGACGGGGATCGTCTCCTTCGTGCACCGCGGCAAGATGGAGCGGCCTCTGGGCCAGGACAGGCTCCGGACGCTGCTCCTCAAGCACTACGCACAGCTCGAGGAGGGCGAGGTGGAGGGCTCGACGCCGGCGAGGGAGACCACGCGGGTCGGAGGAGGGAGACCGGGTCGATGAGGTGGCTGCACGAGCTCATCCTGGGCAACTGGCGCAACAAGGGCGTGGCGCTCTTCTTCGCCGTGACGATCTGGTACGCCGCGTACCAGTCGGAGAAGCAGTCTTTCAGCGACACCTTCCGCGTCGACGTCCGGCCCGCGGCGAGGGGCCAGAACATGGTCATCACGGGCGTGCAGACGTTGGACTCGCGGACGGGAGACCGGGTGGAGTTCGATGGCCGCGCCCGCATGTCGTTCTCCGGGCCCCGGAAGCAGATCGACAAGCTCCGCGACGAGAAACCGGTGGGGTTCCTGCTCCAGGTGCCGCGCGAGAAGGAGGTCGTCGTGCTCCGCCAGGAGGACTTCGGCTTCCCGAAGGAGGGTGTGGAGATCGTCCAGTTCTCGCCGGAGTCGCTCCGGGTCAACCAGGAGGAGGCCGTGACCCAGACCGTGAAGAACCTCGTCGAGCGCCTCCAGGTCTCGAACGTGAAGGACGGCTTCGAGGTCGCGTCGAAGGACGTCTCGCCCGCCTCGGTCCAGGTCACGGGCCCCAAGTCGGTCGTGGACAGGATCGTCGTGAGCCTCCACGTGCCGATGGACCGCGAGAGGGAGCGTTTCGACGGGAAGGTCGACGTGACGCTGGCCTGTCCCGACGAGGCTTCGGCGGACCTGGTGAAGAGGACCGTGATGGTGAAGCCCACCGAGGTCCGCGTCGTGGTGGCGCTTCAGGCGAGCACCGACGTGCTCCCCGTGGATGCCGTCAAGCTCACGTTCCGCGTGCCGCCCCTGAAGGCCCCCGTCAAGCTCGTCCTCGACGACATCGTCGGCGACACGATCCCCGTGGAGTTTCACGGGCGCAAGGACGAGATCGGGCGGCTGAGGGACCGGCTCCGGGACCAGCCGGGGTTCTCCCTGGGGGTGCGCGTACCGTCCTTCGACTGGGAGCAAGGGGGACAGTTCACGTTCACCGAGGACGCGCTCGAGCTCCACGGCTTCCCCGGGGTGCAGATCCGGCAGCACGAGTCACGCCGCAAGGACAAGAAGACCGCCTGGTCCTACACGGTGGTCCCCGTCAAGGAAGCGGAGAGGTGAGGAGGCATGGCAGCCGGGGAGCCCGCGAAGGCCTCGGAGTGGTCCATCTTCGGTACCGACGGTGTCAGGGACCGGGCGCGCGAGGGTCTGCTCAGCCCTTCCTCGGTGGAGCGGATCGCCGGCGCCACGGTGAGCGCCCTCCGGGAGAAGGGGGCGTTCCCCGAGGACTTCCCGCCGGGCAGGGGAGGAGCCGTGGCGATCGCGAGGGACACGCGGGAGTCCGGCGAGGACCTCTGCCGGCAGATCTCGGAGGTCTTCTCACGCCTGGGTCACGCGGTCGTGGACCTGGGGGTCCTCCCGACGCCGGGCGCCGCATGGGTGGCGTCGGCCTGGCCCGAGGTGCTCCTCGGGGTCGTCGTCTCGGCATCGCACAACCCCGCGGAGTACAACGGCATCAAGCTCGTGGCCCCCACGGGTGCCAAGATCTCGCCCGGGTTCGAGGCGGCCGTCTCGGCCGCGTACCGGGCCGGCGAGGTCGCGCCGTCGCGGGGAGCTCCGGGCAGGATCGAGGACCGGTCCGCGACTGCCTTCGAGGAGTACGCGACGTGGCTCGCCGGGTCCTGTCGCCGCCCGGAGCGGCTCAGGGGGCGCGTGGTGGCCCTCGACGGCGCCAACGGAGCCGCGTGCCGCGTGGCGCCCGAGGTGTTCCGCCGCCTCGGCATGGATGTGCGCTCCATCGGCGTCTCGCCCGACGGCAGGAACATCAACCTCGAGTGCGGGGCGCTCGAGCCGGAGCGGCTCGCGAGGCACGTCGTGGACGTCCAGGCTTGCGTGGGCTTCTGCTTCGACGGCGACGGCGACCGGGTGATCCCCGTGACGAGCGGGGGACGCGTCTTGAACGGCGACCACGTGCTTTTCCTGGCCGGGCGGCGATACCACGAGGAGGGCAGGCTTCCACGGCGGACCGTGGTGGCCACGGTCATGTCCAACGTGGGTCTGGAGATCGCGCTCGCCTCGAGCGGCCTCGAGCTGCTCAGGACCGACGTGGGGGACCGAAACGTGTACCTGGCCATGGTCGCGGGGGGGCATCCCCTGGGCGGGGAGCAGTCGGGGCACCTGATCTTCCTCGATGACTCCGCGACCGGGGACGGCGTCCTCGCCGCGCTGAGGCTGCTCGACGTGCTCGACGGCTCGCTGGACCTGGAGGCGGAGGCATCGGCGGTCAAGAGCTACCCGCAGGTCCTCAAGAACGTCAGGGTCCGCGAGAAGGTGCCCCTCGACGCGCTCCCCGCCGTGGCCGCGGCCGTCGAGGCCGCCGAGGCCCGTCTCGGCGGCGAGGGTCGCGTCGTCCTGCGCTACTCGGGCACGGAGCCTCTCGCGCGGGTGATGCTCGAGGGGCCCGATGCGGTGCTCGTCGAGTCGCTCGCGGACTCGATTTGCGCCGCCATCCGGCGGAGCCTGCCGGGGAGCGCGTAGCGCCGCCGAGGCCCCTCCACGCCACCCGTGCCC
>JACQVW010000508.1 GCA_016209535.1 Planctomycetota bacterium | reverse complement strand
GGGATCGCCTGCTCCTGGATCGGGGTCGGCCGCTCGGACCCCGCGTCGGCGAGCGCACGGACGAGCTCAGGGAGGAGGCCGAGGTCGGAAAACGTCTTCAAGGTCCATCTCCTTCGTCCGGCCAGCCCGGTCGCTCGGACGGTCCTGCGCGGGCGAGGCCCACGCGGTCTGTTGTTGATGAACCTGGAAAACGTGAGCTCGGCTACGCGTGCGTCGACGCGTGGGCTGCCCGAGGACCCGCTTCTGAGCCGAGCTTCTTATCGGGAGGACAGAACCCTGCTCGCGGTTCGTGGAAAAAGCTGCGGTAGCTTATCCATTCCTCGGAGGAATGCGAGGAAAGATTCTGGAAATTCCGTGGACGCGTTCCCCCCTCCGCCGGGCCTCGGTGCAACGAAGGCCCTCTACGGCTCGAGCACGCGCCTCGACACGACGTGCTCCTCGACGGCCTCGCGCGAGAGGGGAGCGGGGTGAAGGACCCCCTTCTCCCAGTCGGCGAGGGTCGAGAGACGGCTGGGGCTCCCGGGGCGGTCGGACTGGCCGATGGGGAGGATCGAGAGCGCCCCGTCGACCTCGTGGAGCGGCACCCACTGGGTGTAGGCCTGAGCGGCCTGGGAGCGGATGGTGTCGCCGTCCGTGCAGGAGAGCGCCGGGACCCGCACGTCAAGGGCCGGGTCGAGGGACCCGAACCCGTCGAGGCTCTCGCAGTACCCGAGGCTTCGCGCCGGAGCCTCGCCGCCGGCGCGCTCCCTCCGCGGCGCGCCGTCACCGCGGGAGCCGGCCCCGGCGCGGCGCCCGGCGGCCGACAGGGCCCGGTCGATGAACTGTCGCTCGTCCTCGGCGAGGGCCGCCTTCGAATCGGCCGCGATCCGGGCCGCAGCGTCCCTCAGGAACGCGCACAGGCCGGGCTGGCCGCCGCCGCGCTTCGAGGCGAGCCCGGTCGCGCCCGGACGGAAG
This sequence comes from Planctomycetota bacterium, assembly GCA_016209535.1. Taxonomy (GTDB): domain Bacteria; phylum Planctomycetota; class UBA8108; order UBA8108; family SXIK01; genus JACQVW01. Next base: position 3,797 of record JACQVW010000508.1, on the reverse strand, counting down.
ATGGTCTCGATCTCCATGGCCAGGGCGGCTCCCGGCGAGCCGAGGTCCATCGACGCGCCCGCTCGGTACCACGGCTCGAGGCGCTCGAGGGCGGCGGCCGCCTCCGGCGAGAGCCCGCCGCCTCCGGCGTCCCGAAGCTGCAGCCCGAGGCGGACGATGTCGCGCCGAGCAGGGTTCACGGCGTCGTAGTGCACGTCGAGGACCTCGCGCGGCGTCAGCTTCTCCTTGGCCAGCAGCCTCTCGCGGAGCCGCCAGGAGCGGATCGTGTCGCCGCCGTAGCCCGTCGAGGCGCCGAGGGAGAGCGGGTAGAAGGAGGCCACGGGGCGGTGGTTGGCGCTGAAGACGACCCCCGAGCGCGGGTCGACCACGTGCGGGAGGAGGCGCGCGGGGATCACGCCCTGCCAGTCGGAGCTCGACCGAGCGCCATCGTGCGCCGCCAGGCCGCCATCGATGGCGCTCGCGGCGCGCACCGGGATGGCGCCGGCGACGGAGTAGCCGACGCCCCCCTCGGCATCGGCGAAGACGACGTTGGCGGCCGGGAAACGCCAGCCGCCGAGGGCGTCCAGGAGCTCGCGGCCGCTGCGGGCGCGGAGCATCGCCATCCCCCCCTGGAAGGTCTCGCGGTCCGTCTCGCAGATGGGGACGCGTTGGAGCGCCACCTCGGGGTCGCCCGCCGCAGGGAAGCAAAAGCGCGTCACGACGGGCCCGAGGTGGGTCCAGCGAACCTCCTCGGTGCGGCTCTCCCCGCCGCGGATGCGCAGCTCCTCGCGCACGGTCTCCATCTTCCGCCACTCGCCGTCGAAGAGGTACTCGCCGGGGCGATCGGGATCGGTCTGGAGGCGGAAGAGATCGGCCTGGTCCGCCCCGAGGGCGGTCATGCCCCAGGCGACGCGCTCGTTCCATCCGATGAGCACGACGGGGCTTCCCGGGACCCCGACGCCGCGGGCGTTGAACGACTTGCCGCGGAAGTGGACCTCGTAGAGGAGCGAGGGGTTGCCCACGGGAGTCTGCGGATCGCTCACGAGGACGGCGGAGCCCGTGGCGAGCCTTCCACGCCCCACCGCCCAGGCGTGGCTGAAGCGCCGGACCTCGCTCGCCTCGCCGCCCGGAGGCTGAGGCCCATGCCGGAGGGCGAAGTCGGCGACCTCCCGGAGCCAGGCCTCGCTCACGTCCTCGCGCTGGACCACCGCCGCCGCGTCGTCGGGCGCGGGGAGCGCCGAGGGTCTTCCCGGAGGATCCTGGCCAGGGCCGCGGCCGCGCGCACGCAGGCCTCCGGCCTCCGTGGCTCCTCTGCCACTGAGGTTCCGGTACGAGATCAGGTCCCGCGTGCCGTCGGTGGAGAAGAACTGCGCCAGGCGCCACCACGAAGCGATGCAGTCGGCGGGGCTCCAGGGCTCCGGCTCGAGCCCGAGCCGCTCGAAGAGGGGATGGCGCTCACCGCGGTGGCTCTCGAAGTAGTCGTTGACCCCGCGGCTGTAGGCCTCGAGGAGCGAAACGGACTCGGCATCGAGCCTCGAGACGAGCTTCCTCGCCGCCCGGTAGAAGCCGAAGGAGCGCATCTTGAGGTCGTGCTCGAGGGCGGTCTCCCGCCCGCGCAGCTTGCGGACGTCCCCCGCGACTTCGGCGAGGCGACCCTGGATGATCCGGAGCGAGTAGACCATCTGGAAACCGCGGTCCTCCGCCGTGGCCCACCCGAGGCCATAGAGGGCGCCGGCATCTGTCTCGGAGAAGACGTGGGGGATGCCCCAGCGGTCGCGCAGGAGCTCGACCTTGCCCAGGTCCGGGTCCGCCGGCCAGGCCTCGGCCTGCAGGGTGAGCAACATCACCGCGGTGAGGGCTGTTTTCATGGTTCGGGGGCTCCCTTCTTGACTGTGTTCGATGGCTTGCTCGGCGTTCTTGGCGTGCTTCCGGGGTGCCGGCATTGTAGCCGACGGTTCAGAATCTGAACTCGGGCGGCGGTGCGCCAGGAGCCCGCGGCCAGGAGGCCCAGCTTGCCAGGGACGCCTTGCGCGTGCTGACCCAGTTCGTAGGCCTGCCGCGCCAGGCGGCCGCCGAGGCCGTGGCGGCCACGCTCCAGTCGCTGCGGGAGGCGGGGAGGCCGTTCACGCTCGACGAGCTCGTGAACGGGGCCATCGCGTCCCGGCGCAGGCCGAACCGCACGGCGAGAGAGGCTGCATCGTGGACCTCGCATGGAACGTCTCCTTCATGGGCACATCGATAGCGGTTCTTGCCTCGGTTGGCTTACCTGTGGGTCCGCGCGCTGTACGTCATGCTTGATGCCGCGCGCGGAAAGGTGTAGCGAAACACGCGCTACCAGGCCGCCAGCCCGTCGACTCCGGCCCGTCTCGCGTGATAGCCTGCCCGTATGCACTCGCAACTCGCCTCGACGCGGAGGACCGGCTTGCCCGCCCCGCGTCGCTCCCCTGTCCTCGTTGTGCTCCTCAGCTTGCCGTCGCTCCCCGGCTGCCGGGGCCCCGAGCCGCCGGGCACCACCGAGCCCGTGGGCCGCGCGGACGGAGGGAGGGTCGTGCTCCCGGTCAGCCAGACCCTCAGCCCTGCCGGCATCCAGGTGGAGCTGCCGGGCCTGCGGCCGCAGGTCCTGGCCCTGAGCCCCGACGGGAGGCTCCTCGCGACGTCGGGGAAGACCCAGGAGCTGGTCCTCCTGGACCCCGAGAGCGGCAAGGTGCTCCAGCGCGCGCCCTTGCCCTCGGCGAAGGCCGAGCCTGCGCCGGGCGTGGTCTCGTCGCACATCCTCGAGCCGGACAAGAAAGGGCAGGCGAGCTTCACGGGGCTCGCCTTCTCGCCGGACGGCTCGCGGATCTTCCTCTCGAACGTGAACGGGGACATCAAGGTCTTCGCCGTGGAGGCGGACCGCAAGGTGAAGCCCCTCTTCTCGCTCCCGCTGCCCCCCGGCGGCGCCCCGCGACGGAAGGAGGAGATCCCCTCGGGCCTCGCCCTCTCGCCCGACGGCACCAAGCTGTACGTGGCGCTCAACCTTTCGAACCGCCTCGGAGAGCTCGACGCGGCGACGGGGAAGGTCCTGCGGCTCTTCGACGTCGGCGTCGCCCCGTACGACGTCGCGCTCGCGGCCGGGAAGGCCTACGTCTCCAACTGGGGCGGGAGGAGGCCCGACGCCGCGAGCGTCACGGGGCCCGCGGGCCAGGGCACCCGCGTCCGCGTCGATCCGGTCCGCCACATCGCGAGCGAGGGATCGGTCACGGCCGTGGACCTGGCGCGGGGCGAGGTCGTCGCGGAGGTCCTCGTCGGCCTGCACGCTTCCGCACTGGCGGTCGCTCCCGGAGGGCGGCACGTCGCCGTCGCGGACGCCGCGAGCGACACGGTGAGCGTCATCGACACGAGCTCGGACCACGTCGTCGAGACGATCCGCCTCCGCTGGCGCCCCGGGGACCTGTTCGGGGCCAGCCCGAACGCGCTCGCCTTCGACGAGACGGGGGGCACGCTCTTCGTCGCCAACGGCACGCAAAACGCCGTAGCCCTGGTCTCCTTCCGCCCCGGGGAGTCGCAGCTCCGCGGGCTGATCCCCGTCGGCTGGTTCCCGGGGGCGATCGCGTACGACCTCCGGCGCCGGTCGCTCTCCGCGGCGAACGTCAAGGGCGTGGGCTCCGGGAAGCCCCGTGGCCCCGGCGGACCCGTGAAGCACAACTCGCACGAGCCCGTGGGCTCCCTCTCGCTCGTGCCCGTCCCGGGGCCGCGAGAGCTCGAGGCCCACACGAGGACGGTGCTCGAGGGCTACCGCCGCACGGTCATGGAGGCCGCGGCGCTGCCGCCGCGCCCGG
>JACQVW010000507.1 GCA_016209535.1 Planctomycetota bacterium | reverse complement strand
GCTACTACGACTACTACCAGCCCGAGGCGTACATCCCGCAGCGCGACATCTACATCGAGAAGGACGCCTCGATCAACAACGACCTCGACCGCCTGCGCCTCTCGGCCACGAGCGCCGTCGTGTCGCGCCGCGACGCGATCGTCGTCTCGAGCGTGTCGTGCCTCTACGGGCTGGGCGACCCCGAGGACTACAAGGGCATGCTCGTCCAGGTGGCGAGGGGCGCTCGCAGGGACCGGGACGACCTCCTCAGGAAGCTCGTCGACATCCAGTACGTGCGCCGCGACATGGAGCTCCTCCGCGGCACGTTCCGGGCCCGGGGCGACGTGGTCGAGGTGTTCCCCGCCTACGAGGAGAGCGCCGTGCGGATCGAGATGCTCGGGGACGAGGTGGAGGCCGTCCTCGAGATCGACCCCCTCACGGGGGAGGTGCGCTCGGAGCTCGAGACGGTCACGGTCTACCCCGCGAAGCACTTCGTCATCGGCCCCGAGAAGGTGGAGCGGGCGGTGCGGAGCATCCGAGCGGAGCTCGCCGAGCGCGTGGCCGAGCTCGAGGGCCAGGGCAAGCTCCTCGAGGCGCAGAGGCTCCTCTCCCGGACCCGCTACGACTGCGAGCTCCTCCTCGAGATCGGCTACTGCCCGGGCATCGAGAACTACTCGCGGCACTTCTCGGGCCGCGCCCCGGGCGAGCGGCCCCACAACCTCTTCGACTACTTCCCGGGGGACTTCCTCGTGGTCGTCGACGAGTCCCACGTCACGATCCCCCAGATCGGCGGCATGTACGAGGGGGACCGCTCGCGGAAGCAGACCCTCGTCAACTACGGCTTCCGCCTTCCCTCGGCCCTCGACAACCGGCCCATGCGCTTCGACGAGTGGGAGGGGATGGTGAAGAAGGCGATCTTCGTGAGCGCCACCCCCGACGAGTACGAGCTGCGGCGGTCCGAGGGAGAGGTGGTCGAGCTGATCAACCGGCCCACGGGGCTCCTCGACCCCGAGGTCGAGGTGAGGAGGGCGACGGGCCAGGTGCCGGACCTGCTCGGCGAGATCCGCGAGACCGTCTCCCGCGGCGACCGCGTCCTCGGCACGACCCTGACGAAGCGCAGGGCCGAGGACCTCCACGAGCACCTCCAGGCGGCCGGCATCCGATCCCAGTACCTCCATTCGGAGGTGCAGACCTTCGATCGCGTGGAGATCCTCCAGGACCTCCGGCGGGGCCGCCACGACGTCGTGGTGGGGGTGAACCTGCTCCGCGAGGGGCTCGACCTCCCCGAGGTCTCCCTCGTGGCGATCCTCGACGCCGACAAGGAGGGCTTCCTGCGCTCCGAGACGGCCCTCGTCCAGACGATCGGGCGCGCCGCCCGCAACGAGCGGGCCCGCGTGATCCTCTACGGCGACAAGGTCACGGGGTCAATGGACCGTGCGATCCAGGAGACGTGCCGCCGCCGCGAGATCCAGAGAGCCTTCAACGCGGAGCACGGCATCGTCCCCCAGGGCATCCGGAAGGAGATCCTGCCGGGGATCGAGCAGGAGGTCCGCGGCCAGAGGGTCGCCCGGGCCGCGGCGGGCGAGGGGGAGGAGGAGTTCGAGCTCCGGGAGAGGATCGCGGACCTCGAGAAGGAGATGCTCGAGGCCGCGGAGCGGCTTGACTTCGAGCAGGCCGCGGAGCTGCGCGACCGCCTCCTGGGCCTCGAGGCGCGGCGGAGAGGCTCGAAGGAGCCGCCCCCGGCTGCCGAGGGCGCGGGTCCCCCCGAGCCCGTGCGGCCCCGGGCTACCCGGCGGGGGCCGGGTTCGTGGGCCAGGAAGCCGCAGCCCCGGGCCTGAGAGGCCCGCCAGGGGATCCGTCGGCCCGAGGCCGAGCGAACGGCCGCGACGAGGCCCTCAAGCGGGCAGGAAGTAGATCGTCACGCCGAGGATGGCGTAGAGGGCCAGGAGGAGGACGCCCTCCATCCAGTGGGACTGGCCGTCGTGGGACACGAGGGCCACGATCCAGGCCGAGAGGCCCACGGCCACGACCTCGCTCAGGGAGAAGACGAGGTCGAGGGGCTTCCCGATGAGCTGGCCCGCGAAGACCAGGACGGGGGCGACGAAGAGAGCGACCTGGGTGCTGCTCCCGACGGCGATCCCGAGGGCCACGTCCATCTTGCTCTTGTAAGCCATGACGATCGCCGTCGAGTGCTCCGCCGCGTTCCCCAGGACCGCGACGACCATGACGCCGACGAAGACCTCGTTGAGCCCGAACGCCTTCGACATGTGCTCCACCTGGCCCACCAGGACCTCGCTCAGGACCGCCACGGCTGCCGTGGCCACGGCGAGGACCGCCACGGACAGCTTGCGGCTCCAGACCGGGCCCTCGTGCGGGTCGTCCTCGCCCGCGTAGAGGTGTTTGTGGGTCTTCAGGGAGAAGATCAAGCTCAGGACATAGGCCGCGAAGAGGATCGCCCCGATCAGGACGCTCATCCTCTCCTCCGAGATCCGCAGGCTCGGCGCGATGTGGTGGAAGGTCGCCGGAAGGAGGAGGGCCGCCGCGCTCAGGGCGAGGAGCGTCGAGCCGAGCCCCGCGGCCGTGGCGTTGAACGTCTGGATCGGCCGCTTGAGCCCTCCCGCCACGACGGCGAGCCCCAGGACGAGGAGGCTGTTCCCCACGATGGAGCCCGTGATGGAGGCCTTGACGACCTCGGTCATGCCCTCGCGCAGGGCCACGAAGGCCAGGATGAGCTCCGCGGCGTTGCCGAAGGAGGCGTTGAGGAGCCCGCCGGCGCCCGCGCCGAGAGTGATAGCCAGATGTTCGGTGGCCCTCCCCATGAGCCCCGCGAAGGGCAGGAGGGCGGCCGCGGCCGCGACGAAAGTCACGGTCGGACCGGCGTGCGCGGCCTCGAGGCCGACGGCCAAGGCCAGGAGGGCCCACGGGACGAGCCGGCGGAGCGTCTTCATGGCGCGGCAAGGTACGGGGATCGATCGGGGCGGTCAAGGCTGAGGTGGTCGTCGTGCCGCCCCTTCCGGCGCCCGAACTCGGAGCGCACGGCAGCTTTTCGTTTTGTGGCGCCGCCGCTCTGTGGTAAAAGACATGGAGTTGGGTGTCTTGGATCCTGCCCGACGCTTTGGGCCGAACTGCCCCGAGGTGAGCACGGGCTGGAGGCCAGGCCTCAACGCGGACTCTGAGTTGGGCCGAGCGAGGAAGGAACGCGTGACAGGGGGTTTACGACTTTCTTGTCACAGGTCCGTTCGCCGGGATTCAGGAGCGTAGGAGCCGAAGTCCTTGGCCGGAGCGCCGGCGCGAGAGACCCCGAGCGGGGTCCCCGCCCGAGCCGAGCAAGTCCGGGAGGAGGCTCTCCAAGTCGAATGTCGTATTGGGCCGAACCAGCCCGTTCCGAGGCTGATGGGTACCCATTTCACAACAGGTTCGAAGGCGAGGTCTCGCGGGCTCGCGCCCGGAGGCAGCGCCAGGGAAGGTAGCGCTATGTCGAGCGTTGACGGCAATCGTAGGGTGGCGGCTCCGAGGCTTCCTGGGTTCCGCTGTCGTGGTTTCGCTGTGGTGGCGTCCGCGGTCGCGGCGCTTCTCCTCGCCGGGCCGATCGGGGCGCAGGTCGTGGACTGCCCGATCCCGGCGCCTGGGGTCCAGACGACCCCGAGCCGGGCCATGGTCACGGTGATCAACCCCCAAGGCCTCTCCGAGGTGGTCACGCTCCAGGGGGACACGTCGATCTCCCACGGGGCGCTGGGGCGTGATGGCACGATCCCCATCGAGATCGTCGGCATGTCCCTGACGGGCAGCGCGAGCTTCGGCGACGTTGTCCTGACGACCAACAAGACCATGCCCTCCCGCGGGACGGCCTCGAACGTCGTCTGCCAGCCGGGGCCGGGCGGACAGCCGACCGCTCACGTTGACTCGTTTTTCGATGTCTTCATCGAGGTGCGGTCCGGGGACTTCCTCCTGCACAACGCGACGCCCATCACCATGAGGTCGCGGAAGCCGGTCCCCCTCGACCACACGCTGCCGGGGGTCCTCCTGGCCCAGGCGAACCCTCCGGTGGATCTGCTCGACGCCAACAACAGGCCCACGGGCCTCCGGGTCGGCAGCACGGAGCACGAGCTGATCCCGCCGCCTCCTCCTCCGCCCTGCTACCCGCTGGCCGGGAAGGACATCATGGACTCCGTCCTGCTCCACGACATCGACATCCCGGGGATCGGCCTCATCCGGGGCGACCTCAAGGGCCCGGTGACCGTGATGCGCTCGGACCCCAAGACGGACCCCGCCACGGGCCTCACGTGCATCGACACGGAGATCGTCGCGCTCGAGCTCACGGGCATGGACCCCGTCGTGGGGACGGTCCGCGCCACCTTGAACCCGTTCCGCAAATCGACGGGCACGATCTGCGAGAAGGTCGCGGGGACGTGCTTCCCGGCCATAAGCTGCTTCGAGGTCTACGTCCTGATCGAGCTCCCGGACCTCGGGTTGTGCCTCTATGCCTGCGATCCGGCCAAGATGTGCTGCGAGATCAGCGCCATCCCGCCCTTCGGGTGCCTCTACAACTTGAACATCGGCGGGGGCATCGCCCCCGTGCCCCTCTACCGCGGAGCGTGCGGGGCCGCGAACCTCGACCCCTGCACCCAGGTTCCGCTCCCGCCGCCGGCGGCGTACATCGTGAAGGCCATCCACCAGCCCCTGCCGCCGAAGGTGTGCGAGTGCTTCCCGAAGGCGGGCTATGACACGCTCCTGACGACGCTGGCCCACACGATCGACATCCCGGGCCTCCAGATCCAGTGCCAAAGGTTCACCGGCCCCATCGTGATCCGCCGGGGCGATCCGTACCTGAACGACCAGGGCCTCTGCTGCATCAAGACGGAGGTCGTGCGCCTCGACATGAAGGGGGCCTGCACGAACGGCGCCACGGCGGTGATCCGCCTCTGCCCCGACAGGCCGTCGCGCGGCTTGATCTGCGGCAAGGAGCCCGGGAAGTGCTTCCCGGCGAATAGCTGCTTCGAGATCTTCTTCGAGGTGACCGTGACGCTGCCCGACGGCACGCAATTCGTCCTGAAGAACTGCAAGCCCGCGATCATGTGTTGCATGATCGACGCCTTGCCGCCCATCGGTTGCCCCTACGCGCTCCAGAACGGGCCCATCGATCTCTTCCGGGTGGTCCCGGGCCAGGTCCTCTGCGACCCTGCTCGGCCTGCGGACGGGGTCCTCCGGGAGGCGACCCACACGCCCGAGGAGCCGGCCCGGCCCTGCTGCCCCGAGTACGGCCCCGGGCGCGACATCCTCGAGACCCAGCTCCTCCACGACATCGAGATCCCCGGCATCGGCCACTGCGCCGCGAACCTCGCGGGCCCCGTGGTCGTCGAGCGCGGGACGGCGTACGTCGATCCCGCCACGGGCATGTGCTGCGTCGAGACGCGCATGGTGAGCATGCTCCTCGAGGGCGAGGACGCCGCGTGCGGCGGGCGCATCCGGATCAGCCTCGACCCGCGCCACGAGTCGAAGGGCCAGATCTGCTCCAAGCAGCGCACGGCCTGCTTCCCGGCCAACAGCTGCTTCGACGTCCGCGTGCGGATCGAGCTCCTGGACCTGGGGATCACCCTGGTCCTCTGCGCGCCGGCGCGCATGTGCTGCATGATCGACGCCCTTCCGCCCTTCGGGTGCCTCTACCAGCTCGACCTCGGGCCCGGAGACACGGTGCCCCTCTACGAGGACAAGACCGCGGTCGCCGTGACCGACACCGCCGGCGCCGGCGGGGGCCTCCCGCCGAGCTGCGTGATCCCGGACAACGGCACGGGCACCGTGGACTTGCCGCCCGCGAACTGCGGGTACGTGAGCCCCGAGGACCTCCACATGATCATCGACGGCCTCCCGGCGGGGACCACGATCAATGTCGGCGCCCAGCACCTCGAGTTCTTCAACATCGTCCGCAAGCCTGGCGGAAACCTCGGGGGTGAGGCGGAGACCTTCCGCTCCATCCTCGGCCTCGAGATGAATGGCACGGGGACCCTGGCCGGCTTCCACCGGACCCTCGCCGTGCAAGCCGACTGCGAGACCCACGTGGGGCCGCGGACGCCGGGAGATCCGGTCCAGTCCTTCGACACCGACATGTTCCGGCTCCAGGGCCAGATCGTGGGCGACCCCGACTTCGACCTCCTGAGGATCGTGGCCGGCACGGGCTTCGGCCTGCCGAGCCCGGGCCACACGACCTTGACGCAGCTCCCCGGAGGGAGCTGGAACGTCGACAGCTTCTTCGACATCACCTACCGGATCGACTTCGTCGGCGCGCCCGGCGGCCCGCTCGCGGGCAGGTCGGGCTCTACCACGGGCACGATCCGCATGGGGGCGGGCCAGCCGGCCCCCCCGCCCACGAACGCCTGCCAGGTGGCGGATGACGGCACGGGCACCGTGAGCCTGCCGCCTCCGGGCTGCGAGTACCTGAGCCCGGACGAGGTGCACAGGATCATCGACGGCCTTCCGGCCGGGACGACCATCGAGCTGGCCCCGATCCACAGGGAGTTCATCTGCCGCCAGGGCGGCACGGACCCGCACTGCGGCAACCCCGGTGGGTCGCTGGGAGGCGAGGTGGAGGTCTTCAGCTCCATGCTCCAGTTCGACCTGCATGGGACCGGCGAGCTCGCGACCTTTGCGCGGATGATCGACATCCCGAACGTCACCTGCGAGACTCACACGGCCCCGAGGATGCCGGGAGACCCGGTCCAGTCCTTCGACACCGACATGTTCCGGCTCCAGGGCCAGCTCCCGCCCGGAGACCCCGACTTTGACCTCCTGCGGGTCACGGCCGGCACCGGCTTCGGCATGCCGAGCCCGGGCCACACGACCTTGACCCAGCTCCCCAACGGCAACTGGAACGTCGACAGCTTCTTCGACATCACCTACCGGATCGACTTCGTCGGCGCGCCCGGCGGCCCGCTCGCGGGCAGGTCGGGCTCGACCACGGCCACGATCCGCATGCAGACCGGCGTCGGCGGGGGCGGGCCGCAACCGACCGACCCCTGCCTGCAGAGCCCGCTCCCGAACCCGCGCGCCTTCATCGTGAAGGCCGTCCACAGGCCCGAGCCCCCCTGCACGTTCCCGGACGTGCCGCCGGCCGGCGACGATACCCTGCAGAGCGAGCTCTCGCACAGGGTGCGGATCTTCGCACCCGGCGGCGAGGTCGTCGTCGACGCCGACATGCACGGCCCGGTCACGGTGAGGCGCTCGCCGATCGCCGTGGACCCCGTCACGGGTCTCTGCGAGATCCCCACCGAGATGCTGTCCCTGGACCTCAGGGGCATGGACCCGGTCCTCGGAGAGGTCCGCATCCGCGAGAGCCCGACCAAGGCCTCGACGGGCAGGATCCGCCAGGGGGCCGCGAACCCCCGGGACCAGTTCTTCCCGGCGGACAGCTTCTTCGACGTGTTCGTCGAGGTCTCGGCCATGGCCGGTGGGCAAACGACCACCCTCGGCAACTGTGCCCCGGCCCGCATGGAGAGCGTGATCCACTCGATCCCGCCGTACGACCAGCTCTACGTGCTGAACCTCTCGGAGGTGCAGCTCTACAGGCCCGAGCAGTGCGCGCTCTTGCCGAGCCCCAACGTCCAGCCCAGCGGCGTCATCGAGGCCGCGGACCACGTGGTCCGCAAGCCCTGCGACTGCCCGTACGGGCCCGGCGTGGACACGATGGACTCGCTCCTGAGGCACCGCATCGTGGTGCCCGGGCTCCTGGACTGCACGCCCTCGCTGCGCGGCGTGGTCAAGGTCGAGCGCGGGGAGCCCTACATCGGCCCCGACGGCCTCTGCTGCGTCAACACGCGCATGCTGGAGCTGAGCCTCTCGGGCGACGACGATGTCTGCGGCCACGTGGAGATCACCCTCGCTCCGGACCGGCCGACCCGCGGCAAGATCTGCCAGACCGCGGTGGGGGCCTGCTTCCCGGCCTTGAGCTGCTTCGAGGTCTTCATCGACGTGAAGGTGACGCTGCCCGGCGGCAGGACGATCCTCTTGACGAACTGCAAGCCGGTCGTCATGTGCTGCGAGATCTCGAGCCTCCCGCCGTACGGTTGCGTGTACGAGCCCAGGCTCGGAGGCGTGCAGCTCTACAGGCAGGGGTCCTGCGATGACCCGGCGGCCCAGCCGGTGGGCGAGGTCATCGGCGTCGGCCACATCCCGGAGCCCTGCGGGCCCAGGGCGATCGCGTGCTCGACCGCGGCCGACGGCACCGTCACGGTGACCGTCACCGAAGACCCCAGGTGCCCGTGCGAGGGCAGGACGGTCATCACGCGGAGCATCGACGGCGGTCCGCCCGTGGCGATAGGCGCCGCCGGCGCGGTCACGCTCACCGACACGCCGTGCGCCGGCCTGCCGGTCGGCATCCACACCGTGAAGTACTGCGCGAAGTGCGTCACCCCGGACGGCGTCGAGTCGGCCGAGGTCTGCTGCGAGACCAAGTGCGAGGTGCCGCCGCCGCCGTGCGTGGACTGCATCGAGAGCGTGAAGTGCCAGGTGGTGGGCGGCCAGGTCATCGTGAGCTGGAGCCTCAAGCCGAACTGCAGGGACTGCGCGAGGTTCCTCGTGCTCCACAACGGTGCGGTCGTCCAGACCGTCGCGGGCGGCGTCCTCCAGTCGCAGCCGCTGCCTTGCGAGCCCGGCGAGTACAGCGTCGTGTGCGTGTGCGCCGACGGCTCGACGCACGTGGCCCACACCTGCACGGTCCGGCCCGAGGACTGCCCGCGGCCCTGCGAGGACTGCATCGAGAGCGCGAGGTGCCAGGTCGTGGAGGGCAAGGTCGTCGTGAGCTGGGCCTTCAAGCCGGGCTGCACGGACTGCGTGAGGGTGGCCGTGCAGCACAACGGGGTGGAGGTCGCCGTCGCTCCGGTCGCCGTGACGAGCTCGGTGACGCTGCCTTGCGAGCCCGGCGAGTACTGCGTGCAGTGCATCTGCGCCGACGGCACGCGCCACGGCACGCACTGCTGCACGGTGAGGCCGGAGGAGTGCAAGCGGGCGCGCCAGCTCCCCTGCGACTGCAACCAGGACGGAAGGCTGGACATCTCGGACGGCATCTGCCTGCTGGGATTCCTCTTCCTCGGCAACCCGGCCACGCTGCCCTGCTTCTCGCAGGAGGCCAACGCCGCGGTCTTCGACTGCACGGGCGACGGCGGCATCGACCTCACCGACGCTATCAAGATCTTCAACTACCTCTTCCTCGGCGGGCCGCCGCCGCAGGGGTGCCTCGACCCCGAGTGCAAGCGCTGCATCGAGGTCACGGACTGCCCGGACAACGCGAAGTGCCTGTAGCCGCCCTGGCGGCTGGGCACCGGTAGGGGCCGCGCCGGGGCTTTCCCCCCTGAGGGGGGGAAGGCCCCGGCGCTTTTTATTGCTCCCGTCGGCCCCGCGTCGGTAAGGGCGCTCCGCCGCTATAATCGACGCCAGGGGACGGCGTCAGTCCCCGAGCGGCCGCGCCCATGAGTTTCCGCGGATTCCTCGCCAACGCGCCCATCAAGCTGATCGCGGTGATCCTCTTCGCGATCCTGGTCCCGAGCGTCCTGGTGACCTCGCTGGGGCTCGTGGCCGTGTTCCTCGCCGATGCTTTCGTGCGCGACAGCTTCAGCGAGCCCGTGCGGGCCAAGGTGGAGGTCTTCCGCCAGCGTCTCGAGGCCGACTGGTCGGCCCGCCTCTCCCTCTACGCCGACAGCCTGCGGGACGCCTCCGGGCGGCGGGCGTACCTCGGGGAGCTGCGCCGGGGTGACCCCTGGGTCCGGGACGTGCTCGTGTCGACCGCCTCGGGTCTCGAGCGCGCCCCGGACCCGCCGCCTCCCGAGCTCTGGTCCCCGGGCGCGGCGCTCGAGCTCCGGGAGCTCGAGCGCCTGGAGCTCGTCGAGAGGAAGTACCCCGAGGCCCTCGCCGAGTGCCGCCGGCTCCACACGAGCTCGAGGGACGACGCCGTCCTCGTCGAGGCGCTCCTCGCCGCGGCGCGGCTGAGCTACTGGCTCGGCTCGCCCCAGGAGTCCGAGCGCCAGCTTCGCGAGGCTCTCAAGCGGTACGGGCACACGGTGGACTCGAGCGGCATGGTCCGCGCGGTGCCGATCCTGGGACGCATCGCCGAGATCCAGCGCGAGGAAGGGCGCCTCGAGCGTCTCGAGGACACGCTCGGCGAGCTCGAGGAGGCGCTGGCCCGCTACCGGGGCGTCCTGGGCCCCGAGGCGGCGGGCCGCTTCGCCGGGAAGCTCGCCGCGCTCCGGGACGCTCGACCGGAGCCCGCGGGCGGCCCCTCCCGCCCCGTCGGGCCGGCCTCGGCCGCCTCGGCGGGACCGAGGGCCGAGCCCTTCTCGTCCGAGGCGCTCGCGCGCCTCGCGGAGGCGTTGCCGCGGCCCGGGACGGCGCCGGGGGCTCAGAGGGTCCAGCGCCACATCCACGTGCCGGACCTCGGGGACGTGGACGTCGCCAGCTTCCCCTCCGGGGACGGGCAGGTCGTGGTCCACCTCGTCCTCGACCGCGAGACTCTGCGCGCCGAGGCGCTCGAGGCCTGCGCGCTCGCGGGCCTCCCTCCCGAGGGGCTCCGGCTCGTCGCCCCGGCGGCGCCCGCGCCCGCGCCCGAGCGCGGGCCTTCCCTCGCCGCCGGCCCCTCCCGCTGCCCGGCGCCCCTGGAGAACCTGGAGCTCGCGTACGTGCCGCCGCCGGGGGTGCTTCCGGCCGGCTTTCAGGGCTTCTACGCGATCAGCCTGGCCACCTTCACCTGGGCCGTGATCGTGCTCGTCATCACCATCGTGGTGGGAGCCCTCTTCACGATGCGGGCCGTGCTGAAGGAGTTGCGGACGGCCCGCCTGAAGTCGGACTTCGTGAGCTTCATCACCCACGAGCTCAAGACGCCCCTCACGGCGATCCGGATGTTCACCGAGACGATCCTCGCCGGCCGCACCGAGGGCGAGGAGGAGACGCGGCAGTGCCTCGAGATGATCGGGAACGAGACGCAGCGGCTCTCGAAGCTGATCGACCAGGTGCTCGAGTTCTCGAGGATCGAGCACCACGAGAAGAAGTTCCGGTTCACTACCTGCGACATGGAGGACGTGGTCCGGGAGGCGGTGCGCGTCTTCGAGGACTTGAACAGGCTCCACCCGCGGGAGGTCGAGGTGAACTCGGCCCAGCACATCTCGAAGATCAAGATGGACCGGGCCGCCATGGTGGAGCTCCTCCTCAACCTGCTCTCCAACGCCGCCAAGTACTCCCCCCCCGACCGGAGGATCGTGGTCAACCTGCGCGAGACGATCGATGACATCTGCGTGGAGGTCGTCGACCGGGGGATCGGCATCCGGAAGCGGGACCAGAAGAGGATCTTCCGCGAGTTCTACAGGGCCGAGGACTACTTGACCCGCGAGGTCGAGGGGACGGGGCTCGGCTTGACCTTCGCGCGGTACATCGCCAAGGTGCACAACGGAGACATCAAGGTCTCGAGCCAGGTCAACGCAGGGAGCACGTTCACCCTGCAGCTCAGGAAGACGCACGTGCTCGCGGAGTGACGGGATCGGATGGCCATGCAAAAGAAGACCGACAAGCCGGCGGCGAAGGCGAGGATCCTCCTCGTCGAGGATGACTTCGCCATCGCCTTCGGCCTGCAGAAGAACTTGAGGTTCGAGGGCTACGAGGTACTTCATGCCTCGGAAGGCGAGACCGGGCTCAAGCTCGCGCTCGAGGAGCGCCCGGACCTCATCGTCCTCGACATCATGCTCCCCCGCATCAATGGCTTCGAGATCTGCGAGATCCTGAGGAAGCGCAAGATCGACACGCCCGTGATCTTCCTGTCGGCCAAGAGCCAGGAGGCGGACAAGATCCGGGGCCTCGAGCTCGGCGGCGACGACTACATGACGAAGCCCTTCAGCGTGCGGGAGCTCCTCGCGCGGGTGAAGACCGTGCTCCGCCGCGTGCAGGGCGAGGAGCCCGAGGTCTACACCTTCGGGGAGGTGGAGGTGAGCTTCACGGCCCAGGTGGTGAAGCTGCGGGGGCAGGACGTGAGCCTCACGTCGAAGGAGTTCGAGCTCCTGAAGCTCCTCATCCGCTCCGAGGGCAAGGTCCTGCCGCGAGACAGCATCCTCAACAAGGTCTGGGGCTTCGACTACTACGGCACGTCACGTACGATCGACAACTTCATCAACCGCCTGCGCCAGAAGATCGAGGACGACATCGAAGAGCCGCGGCACATCCTGACCGTCCGCGGCGTGGGGTACCGGTTCCAGGCCTGACGCGCTCTCGGGGCCTCCGGGCGGCCCCCCAGAAAAGGGGCGAGGGCGTGACAGATCCGTGACACAGCTTGGCTTATCATGGCGGCCATGAGCGTGGCTTAGGGCCAAGGAAAATCGTCTCAATTGGTAAAACAGGGTTCATTCTCTTCTCTTTTCTCTCGTTTGTTCTTGGGAAGGCCCTAAGCCACCTCTTTGTTGCCCTGGACCCCGGGTCTTCCCATGATGAGCTTCGGTCTCCTGGCGCTGACTCTCTCCTTCCTGGCCGCGCCGCCTCCGGTGCGGAGCTTCGAGGATGCCTGGTGCCGGGAGGTCTTCGAGGGGAGCGTCGCCGCCGCCGCCAGGGACTACCAGGAGATCTACTTGAGCCAGCCGGCGGGGGGACCGGCGCCGGAGGTCCGCAGGAAGGCCGCGCTGCGCGCCGGCCTCTGCTTCGAGAGGTTGGGCCAGACGGCCAATGCCCGGCCCGCCTACAGGACGGTGATCGAGCTCTCCGCCGGCTCGGGGTTGACGCCGGAGCCCGTGGTGGAGGAGGCGAGGGTGCGCCTGAAGCGGCTGGGCGGCGAGGAGGGCCTCCTCCACCCCACGGCGGGGGCCGGCGAACGGCTTCGCGTCGAGGCTGGGCCGCGCGCCTCGCCGGGGTCTTCGGGGCACGAGGTGCCCGTGGACGTCGCGGTGGCGGAGCGGCTCGAGGCGCTCAAGGCCGCCGTCCTGGCCCGGGCGGAGGGCGCGAAGGCCTTGGAGCGACGGCGCGGCGAGCTGGACGACAGGGCCCGCGAGCGGCAGGCCATCGCCCGGCGCCTCGCGCGGCGCGGCGTGGTCCTCTCGTTCCCCCCCGCAGCGCCGCCGTCGGCGGCGAAGGCGGCCGCCGTGCTCCAGGCCCTGAAGGAGGCCCTCTCGGCCGAGGCGGACCTCGAGAGGTGCACCGCTGCGCTGGCGAACCGGTTCCTCGACCGGTCCCTGGCAGCCGCCCGCGCCGGGAGCGCCGCCCAGGCGCTTCGCGACGCCTACTGCCGGAGCGTCCTGGCCGGCGGGACGGCGCCGGCGGCGGGGCGCTCGCTCGAGTCCTGGCTCGAGCCCTGGACCGGCGTCCGGGAGCCGGCGGGGCTTGCCGCGGCGGCGGGGCGCAGGCTCGTCGAGGAGAACGTCCGCCGCTCGGCGGCCTTCCGGCGAGAGATCCGGTCTCTCCTCGAAGCGCAGGAGGACGCGGTGCGGAGCGGACGCCGGGACAGGGCCGTCGGCATCCTCGACAGGATCCGCGACGCGCTCGACTGGGCGCGTCCGGTGCAGAGGGAATCGGCCGAGGTCCGGGTCCTGGCGGCCCACGCGGGAAGGCAGTACCTCCTGCTGGCGCGGAGCGGCTCGCAGGAGGATGCCCTCGTCGGGCTCTGGGGGCAGGCCCGGGAGGTCACCGAGGCGTTCCTCCACGAGGCCGCACGCTACGTGGAGGCCGCGCTCGATGAGGAGAGCTACGAGGCACCCCCGGAGGTCGGAGGCAGGCTCGACGCCGCGTCGCTCTGCGGCCAGGAGGCGGACACGGTCCTCCGCGAGGCGAGGCAGCTCCTGGACCGCGGCGACGCCAGGGCGGCGACGCGGTCCTTGAGGGAAGCCGCCTGGATCATCGACAAGGTCCCCGGGGCCGAGGGAGGCCTGGAGCGGCGCCGCGCCCTGGAGTCGCTCGAGGCGGCGGCCGCCGCCGGGCAGCAAGCGCCGGACGAGGACGACGGAGGGAGACAAGCCGAAGACGGATAACTCTCAGCAGCCAGAGCATGCAAGGATTCCGCCCCGACCCCGCCACGCCACCCCGGCGGGGAGAGGGCACGTAAGGGTAAAGGAATGCCACCGGTAGAAATGGCTTTTCCATTACCCTTTTTTTTGTTGGCAGACAGATTCCATCAGGATACATCCTGATCTGCATGCGCCCCCCTCGACCGGTCCTGCCAAAAGCCCCGCTCCCAAGTCGTCTCGGGAGCGGGGTTCGAGGGGTCAAGTGGTAGCGGCGCCCAGAATTGAACTGGGGACACACGGATTATGAGACCGTTGCTCTACCAACTGAGCTACGCCGCCACAGGTCGGGCCGTGTGAAAGGACTCGAGACTCTAAACCAGGCCCTCAGGGCTTTCAAATCCTTTCCGGCGGGCGCTTCGCGAGGGCTCATGGCGGCCGGGAGGCTGGCGGGGCGGCGGATCCTCGGCGCCGCGCGACGCATCCCGGGCTGGACGAAGGCGGGAGCTCGGGGAGCGCGGGCCGCCGGAGTCGCGTTCCTCGACCTGCTCGCGCCGGGCTTCTGCCGCGAGTGCGGGGCCGAGGTCGCGGCCCACGAGGACCCGTTCTGCGAGGCCTGCAGGGCGGAGATCCGGTGGATCGGGCCCGCCTGCGCCCGCTGCGCCCTCCCCATGGCGAGCCCGCCGAGGCCTCCCGCCGGCGCTGCGTCTCCTCCCCCCTGCGGCTCGTGCGCGCCTCAGGGGCTCGCCTTCGACCTTGCGGGCGCGGGCGGCGTCTACGACGGGCCGCTGCGGACGGCCGTCCTCCGGTACAAGTTCCACGGCGACGCGGCCCTCGCGCCCGTCCTCGTGGACGGGCTCGACCGGGCGGCCGGGGCCCCCCTCGTCGCGGCGGCCCTCCTCCAGGCCGAGGCGATCGTGCCCGTCCCCCTCCACCCGCTCAAGCGCTGGTGGCGAGGCCGGGACCCCGTGGCGGAGCTGGCGCGGGCCTTCGCTGCGCGGCGCCCCGCGGGGGCCGCCTCGAAGGTCGCCGAGTGGCTGCGGAAGGTCCGCTGGAGCCCCGCCCAGGCGCGCCTCGGGCGGGGCGGGCGGTCCCGCAACCTGCGCGGGGCCTTCGCGGTCCGGGCGGGCGCGCGGGTCCCCCCCTGCGTCGTCCTCCTCGACGACGTCCTCACGACGGGAGCCACCGCCTCGGAGTGCGCCCGGGCCCTCAAGCGGGCGGGGGCGAGGACGGTGGTCCTCCTCGCGGCGGCCCGCTCCACGTGAGCTCGAGGACCTCCCGCCGGAAGCCCTCGAAGAACGCGTGGTAGGTGGGCGCGCGGAAGTCGGGGTAGGTCCAGGGCAGGGGACGGTAGGCTCCCTTCTCGTAGACGAGCGTGACCTCCTCCCAGATGCCGTCGCCGCGGTAGATGCGGTGGGAGTAGTCCTTCGTGGAGGCGAGGAGCACCCGGCAGTCGTTGATGATGCCCGGGTCGATGTTCACGGGCCTCTCGACGGGGAAGGCTCCGCCGCGGCGGATCTCCTCCTCCATCTCCAAGGCCGCACGCTTCACGGGCGCGAGCCCGTCCTGGGGCCAGAGCCTCTCGAGCACGAAGAACCTCCGCAGGAGCCCGTGGCCCATGGCCGGGGCGTACGTCCGGGTCTCGGGGAAAGGGTAGGTGGGGCTCTCGCCCCGCGGGTGGATGGGTCCGAAGCGCGCCTCGACCCGCCGCCGCACTTCGGCGAAGACCCCGTCGAAACCCGTGAAGACCCCGAAGAAGAGGAAAGCCGGCGGCGCGGGGCGGACCTGCCTCACGCTCCCGCGAAGTCCTGCTCCTTCAGCCCGCGCACCTGATCGAGGCGGAAGCCGAGCCGCTCGTCCAGGTCCACGGCCTGGCCTCGGCCCACGGGCGAGCCGTTGATGCGGGCTTCGAGGGGCGACCCGTGCCGTGCCGCGAGCTCGAGGATCGTACCGGGCCGCAGCTCGAGGATCTGCTCGAGGGGGAAGCTCCTCTCGGCGAGGACGACGGAGAGGGGGACCGCCAGCGCGGCCACCTGGTCGAGGTTGGGGTAGGAGATCTTCTCGCTCATGGGGAACCTTGTCCTGCGGGTCCACCCGGGGCCGGCCACCGCGGCCGGCCCGGCGCCGCAACTCATTATCGGCCCGGGAGGGCGCCGGTCTGCAGTCTTTTTTCGGGCGTGGTTCAAATCAGGCTCCATTCGGGTAACAGGAAAGAGCTCAGCAGGGGCAGTTTGGTAGGGGCAGTATCGTGGGAATGAACGCGTGGTTCATAGCCGGGTGTAACCCGGCG
>JACQVW010000495.1 GCA_016209535.1 Planctomycetota bacterium | reverse complement strand
TCAAGTTCACCGAGAAGGGGTACGCGTTCGTGGACGTCGAGCTCGAGGCCGACCGCGGGAAGGAGGCGCTCGTGAGGATCTCCGTGACCGACACGGGGATCGGGATCCCCAAGGACACGCTCGGCGGCCTCTTCACGAAGTTCGCCCAGGCGGATGCCTCGACCACGCGCAAGTTCGGCGGGACGGGGCTCGGGCTCGCGATCTCGAAGCAGCTCGCGGAGCTGATGGGCGGCTCGCTGGGCGTCCGCAGCGAGCCGGACCACGGGAGCACCTTCTGGTTCACGCTGCCCTTGCCCATCGACCTCAACGCGAGCTTCAGGGCGGCTCCGGCGCCCAGCGTGAGCCTCGAGGGCGCCCGCGTCTGCGTCGTGGACGACCAGGAGCTGAACCGCCGCGTGCTCCAGGAGCAGCTCCTGGGCTGGAAGATGCGGGTGGACCTCTTCGAGAGCGGCGAGAAGGCCCTCGAAGGCCTTTCGAGGGCGAAGGCGGGCGGGGACCCTTACAGGGTGGCGCTCCTCGACTTCATGCTGCCCGGCATGGACGGGGAGACGCTGGCCCGGAAGATCCTGGCCGATCCCGAGCTGAAGGATACGCTGCTCGTCATGCTGACGTCCGTCGGGCTGCGCGGCGACGCGGCCATCATGAGACAGGCGGGCCTCTCCGCCTACCTCGTGAAGCCCGTCCGCCAGGCCCACCTCAGCGAGACCCTGGCGCAGCTCCTCGGGAAGCAGGGGAGCGGCAGGCTGCCGCACCTCATCACGGCCCGCAGCATCATCGAGGCCCGCGCCGAGCGCAAATCGCAGCAGGCGGAGGCGAAGGCGCGCTTCGACGCCCGCGTGCTCGTGGCCGAGGACAACGTCGTGAACCAGAAGGTGGCGGTCCGCATGCTCGAGAAGCTCGGCTGCCGCGTGGACGTGGCGGCGAACGGCAAGGCGGCGGTGGAGATGGCCGGCTCCCAGCCCTACGACCTGGTCCTCATGGACTGCCAGATGCCCGAGATGGACGGCTACGAGGCCACCGCGGAGATCCGCAGG
Organism: Planctomycetota bacterium; assembly: GCA_016209535.1. GTDB lineage: Bacteria > Planctomycetota > UBA8108 > UBA8108 > SXIK01 > JACQVW01. Next base: position 16,664 of record JACQVW010000495.1, on the reverse strand, counting down.
CTCCAGGAGGGGGCCCCCCGCCGCCTGCCGATCGTGGCCATGACCGCGAACGCCATGCAGGGCGAGCGGGAGAAGTGCCTCGCGGCAGGCATGGACGATCACATCGCGAAGCCCGTGAAGCTGGAGATCCTGCGGGCCGCCCTCAAGCGCTGGACCGCGGCGCACGAGGGCAGCGCGGACGCAGCGCACGAGAGCAGTGCGGACGCGGCACGCGAGGGCAGTGCGGACGCGGCACGCGAGGGCAGCACGGACGCGGCGCGGTGATGCCGCGGCCGGGACGCCGGGCGCCGCCCCGGCGCGGCCGACGGCCCCGCACGTCAGAGCCAGCCCAGGTCCGCCATCGACCTGTGGAGGCCCAAGGCCGAGATGGCCATGAAGAAGACCCCGCAGCACAGAAGGCACGCGCTCGCGACGAGCCCGGGCCGCAGGGGGCGCGGGAGCAGCGCATGGTTCACGACGAGCGTGTGGAACGAGGAGAAGCCCAAGGCGAAGTTCATGATGCCGCCGGTGAACTTCGTGAGGGCGAGCGGGCTCGGGAGCCACCGGAGCACGAGGAGCCCCCAGAGGGCGTAGCCCGCGAGGAGGCCGTAGTAGATGTACTTCACGCTGCCGCCCCGCCACCCCTTGAAGAGCGGGCTCCCGGTCCAGAGCAGGTCGGTCCAGCGGCGGATGATCCCGTCGATCTGCGTGACCTGGCTCGTCACGAGGACGACGAAGCCGCAGAGGAGCGTCAGGAACCAGAAGGCCTGGAGGCCCGTGCGGTTGACGATGCCGCGTGCCGTCTCGGCCGCGATGGCATCGCCCTGGAGCCTCGCGCCGCGCACGAACTCGAGGGAGACCAGCGCGGGGATGGCGACGCCGAGGATGCACCCGATCGCCCAGATCATGTACTGGTCGCGCCAGAAGAGCCGCAGCCAGCCCTTCCAGCGCTCGAGGGACTCGGGCGACACGCGGAAGACCTTCCCCGTGTGCGAGAGCGAGATCCCCTTCCCGCCGACCATGCTCGGCATGGCTCCCACCTGCGCCCCCATGCCCCAGCCCTTGTCCCGCACGTAGGTCGAGGTCTGCGAGTTCGTCATGCCCCCCTGGCCCGCGATGGCGGCAAAGGCGGCCAGGAGCGACCAGTCGACGGTCGACGCCGTGAACCCGTCGGGAAGGAGCCGGAAGCCCCAGCTCCCGTCGGAGCCCTTCCCGAGGAAGACGAACCCCGCGAAGACCTCGAGCCACGTCCCGGGGGAGACGAAGCAGACCCCCAGGAAGAGCAGGAACCCCAGGACCAGGACGATCTTCACCACCATGATCTTCTCGAGGGAGTTGTAGATCTTCCCGCCGAAGGCGAGTGGCACGAAGCTGAGGAGGAAGACCGCGTAGGCGATGCGCCCCCGCGTGGCGTTCTCCTCCGCGATGCGGTCCGCGATTGCGGCCGGCAGCGGCTTCTCGCCGGGCCTGTCCCCGACCTTGAAGCGCTCCGGGTGATCCTTCATCTCGAGCACGAGATCGCGGGGTAAATCGAACTGCGCCGCGGTCTCCTCCACGGAGAGGTACCTCGTCGGCAGGTCCCCCGGCAGGTGGCCGAGCACGGCCGCGCTGAGGGGCACCGCGGCGTTTGCGGAGAGGTAGGGCCAGATCCCGAAGAAGTCCACGGCGAGGTAGAGCACGGTCCAGGCCGCGGGGCCGGGCAGCAGGCGGAAGAAGCCCACCACGATGGGCTCGCCGCAGTACGCCGTGTAGCGCATGATCTCCAGGTTGTAGATGACCTGGAAGAGGATGCTCACCATGGCGAGCCACATGACGATCCCGCCGTACTGGGCCGTCACGGCGGGCCCCATGAGCCACTCGCCGCCCCCGATGGCCGCGCCGGCCATCATGAGGCCCGGGCCGATGAGCCCCCGCGGGCTCCAGCTCAGCCGCGGCGCGCGCGGCAGCTCGGCCACCTCCCACGGGGGCATGCACCCCGCGGGCACTCTCTGGGCTCCGGGGGCGGTCTCGTCGCGAGGCTCTGGGTCCACGGGCGCGGTCTCCTGTCGCGGGTCTCTTGTCGGTGGGGCGCGCGCCATGGTACGGGAGCGCGGTGGGCTCTTCCAGCCGGAACGGGCTAGGGGTTATAAACCGAGGCAGACGCGTCCGCCCACTCTCGACCTCGAGGAGACATCCCATGCAACGACCGACGATTCGACCGGCGACTCGACCGACGACCCGCCGCCGCTTCCTCCGCCTGGGCGCCGCCTGGGCGCTCGCCCTCGGCGCCCCCGCCCGCGCCATCGAGCCCTTCACCCGCAAGGCCGGGGGGCGGCTCAAGCTGAGCTGCGCGGCCTACTCGCTCCGGAAGTACCTCGACCTGAAGAAGCCGTCCATGACGCTCGAGGAGTTCATGGAGAAGTGCGCCGCGTGGGGGACGGACGGCGTCGAGCTGACCGAGTACTACTTCCCGAAGCCCATCACCGCCGAGCACGTCGCGCGCCTCAAGCGGAAGGCGGCGCTCCTCGGCCTCGATATCACCGGCAGCCCCATCGGCAACAACTTCGCCCTGCCGCCCGGCGAGGAGCGCGAGCGGCAGGTGGCCGCCGTGAAGGCCTGGATCGACGTCTCCGCGGACCTGGGCTCGCCGGCGATCCGCATCTTCGCCGGGGGCGCGCCCCGCGGCGCCTCCGAGGTCGACGCGCGCAAGTGGGTCGTCGAGTCGATCGAGGCCTGCTGCGCTCACGCGGCGAAGCGCGGCGTCTTCCTCGCCCTCGAGAACCACGGCGGCGTCGTGGCCGAGGCGGACGGGCTCCTCGAGATCGTGAGGGCCGTCCGGTGCGAGTGGTTCGGTGTGAACCTCGACACGGGGAACTTCCACACCCGCGACCCCTACGGCGACATCGAGCGCTGCGTCCCCTACGCGGTCACCTGCCAGGTCAAGACGGAGATCGCGCCCGCCGGCGAGAAGAAGCGCGAGGCGGACCTGGCGCGGCTCGTCGGGATCCTGAGGAAGGTCGGCTACGCGGGCTACGTCACCCTCGAGTACGAGGCCGCCGAGGAGCCCCTCGAGGCGGTCCCGCGCCACCTCGAGACCCTCCGGAAGCTGCTCTCGGCGTGAGGGCGGGGCCGCGCCCGCCGCCGAGGCTCTGGAAACGCGCGCCGCCTCGCCGCCTCGCCGGCGTGCGGCGGAGCCGCGCTATCCTCCCAGCCGCTTCCGCTCCTCCCTGAGGGCGATCCCGAGGCGCTTGAGGCGGTTGTAGAGCTGCCGGCGGCTCAAGCCGAGGTGGGCGCAGAGGCCCCGCGTGTCTCCCCGGAGCCGCCGGTAGTGGTAGAGCACGTAGTCGCGCTCGAGGCGGTCCTTGAGGGCATCGAGCCCGTCGGCCGCGAGCAAGCTTTCCGCGACGAGGCCGCGCGGCTCACGGCCGCCGAGCGCGCGCTCGACGTCCGAGGCGCTCGCCTCCTGCAGCCCCTCGAGGCGTAGGCGCGCCAGGACGTTCTGGAGCTCGCGCACGTTCCCGGGCCACGGGTGCTCCCGCAGGCGCCGCCATGCCGCCTCGCTAAGGCTCAGCGCGGCGCCCGAGCCCTCGGCGAGGATCCCCTTCGCGAGCGCCGTGAGGTCCTCGGGCCGATCGCGCAGGGGCGGCACCCGCAGCGTCACGACGCGCACCCGGTGGAGGAGGTCCGTCCGGAGCCGTCCGGCCAGCGCCTCGGCCTCGAGGTCCCTCGAGGTCGAGAAGAGGAGCCGCACGTCGAGGCGGACCTCGCGCTCCGCGCCCACGGGCCGCACGGCCTTCTCCGAGACGATCCGCAGAAGCTTGGCCTGGGCCTCGAGCGACAGGGCATCGATGCCCTCGAAGAGCACCGTGCCGCCTCGGGCCAGCTCGAGGATCCCTTGATGGTCCCGCGCCTGGTCCGTGTACGCGCCCGCCCGGGCGCCCGCGAGCTCCGTCTCGAGGAGCCCTTCCGGCACCGCGGCGCAGTCGAAGACGAGGAACGGCCCGGCGGCCCGGCGGCTCTCGGCGTGGACGACCCTCGCCACGAGCTCCTTCCCGCTGCCCGTCTCGCCCTCGATGAGGACGGGCAGCTCGGAGCCTCGCAGGCGGTCGAGCGCCTCGAGGAGCCGCCGCATGCCGGCGGAGCGGGCGACGAGGCGGTCGCGCAGGCGGCCTCGGGGCTCGCGCTCCCGGCTCGCGGTCCGCGCGCCCGGATCCGCGGGGCCCCTGGACGTCGCGGCGCCCGGCGCGGCAGACCCTGCGGCGCGCCGCAGCGCCTCGAGGCGCCGGCTCAGGTCCGCCAGCGGGTTCGAGGCGAGCGCGGAGCCCGCCTCGGCGAAGAGCGCGGCGCAGCGCTCGCGGTCGAGGAGAGCGGGGCCTCCCTCGAGGAGGACCCTCGCCTCGAGGAGCGGCTTGAGGGCCGCGAGGAGCCCGTGCCCGCGCGGCTCGACGGCCGCGACGAGGCGCTTCGCTGCCTCGACCGCCTCCCGCCCCTCGACGCCGTCTCGCCCGGCCTCGGCGAGGTGAGCCTCGGCCCGGAGGGCCCTCGCGAGGCTCTCGAAGACCCGCAGGCCGGCGCGGCGGAAGAAGCCCTCGCCGGCCCGCAGGCGCTCGAGGCTTTCATCGCAGCGCCCGCCGAACGCGAGCGCCCAGCCGAGGAACAGGGCATCCCACGCGTCGAGGAAGGGCACCGCGGGCCCCGGGTCGAGGCGCTCGCAGGCCGCGGCCGCCTCCGAGGAGAGCTCCTGGCGGCCCCTCAAGGCGCCGAGGAACGCGCGCCGCGCGAGCGCCATCCTTCTCACCCGCGCCGAGGCGGCCGTCTCGGCGAGGCGGCGCAGCTCGGCGTCCGCCTCGCCGTGCCGGCCCTCGAAGGCGAGGGCCTCGGCGCGGTACACCTCGTCGAACTCGACGACGTGCCGGTCGCCGAGCGTCCTGCCTCGCTCGACCGCGGCCTCGAGGGCGGCTCTGGCCTCGGCGTACCGCCCCTGGAAGAGCCTCGCGAGCCCGCGGGCGTGGCTCAGGAAGAAACGCTCGCGGGGCCCCGCCGCGGCGGAGATGCGCTCCGCCTCGGCGAGCGCGGCGTCCGTGGCCGCGTAGTCCCCGAGCTTCGCGTGGAGGACGGCGAGGTTGGAGTGGATCGCGACGAGCGATGGCCCCTCGTCGATCCTGAGGCAGACCCGCTCGGCCTCGCGGAAGGCCGCGACGGCCTCGGCGTAGCGGTCGCACTGGCTGTAGACCTTCCCGAGGTTGTTGAGGGTGACGGCCTGGTTCCCGAGGGAGCCGAGGGCTTCCGCCGCGCCGAGCGCCCGCTCGAAGTCCCGCGCCGCTGACGCGAAGTCGAAGCCGCGCAGCGCCACGGTCGCCCGCGTGGCGTACAGGTTGAGCGCCCCCTCCCGCGCCTCGAGGCTCCTCGACCGCGCCGCGAGCCTCAGGCCTTCCTCGCAGATCCGTGTCGCCTCGTCGAGGTCCCCGAGGAACGCCTTCAAGGAGGCGTGCTCGTTGAGGAAGCGGAGCCGCTCGGCGGTGCCCAGGGCTCGCCTGGCGCGGCCGCCGCCGTCGAGCCTCGCGAAGCCCTCGCGGAAGAGCGCGTCGGCGTGGCGCAGCTCGCCCCTCCGGTTGTGGAGGACGGCCAGCTCGAGGAGGACCTCCCAGCGCGAGGGGTCCGACCGGCGCGACCTGAGGTGGACCTCGCGGAGGATGCGGATCCCCTCGTCCAGATCGCCCGTGCACGCATGGAGGGCCGACATCTCGAGGGAGATCGTTCGCCGCAGCGCCTCCTGGCGCCGTGGGACGAGGCCCAGGAGGTCGCGGAAGAGCGCGAGGGCCGCGCGGCTCCGGTACGTCGCCTTGAGGTGCCGCGCGGCGGGCAGCCCCAGGCGAAGCGCAGCTCGGGCGTCGCCGGAGGCGGCGTGGTGGCGGGAGGCCTCGACGAGGGCTGGGTCGTCGGGGCCGCGCGCATCGCGCTCGAGGCGGCGCGCGATCCGGCGGTGCGCCTCGCGCTCGGCGCTCGAGGGCCTCCCGGCGAGGGCGCTCGCGGCCCTCGGCGACGGGATCCAGGTCCGCGCAGGCGCCGCGGGCTCGGCGGGGACCACGAGGCGTGCGGCCCGTAGCGCCCCGAGGTGTTTCGCGGCCTTCGCGCGCGGCGCCCCGGCCAGGCGGGCGAGCTCCTCGGCGCTGGCCGGCCGATCGAGGAGGCACAGGACCTGGAGCAAGTCGAACGCTGCCGGCGAGAGCGTCGCCGCGGGGGCGTGGCCCGCATCGGGCTTGGGCTCGGGCGCGGGCTCCGAGGCGGCCGCGGGCGCCGCCCCCGCGGCCCGCTCGACGATCCTCGCCGGCGACCCTCCGGTCTCCTGGAAGAGATCGAGGCCGTCCTCGCCGGGCGCGGCGGCGGGTCCGGACCCGCGCCCGCGCCGCGAGCGGAAGAGGCGCAGCGCATCCGCGGGTCCCCGGGGGCCGAGGCTCACGACGAGGGCGGAGCCCGGCTTGAGGAGGAGGCGCGACAGCTCGCGGAGGAGGGGCGCGGCGGGCCCTTCCTCGCGGACTCCCAGGGCGATCGCGACCGGCGGCCGCGGCCCGGACGGGTCCGCGAGCCTCCGGACGAGGTCGATCGCGAGCTCGATCGAGACCTCGTCGAAGCGCTGGAGGCCGTCGGCGGCCAGGATCGCCGGCTCCCGCACCGCCTCGAGGGCAAGCGAGGCCTCGATCGCGTGACGGAGCCGGCGCTCGCCGTCGGGAGCGTCTCCCGCGAGGCCGCGGCGCGGGCGGCGAAGCCGTTCGAGGAAGCGGCGCCAGCGCGCGGCGCCCGTCGCGGCGCCCGTCCGGCCGCGCCCGCCCCTCGCGCCCTCGGGCGCCGCGAGCTAGCGGAGGAGCGACCCCGGAGGCGTGGTTTGCCCCGGGTATCCCGTCTCGAGGAAGACGCGGAGCCCGCGGGTCTGGGCGCGGACCTTGAGCTCGCGGAGGAGGTGCGTCTGGCCCATCCCCGCGGGCCCCGTGAGGAGGATGGCACGGGGCGCGGTCCCGCCGGTGGCGAGGGACTCGACGAAGGCGTCGATCGTCTCCAGCTCGACGTCGCGCCCCACGGTGGGCGCGGGGATCTCCACGGCGGCGGCCTCGCCTGCGGGGCCGCCGAGCAGGCGGCGGAGGTCCTCGAGGACCTCGAGGGCGGATGGGTAGCGCTGCCGCCAGTCGTGCGCGAGGCACTTGAGGACCAGGTCGGCGATGCCCGGCGGCAGCCGCCAGCGCGTGCCCGCCGGCGGCTCGGGCCGACGCCGGGGGAGACCGCCCGAGATCATGACGTGGAAGGTGACGCCGAGAGCGAAGGCGTCCGTCCACGGTCCCAGCGTGCCCGGGCCGAGGTGCTCGGGCGCCATGTAGGGGAGCGAGCCCCGGACCCTCTCGTCCCGCGCCGCCGGCAGGCCCTGCCGGCAGAGGCCGAAGTCGATGAGGACGGGGCCCACGCTGGCCCCTTCCGGCCGCAGGATCACATTCGCGGGCTTCAGGTCGAGGTAGAGGACCTCGCTCTCGTGCAGGAAGGCGACCGCTTCGGTCATCTGCGCCATGCAGCGGAGGAGCGCCGCTGCGCTCTCGAAGTCGCCGGGCCCGCCGAGGGGCTTCCCCGGCACGTGCTCCCGCGTGAAGTAGGGGCGGCCGCGCAGGCGGCCGAAGTCGTACGCCCGGGCGATGCGGGGGTGGCGGATCCGGGCGAGGAGCCTGAACTCGCGCTCGATCTGCTCGAGCGCCCCCGCGCCGCCGGGCGGCGAGCGGAGGAGCTTCAGCGCGAGCTCCTTTCCCAGGTACGCGTCGTGCACGAGGTAGACGCGCCCCGATCCACCCTGCCCGAGCTCCCTCACGAAGCGGTACCGCGGCCCGAGGTTCATGGGATCCCACCTTACCCACCGCGCCGCGCGGGCGCACCTACCTCGCGATTGCACCTTGCGCGGGCGAGGTGTCAAGGGGGGTTTACAGGCCCGCCATGGCGCGGCCGAGCGCGGCCTCTGAAAGATTTGACTCTGCGCAGATCAGTGATTCAATGACGTCATGAAGGCGACGCTGGAACAAGTCCAATCTGACTTGCCGAGATTGGTCCACCTGGTTCAGCAGGGGGAGGAGGTGGTGATCACGAGCCGGGGCCTTGCGGTGGCGAAGCTCACTCGCGTGTCCCAGCCGAAGCAGTCGCCCGATCGGCAGGCTTGGCTGGCAAGGTTGGCTGCGTTGGGGAGTCAGGTTGCGAGCGGAAAGCCTGGGCTCAGCGTTGAGCAGATCCTGGACGAGGACCGGGGTAGATAGCGGCGTGAGCTACTGGGACACATCCACCCTTGGCAAGCTCTACCTCCCGGAGACGGACTCACCCGGCTTCGTGCAGAAGGCGGCCAACGATCCCGTCATCGTGATCTCGCGGCTCGGGCTCTACGAGATGCGGCGCGTTGCCTTTCGCAAGGAGAGCGAGGGCTTGGTCCGATCCGGCGCAGCGGATACCATCTTGAGCCAGTTGGACCAGGACGTCGCCGCTGGCGAGATCATGATCCTCGAGCTGGACACACGGGTGGAGGTTTCGTTCAACACCATCATGGCGACCTGCTACCGCCGGGCGCCTCCGATTTCCGTCCGCACATTCGACGCCATCCACCTGGCTACGGCCCGCGTCGCGGGCGAGGCCGAGCTCGTCGCAACGGACAGACGGATGCGCGAGGCCGCGAAGCTGCTGGGGTTCTCGCTGTTCCCTGCGTAGTACGCCGGCTCGCCCTCGACCCGCCGTACAGGAGAAGACAAAGCCTCGCCCAGCTCGCCTCCCGGGCGTGCCTACCTCGCGATTGCACCTTGCGCGGGCGAGCTGTCAAGGGGGGTTTACAGGCCCCTATTGGGGCGGAACTGACTTGGCGCAGATCGGTGTTTCAATGGCCTCTCTCGCGACGCGCGGGGCCGCCGCGGCCGCGGCTCTTCTCCCCGCGGCGCTCGCGGCGGGGGACCCCGAGGCGCATCCTGCCCGTGAGGAGCGCGCCCCGGATGCCCTGGGAGCCAATACACCCTTGACTCACGCCAAACAGATGCAGAGACTTGAGTCGAGAGTATCTCCTACTACCAAGCTCCTCCCCACCTCCAAGACCGAAAGGGGGGTAATCCGTGGAGACGAAGTCACGCAAGCGGACTGGCTTGTCTTGCCTCTTTGTGCTGCTCGCGGCGCGGCTGTGGGCCCAGGACTGCAACGGGAACATCACCCCGGATTCCGACGACATCCGTACGGGCTACAGCAAGGACTGTAACTTCAACGGAGTCCCGGACGAATGCGACGTCCTCCCGCGAATGAGCTACCACGGGGCTATCTCTATCCTCGCCGCACGCAGGCCCCGTGCGATTGCCGCCATCGACCTCGATTTCGACAGCGACCTCGATTTGGTTAGCGCCAATGCCGCGTCGGGCAACCTCTCGTTCCTCCACAATGACAGTCTAGGAGGCTTCACCGTGGCGGGGCAGGAGGCCACCGCCTCCGAGCCCTGGGCCATGGCGGCAGGCGACCTTGAGGGCGACTCCGACGTCGATGTCGCCGTCCCGAATCAAGGCTCCGGCACCGTCTCGATCTGGCTCAACGGTCAGGACGGCAGGCTCAGACGCACGCTGGACCTCGATGCCGGCCGCAGGCCCATCGCCGTCGTGATCGCGCGGCTGAACGGGGATGAGCTGCCCGATCTATCGGCCAGCCTCTACGAGTCTCGCTCCCTGAAGGTCTGGATGAACCAGGGAGGCGGCGCCTTTGGCGCGGGTCAAGAGATTGCGCTCAACGCCTGGCCTACCTCGCTCGTCGCGACGGACTTCGACGCGGATGGGCTGATGGACCTGGCCACGACGGTTTATGAAGAGCGCGTTCTCCCCAACGGCAGCAAGGTGCGTAGCTTCGAACTCCGCCTCCTGAAGCAAGGCGGGGGAGCTTTTTCGCTTGCCGCAACGCATCCTATGATCGAAATCGCGGACTCGCTTTCCACAGCGGATCTCAACAAGGACGGCCGTCCCGACTTCGTCGCGACGATTTCGGGCTCGAGGCGGCTCATGATCTTCTGGAGCGTGCCAGGCGGAGGATTCGAGTCGGACGGTAGGGCAATGGACTTGGGCTACATGCAGGGCACACCGGTGGACTTCGACCTCGACGGCGACATGGACTTGGTGCTTTCCGGGGAGCGCGTGACCCTCCTCCGAAACGGGGGTGATCGCACCTTCGAGTCATCGGAGCCGCTCGCGCTCGGCGCCGAGCCGGGCTCTGTGGCCGCCGCCGACCTCGACGGCGACGGAAACCTCGAGCTTGCCGTCGCGAATGCCGGCTTCTGCTGCAACTTCGGAGCAAGCTCCGTCTGGATCGTTGCTGGGGACGGAGGCGGGTTGACTCCCGTCGCACAGGTCCTGCTCGAGCCCCCGTACCGCCGGCTCGCGGGAGGCGACCTGGATCGTGACGGGCTCCGCGACCTGATCGCCGGCGGCGATGAAGGCATCTCTCTGCTTTTCAATGGCCCGCCCGGAGAGTTCCGAAGCGCGGTCAACTTGCCCGCGCCGCGGAACGTCGATTACCTGGTGGCCGCGAACCTCGACGGCGACTTGCAGCCCGAGATCGTCGCCTCCCACGAGCAGGATGGCATCCTTTCGGTCCTCTGGAATCAGGGCGGCGGCTCGTACTCGCCGCCGCAAACTCTTTCCGTAGCGCCGCTCACACCGGAAGGGCTGGCGACGGCCGACTTGGACGGCGATGGGGACACTGACATCGTCGTCTGCGACAAATGGCACTACACACTCCTCGTTCTGCGCAACGACGGTGCCCTTGGCTTCGCTGAGGGCGTGCGCCTAGAAGCGATGACGGCTCGACCTTACACCGCGGTGCCCCTCGACCTTGACGCAGACGGTGACAAGGACCTAGTGCTGGAAACTAGCGGTGACAGTCGAATCCTCTGGAACGACGGCAGCTTCATCTTCCGGGAGGAAGCCATCAGCTTCCCGGTGCCAGCGCGTTTCTTGAATGAGGCCTTGGATGTGGACGGAGATGGCCGGCTGGACCTCGTTGCGAGAGGAAACGACGTTCAGGTGACGCGCGCGCTGGCGGGCGGGACGCTGAGCCGGCGCAGCGTGGCTTACGTGCAGCCAATCCAAGATGCGGCGGCTGCCGGCGGAGACTTCGACGGCGATGGCTTGGCGGAAGTAGCTTTGAGTGGGGGCGAAACCATGCCCCTCCTCGGCTTCCTCGAAGTCAGCGAGCCCGCCCACAGCCAGGATCGGAATGGAAACGGGGTGCCTGACGAGTGCGACCTCGAGCTGAACGACTGCAACGCCAACGGTCTACTGGACCTCGAAGAGATCCGGTCGGGGCGGACCCCCGACTGCAACTCGAACGAGATGCCGGACGAGTGCGACTTGAAGCCCCATCTTGCGCTCGCGCCCGCTGAAGGCTTCCCCGTGGGGGCGAATCCCTACGCCGTGCTGGCTGCCGACCTGGATGGCGACGCCGACCTGGACGTCGCCACGGCCAACCGGGAATCCAATGACATCTCAGTGCTCCTCAACAGCGCGCAGCGCACGTTCCTGTCGGAGGTCCGCTATCCCGTCGTCGCCAATGCGCCGAACGAATCCATGTCCTCGAATCCAGACCCCATCGTCGCCGGGGACTTCGACCAGGATGGGGACATTGACCTCGCCACGAAGGACGGCCGCTTCTCGACTTCCTCCTTGGACACTGCTATCTCGCTGTTCTGGAACGGCGGGGACGGGGGGTTCCTCGCCGATCCCGCTTTCCTGAACGCCGGGGAATCGGGCGGCCTGCTGGCCGCAGACCTGACGGGCGATGGGCTGCCCGACCTCGCGACGGTTGGCCAAGAGATGGAGGTCCTCGTAAACAGCCCTCAAGGCTTCCGGCCCGCGACGAGGTCTCCTCTTCCTCTTGGGACATTCGCCGTATTCACGACGGCGGTTGATGTGGATCTTGATGGGGACTGGGACCTTCTTGCCTGCGGACACCGCCTGGTGGCCCTTCGCAACCGAGGGGACGGTGCTCTCGAGATAGCATCGGACCTCGTCTTGAACGACACTGCCGGGCGAGCCGCCGCGGACGACCTCGATGGAGACGGCGATGCCGACTTGGTGCTCAGCTTTCCGGTCGGGGAGAAGGTCAGCGTGCACCTGAACGATGGGACGGGAACGTTCGGTCCTGCGAAGCTGGAGCTGCCGGCGCCCAGCGCCTTGGACGTTGCCCTCGCCGATCTTGATGGGGACCGCGATTCAGACCTCATAGTGACCGAGCCGGACATCAATACGGTCGGTGTCTGGCTCAACGATGGCAAGGGAGGCGTCGGCCCGCCCAGAGAGGTCCCCGGAGGGGAAGTTCCCCTTGCTGTCATCACGGCCGATATCGACGGCAGCGGCTTGCCGGACGTGGTCTTCACGGTAGGTGAGCACACGCAGGGGGATGACTTCGTCAAGGTCCTCCCCAATTACTCCGGCTGGAGCGGAGATTGCGACTTGAACGGTTTGCCCGATCCGTGCGACGTGGCCGCAGGGACTCTGAGCGACACCAACGGGGATGGCATCGCGGACGTCTGCCTGCTGCGGCTCAAGTTCCGGGCCAATCCGCTTGCGGATCTCTTCCATCGCGGCGATCCCAACGGCGATGGAAACGGGGACATCTCGGACGCGATCCTTGTCCTGGGCTTCCTCTTTCTCGGGACCGAAAGGCCGAGTTGTTTTGAGGCGGCCGACTTCAACAACGATGCAAGCGTCGACATCTCCGACGCCATCGCGGAGCTGGGATACCTCTTCCTGGGAGGCCCGCCGGCGGCCCCGCCCGGCCCGCCTCCGGCGCCTTGCGGGGTCGATCCGGACAAAGTCGGCTCACCCGGTTACCTGGGCTGCGAGTCTTACCCGCGCTGCTGAGCAAGCGGGCCCAGGGATCCCACTCTACCCATCGCGCCGCGCCGGCGCATCTACCTCTCGATTGCACCTCGCGCGGGCGGGCTGTTAAGGCAGGTTTACAGGCCTCCACCCCGCGGTAGAGCGCGGCTCCGCTAACTCCTTCGTCGCGGCGGGCCTGCATCGCCGCCTCGATCCGGGCCTTCGGCGCGGCAGGCGGTTTGCGCAGAGAGACCCGCGTTCTCTCGGGTACAAAGACAGATCGTTGGAGGTCAACATGCGAAGACGATGGGTTGCGACGGCTCTCCTGGCGCTCGGGTCCGCGATCCCGCTCGGCGCCGCGGACTTCGTGCGGGGCGACGCGAACTCGGACGGCGTGGTGTCCCTCGCGGATGCCGAAGCGGTTTTCGCCTTCCTCTTCCGCACGGGCGCGATGCCGTGCATGGACGCGGCGGACGCCAACGACAGCGGCGGCGTGGACATACCGGACGGAGATGCAATCCTCGAGCACGTGCTGGGGGCGGGGTTCACCCCACCAGCGCCCTTCCCCGATCCCGGCCCCGACCCGACCGCCGACGAGACCGACTTCGCGAGGCTCATCCCCATGGACTGTCAGTCCTACGGCGGGGGCTCGGCCCTCGAGGATCCCGCGGCGCGGCTCGAGGTGGCGAGCGGAATCGCCGAGGGCGGAGCCGACGGCAGCGCGCACCTCCTCATCGCGCTCGGGAGCGGAGTTACCGTCACGACCTACGGCGGGACCCTGCGGTTCCCTCCGGGTCTGGTCACGGGGGTCCGGGAGCAGGCCACGGAGCTCGTCTCCGGCATGTACTTCCAGGGAAGGCTCGATGGCGACCGCCTGCGCTTCGCGGTCTCGAGCGGGCTCGTCATGAGGCCCACCAGCATCCCGCCCGGCCCGCTCGAGCCCGTCGTCGAGATCGAGCTTTGCCTCGCGAAGGGCACGCGGGCCGGCGACTACGAAGCGGTGCTCGAGTCGGGCGAGCTCGTCGAGGTCGACACGGGCCGCTCGGTGCGGCCCGCGCTCGGGAGCGGCGTCTTGAGCGTGCTGTCCGACGTGGCGGCCTCCGAGCGCTGCGACGAGCCCGACGAGCCGCCCCCTCCGCCCATCAACGCGGAGTACGAGCTCGTGGGCGGGACGGCGCCGCCGGGCGGCGTCGCCGACGTGGTCTTCCAGATCCGCGCGGACCAGGAGGTCCAGGGCTACTCGTACTCCTTCGACTACGACGAGGGGGTCCTCGAGGGGCTCGACGCGGAGCCGATCTGGCGGAAGCCCGACGGGAGCGAGTTCTCCTTCGCCACCTTTGAATTCAACAACGCGGACGCGACGCTCGGGAACGCCGGCGTCGATGATGGATTCGCCATCGGCGCCGTCGTGATCGACTTCAACCGCCCGATCGGCCTCCCGGCGGGCCGGGACAACGAGGTCCTCCGGTTCCGGTTCCGCGTCAGGCCCGAGACGGCTGCCCGCTCGACGGAGCTACGGTTCATGGACGGGGGCAAGGGCAAGGGCGCGCCCGTGCCGAACAGGGTCAGCGCGAACGGCGACATAGACTACACCCAGGACAGCGCGGCGAGCTTCGTCTTCGTGACCGGCCTCCTGGGCATCGCGCCCGACATCATCACCTTCCTCCGCGCCGACTCGAACGGCGACGGCAAGGTCGACATCAGCGACCCCCTGGCGACGCTCGCGGACCTCTTCTTCGGGCTCGGCGTCCGCCGCATCGCCTGCTACGACGCGGCCGACGCCGACGACTCGGGCGCGATCGACCTCTCCGACGCCGTCTTCACGCTCCAGCACCTCTTCCTCGGCGCGCCGGAGGCCCTGCCCTGCGTGGCGAGCGCCGACGTGGGCGCGGACGGGGCGGTCGACGTCTCGGACCCGGTCGCGCTCCTCGCCTACCTGTATCTCGGAGGCCCGGCGCCGCCGGAGCCGTTCCGCACTTGCGGCTTCGCCGGGACGAAGGGCGGCCTCGCGTGCGAGGAGTTCCCGGGCTGCGAGTGACGGAGGGCCGGGCTATGCTTGCGGCATGCGCAGCCGGCACGTCGAGATGTCCCTCGGGGAGTTCTTGCGCCTCCCTCGCCAGCTCGGCTGGAAGCACGAGTACTACGGCGGCAAGGCCCACATCACGCCCCGGGAGATCCTCGTGCCGGTCGCGATCGAGGTCGCGCTGCGCCCGCTGGATGCCGCGCAGGGGCTCGAGGCCGTGAGCCCCGAGGCGGGGCCGGCCCTCGCCCTGGCCTTCGCGGCCGCCTTCGCCGACGCCGCCGAGTTCTGCGATTTCCCGCCCTCGAAGCTGCGCGAGAGGGCGGAGGAGTACGTCCGGGACTACTTCGCGGGCCGGCGGGGCGAGCCCCTGCCCGCCTCGCGCCTGGCGCGCGAGGGGCAGCAGGTGACCGGCGCGGCGTTCGTCGTGCGGACCGGCGAGGGGCCGCTCCTCGACTGCCTCCTCGTGCGCGCCGAGCGCCGCCGCCGCGGCCTCGCCACGGTCCTCGTGAGCGCGGCCATGAACGACCTCCACGCCCGCGGCGAGCGCCGGCTCCAGAGCCGCTACCATCCCGGGAACGAGGCGAGCGCGGCCTGGCACCAGTGCTTCGGCTTCGTCGAGGAGCCGGACCTCTACATGGCCCGCCTGAGGCTG
Source organism: Planctomycetota bacterium (assembly GCA_016209535.1). Taxonomy (GTDB): domain Bacteria; phylum Planctomycetota; class UBA8108; order UBA8108; family SXIK01; genus JACQVW01. The sequence goes on along the minus strand of JACQVW010000495.1, from coordinate 1,177 downwards.
AGCCATGCGGCCCAGGAGATCCATCGTCGCAAGAGGATAGGGTCCTTGACGCCCGCCGAGGAGGCGCGCCTCGGGGCCGAGCGCGAACGGCTGGCGGCGGAGGTGGCGCGCCTCGAGGAGGCCTCGCGGCCTTGACGGGCCCCACGCCCTGGGCCGACAATCGGGGGAGAGGTCCGCGAAAGGAGGCGTCCCATGTCCCCGTTGCGTCCCGGTTCCCCGATCCGTCTCGCCGCCGGCTTGCTCCCCTGGCTCATCGCCGGAGCGGCCGGGCCCCTCGAGGCGCAGCTCGCCTTCGAGCCCCTCACCTACCCGACGGGCATCTGCCCCGCGAGCGTCGTCGCGACGGACCTCGACGGGGACGCGATCCAGGACCTCCTCGTCGCGAACCATCACACGCACGACATCTCGATCTTCCTCGTGAGGGCGGGCGGCGTCCTCGAGCCGCGGGAGCCGGCCGGGGGGCACGGCGGGGAGGAGACCCACGGGCTCTCCCTCGCGACGGGGGACTTCGACGAGGATGGTCGCACCGACGCCGCCACGGTGAGCTTCCAGCAGAACGACCTCATGCTCTTCCTCGGCGACGGCCTCGGGGGGCTCGAGCACCGCTCGCACGTGCCGCTGGGCCGGTTCCCGCTGCGCCTCGTGGCCGCGGACTTGAACGGCGACGGGCACCTCGACGCCGCCGCGTGCAACCGCGACGACGGCAACGTCTCGGTGCTCCTCGGCGACGGCGCGGGCGAGTTCACCCCGGCGCCCGCCGTGACCGCGGGGAAGGCCCCGACGGCGATCGCCCTGGGAGACCTGGACGGGGACGGCCGCCTCGACCTCGTCACGGCCGATTCCGTCGGCGAGACCGCCACGGTGCTCCTCGGCGATGGGGCCGGAGGCTTCCCTTCGCGGCGGACCCTCGAGGGCTTCGGGACGACGAGCTTCGTCCTCCCCGCAGACCTCGACCAGGACGGCCGCCAGGATCTCGCCGTGTCGCACGGCGAGCGCGTCGCGGTGCTCCTCGGCGACGGCACGGGCGGCTTCGGGAGGATCGGGACCGGGGACCTCGAGACGGGCTCGACGTCGCTCACGAGCGCCGCGGCGGACCTCGACGGGGACGCGCACCTCGACCTCGCCGTCCCGGACTGGGCCGATGACGAGGTCTCGGCGTTCCTCGGGGACGGCGCCG
>JACQVW010000492.1 GCA_016209535.1 Planctomycetota bacterium | reverse complement strand
CGGCGAGGAGCTTCAGCGCCTCCAAGGGCGCGAACTCCTGACCCTCGCCCTTCGCGGGAGGCGTGTGCGGCAAGAGGAAGCAAAAACCCGCGAGAACAACCGATGCTCCCCCAGCCACGGTGAAGAGACTGCTGAAAGCCCGGCGCAGCCCCTCAAGCTCCTCCGCCGTCTTTGCCGCGCCGCCCGCCGCCTCGCCCAAGATAAAGATGAAGGGCCAGCTCGCGACGATCCAGCCGATCGTTCCCCAGACCCGCACGTACCCGAAGTCCCTCTGTGAATCCCTCAGGTTGGCGAAGGCAATCGCGTTCGTCACGGAAAGGGTCGGGACGTAGAACAGACAGTGGACGAGCATGATCAGAAAGAACGGCCAAAATGCCGTCTGCATCGGGAGCAGGAGCATGCTGATGCCGCCCACGAGGTGGCTCAGGGCCAGGAACTTCTCCTGTGCGAGATACCTGTCGGCAAGCTGGCCGCCGAGGAACATCCCGACGAGGGAAGCGATCGCGAAAGTATTCTGGATCCAGCCCGCTTGAAGGCCCGTGAACTTCAGGACCGACGTAAGGTAGTCCGTGAGCAGGGGCAGCCAGGACCCCCAGATCACGTATTCGAGGAACATCATCACCGAGAGTCGAGTGCGGATCGCTTTGTTCATGGCTCTTTCGGCCGCAGGGTTGAGAGGGGGTACAGGCTACGCTCCGCGAAAACGGGGCGATAGTGTCCCCAGGCGGGCGGGGCCGCGTCAAGATGGGACTACCGCGGGGGACTACCGCGAGACGGGACTACCGCGAGGCTCCGCGGGAAGCGCGGGACTACCTGCTTGGACCGCAGGCCTTGCAGGGCGGTTCGAGTCGATCGGCTACACGCAGTCGCCGATCACGTCCGGCGTCGGGTCGGTGCCGGGGGCGGGGTAAGGCGGCGGGATCGGATTCCCGCCCTGGAAGAGGAAGTTGAGGAGGTAGATCGGGTCCGAGAGGTCCACGCTGCCCACGTCGTTCGCGTCGGCGGCGTCGAGGCAGACCGGCGTCGCCCCGCCGGCGAAGAGGTAGTTGAGCGTGAAGACCGCGTCCGAGAGGTCCACGTTGGCGTCGTTGTTCGCGTTGCCGCGCACGAAGGGCTTCGTCGTCACCAGGTACTCGAACCCGTTCGGCTCGGTATCGCAGCCCACGTCGTTGCACGCCTGGACCTGCGCCCAGCCCGTCGTGCCGCAGGTCGGTGCCGTCACCTCGGCCGTCTGGTTGTCGCCGAGGACCGTGAAGGTGGCGTCGACGCCGCAGACCTTCACCTTGAACCCGGGCGAGTTGAAGTTCTGGCCCACGACGAAGAACTTCTTCCCCGCGGAGCCGCTGTTGTCGAGGATCGCGTCGATGACCGGCGGCTGCGGCCCCGCCTCGTAGGTGAAGCCCGCGGGGTCCGAGTCGCAGCCGAATCTCGTGCAGACCTTCACCTCTGCGGGCCCCACCGCACAGGCGGGCGCGGTCACGCGCAGGGTCTGGTTGTCGCCGAGGAGCGCGAAGGCCGCCGTCTTCGCGCACACGGTCACCGCGAGCCCCGGCTGGTTGAAGTTCTGGCCCACCACGAAGAACTCCGTCCCGGGCGGGCCGCTGTTCCCGGTATAGCTCTGGATGTTGGGCGCGAGGCTCACCAGCGTCAGCGTCCCGTCGACGAGGGTCGGCGCCGGCGCGACCGAGTCGCCGTTCTGGTTCGTCATGACGTTCAAGCGCGAGGGGTTCCCCGGCACGTTCACGAGGTCGAGGAGGACCGTCGTCGGCGACGCCGCGAGGACGTCGACCGACAGCTTCAGGATCTCCTTCCCAGCGCCCGCCGCGAGCTTCTTCGTGATGGGGTTCGAGAGATCGAAGACCGTCCCGTAGACGACGCGGCCCGGGCTGGCCGTGATCGTGCCGTCGAAGTACTCCGGGGCGAGGGGGGCGACCGCGGCCCCGGCCTGGACCGAGACGACGCGGATCTTCGATCCGTCGAACTGGATGTGGAGGGACAACCCGTAGGTGTCCTGGTCCACGTCCGCGAGGACGGGGACCGCGTTGCCCGTGGACCCGAGGGGCACGTTCGCGTTGTTGATCACGAATCGGTTGACGGCGAAGGCCGCCGGCGAGGCGCAGAGCAAGGCCACGTGAGCGGCCGCGAGCACAAGGGCAGGACGCGTCATCGGTTTTTCCTCGGGATACTAGCTTTCCCCTACTCCCTGACAGGGCATGGAACTGGGTCCGATCTTAGCATTCCGGCAGGGGGGTGGCAACGGCCGGTTCCGGCGGTCGATCGCGACGGCCGGGGGGAGCTGCCGGTCGCGGCACGGGCTTGACTGCTCCGCGGCGCCAGGGATCATGTCGAGGCACTCATGAGCCGGGCACCACCGAAGCCGATCCCCCTGCACGCGCTGGCCGCTTGCGGCGCGCTCGGCGTCCTGGCGGCCGCCGCCGAGGACTGGCCCTCCTGGCGCGGTCGCGACGGGGCGGGCGTGAGCGCCGAGGCCGCCTCAGGGCCGACCCCCGGCCTCGAGACGGTCGCCGAGATCGGCATGGGCGAGCCGATCTACTCCACGCCGGCCGTCTCGGGCGGGAGGATCTACCTGCGCACCTGGAAGCGGTTGTACGCGATTGGGAAGTAGGCCCGCGTGGACACCCTCCGCTTCATCTGGCCCTACGTGCGGCCTCACTGGCGCGGGTACGCGCTGGGGCTCCTCTTCGTGCCCTTCTCCGTCGCGGCGGGCCTCTCGACGCCTTACCTCACGGGGGAAGCCGTCGAGGTCCTCGAGCGGAGCCCGGGACAGACGGAGGAGCTCTGGCGCGTCCTCCTCTGGCTCCTCGCTTTGAGCGCGCTGGGCGCCGCGAGCCTCTTCGCCGTGCGGTGGCTCGTCATCGGCGCCTCGCGGAAGACGGAGTTCGACCTCCGGAACCGCCTCTTCCGCCACCTCCAGGCGCTCGACCAGCTCTACTTCAAGCACGCGCGCACGGGGGACCTCATGGCGCGCATCACCTCCGACGTCGAGGCCGTCCGCACGATCGCGGGGCCCGTCGTCATGTACTCGGCGCGCACCCTCGTCCTCCTCGCCGCGGCGGTCCCCCTCATGCTCTCGGTGAGCCCGGCCCTCACGCTCTGCGTCATGGTGCCGCTCTCCCTCCTCACGCTGGCGGTGCGGATGGTCGGGCCGCGAGTCCACGCCTCGGTCCTCAGGACCCAGGAGACGCTCTCGGAGCTCAGCTCCGCGGCGCAAGAGGACTTCGCCGGCGCCCGCGTGGTCAAGTCGTTCGCCCAGGAGGAGCACGAGATCCGCGCCTTCGGCGAGATCGCGCAGCGCTACCTCGAGCGGAACCTCGAGGTCTCGAGGATCCAGGCCATCATGCAGCCCATCCTCGGCGGGGTGGGCGATGCGTCCATGATCGCCCTCCTCCTCGTGAGCGGCCTCCTCATGCTGCGCGGGAGCCTCGAGCTGAGCGAACTGGTCAAGCTCGCGGGTTACCAGTTGGCCCTCATCTGGCCCATGATCTCGATCGGGTGGATCGTGAACCAGTTCCAGCGCGGCAGGGCGAGCGTGGACCGCCTCAAGGCGGTCCTCGCCGTCGAGCCCGCGGTGAAGGACCCGCCGAGCCCCAGCATCCCCGCCTTGGGCGCCATCGAAGGCGCGGTGTCCATCCGGGGCTTGACCTTCTCCTACGGCGCGGTACCGGTCTTGAGGCACGTCTCCATCGAGGCCCCGGCCGGGAAGACGGTGGCCATCGTGGGCCGCACGGGCTCGGGGAAGTCGACGCTCGTGAGCTTGATCCCGAGGATCTACCCCGTCCCGGACGGCTCGGTCTTCGTCGACGGGATCGACGTGAACCGGCTCCCCCTCGAGCTCCTGCGCCGCTCCATCGGCTTCGTGCCCCAGGAGAGCTTCCTCTTCTCGCGCACCGTGAGCGAGAACATCGCCTTCGGCGTCGAGGAGCCGGAGCCGGAGGACATCTACGACGTCGCCGAGACGACGCGCTTCTCGAAGGACATCGACCAGCTCCCCCGCGGCTACGAGGAGCTCGTGGGCGAGCGCGGCGTCACCCTCTCGGGCGGCCAGAAACAGCGGGCGGCGATCTCGCGGGCCCTCCTGGTGAAGCCCGCGATCCTCATCCTCGATGACGCGCTCTCCGCCGTCGACACCCAGACCGAGGAGGAGATCCTCGAGAACCTGAAGGGCGCCACGAGGGGCGTGACGACCATCGTCGTCTCCCACAGGATCTCGAGCATCCGGCACGCGGACCGGATCTACGTGCTCGGCGCCGGCGCCGTGGCCGAGGAGGGCACCCACGAGGAGCTCCTGCGCCTGGACGGCATCTACGCCGACATCTACCGCATGCAGCTCCTCTCGGACGAGCTGGAGCACATGTAGCCGTGGCGGCGTCCGACCAATTCCAGGAGGACGTGGTCCTCGGCAGGGCCTTCGACCGGAGGCTCATGGGCCGCCTCCTGCGCTACGGGCTGCCTTACCGGGGCCGCATCGCAGCCGTCGCGGCCCTGATCGTCGTGGTGACGGCCCTCGGCGTGGCGAGCCCCGTGATATTCCAGTTCGCGATCGATGGCCCGCTGAGCTCCGCCGTGGGTGCCGGGGACCCTGGGAGTGCCGCGCCCTCCGGAGCCCTGGGCGGCCTCCTCATCCTGGTCCTCGCCCTGGGCGCGATCTCGGCGGCCCTCATGGCCTTGAGGTACCTGGAGATCTACGCCATGGCCACGATCGGCCAGCGCGTCATGCTCGACCTCCGGCTCGAGCTCTTCGAGCACCTGCAGCGGATGCCCTTGAGCTTCTACGACAGGAACCCCGTCGGGCGCCTCGTCACGAGGATCACCAGCGACATCGAGGCCTTGAACGAGCTCTTCACCAGCGGTGTCGTGACCTTCGTCGCCGACGTCATGGTGCTCGCGGCCATCACCGTGACCCTCGTCGTCTTCAACGCGACCCTGGCCCTCGTGACCCTCGCCGTGGTGCCCATCCTGCTCGCCGTGACCTTCGTCTTCCGCGCGAAGGCGCGGGAGTACTACCGCGACCAGCGGGGCCACCTCGCGCACCTGAACGCCTTCACCCAGGAGTCGATCCAGGGGATGGGCATCATCCAGCTCTTCCACCAGGAGGAGCGCAACTTCCGCCGGTACGCCGAGGTCAACGGCAGGTACCTCGACGCCTTCCAGAAGACCGTGCTCGCGTACTCGCTGTACTTCCCCGCCGTGGAGCTCCTGGGCACGGCGGCGCTCGCCGCCATCGTCTGGAAGAGCGGGCGGCTCCTGGGAGAAGGGGCGCTCACGTTCGGCGGCTTCTTCCTCTTCTGGCAGTACCTGGGCAGGTTCTTCCAGCCCATCCGCGACATGGCGGAGCGCTACAACGTGCTCCAGGCCGCCATGGCGGCCGCCGAGCGGATCTTCAAGGTCCTCGACTCGCCGGTGGAGCCGCCGCAGGCGCCGCCGTCGGGCAGAGGGCCCGGCCCCCGAGGCAGGGTGGAGCTCAAGGACGTCTGGTTCGCGTACGCCGGCGGGGAGCACGTCCTCAAGGGCGTGAGCTTCGCGGTCGAGCCGGGCGAGACCGTGGCCATCGTGGGCGCCACGGGCGCCGGGAAGAGCACGATCGCGAGCCTCCTGAGCCGCCTCTACGAGCCGCAGCGGGGCTCCGTCGAGCTCGACGGGATCGACGTGCGGGAGCACGACCCCCGAGATCTCCGGAGGCGCGTCAGCATCGTGCTCCAGGACGTCTTCCTCTTCTCGCGGTCGATCCGCGACAACATCCGCCTCGGCGACGGGCACATCCCCGACGCGCGGGTCGAGGAGTGCGCCCGCCACGTGAACGCGGAGCCCTTCATCCTGCGCCTCCCGGGAGGCTTTGGGCACGTCTTGAAGGAGCGCGGTGCGACCCTGAGCTCCGGCGAGCGGCAGCTCCTCGCCTTCGCCAGGGCCCTGGTCCACGACCCGGACCTCCTCGTCCTCGACGAGGCGACGGCCCACGTCGACACGGAGACCGAGGTCTTGATCCAGGACGCGCTCGCGAAGCTGCTCCGGGGGCGCACGTCGATCGTCATCGCGCACCGCCTCTCGACCTTGCGCCGCGCGAACCGCATCATCGTCCTCCACAAGGGCGAGATCCGCGAGATGGGGACGCACGCCGAGCTCTTCGAGAGGCGCGGGATCTACCACAAGCTGCACCAGCTCCAGTACAAGTGACGCAAGGAGACCACGGGATGGACTTCGACTTCTCCGAGATCGAAGCGTTGCTCCGCGAGGTCGGGGCGTACCAGCTCGAGGGGTACCGCAAGCTCGAGAAGGCCGACGTCAAGCTAAAGGAGGGCGGCACGTACGGGGAATCCGTCGTCACCGAGTACGACGTCGAGACCGAGCGGCGCGTCTTCGACTTCCTCTCGAGGCGCTGCCCCGGCGACAGCTTCCTCGGCGAGGAGAGCGGGAACGTGCGGCGCGACCCGAGCCGCTACTGGATCCTCGACCCCATCGATGGCACGACGAACTTCACGCAAGGCGTCGTCTACTGGGGCCCGAGCCTCGCCCTCTGGGACCGCCAGGGCCCGGCGGCGGGCTGGATCTACCTCCCGGCCGTGGACCAGATATTCCACGCGCGGCGCGGGGAAGGCGCGTTCCTGAACGGGACGCGCATCCACAGCTCCACGGTCACGGAGTACAGCGACCTCTGCTCCGTGGGCACCACGTCGCGCCTCCACCGCCGGGTCCGGCTCACCGTACCGGCCAAGCACCGGATCCTCGGCAGCCTCATCGTGAACCTGGCCTACCTCGCCACGGGGACCCTCGCCGCGTCTTTCTGCCGCGCCAACGTCTGGGACGTGGCCGCGGGGATCCTGATCGCGCGGGAGGCGGGGGCGGTGGTTGACTGCCGGCCCGCGATCGAGACGCTCGACCTGGCCTCGATCGACGTCGAGCGCCCCGTGTCGCTCACGATCTACGGCCGCGCCAACGCCGCGCTCCCGAGCCTCGAGGGCTACCTCGTCCCCCTGAGCTCCGAGGGCCGGTAACGCCCTTTCCGGGCCAGGTTCCGGGAAACCGCGGGCTGGGCTCCACGGAGCTCCGGGCCCGGATTCGGGCCGCTCCCCGCCGGGTTCCGGGAAAAACGGTTCGTTGCCATGGGGAGTTTTGCTGGTATCGTAGGGGACCTGTACGCCGTTGGGCCGAAGATAATCCCGAAGGTCCAACGCAGCCCCTTGACGATCTCATCAGCGGGCCAAGACGGTCCGCAAGGCCCTTGAGTCCCGCGAATTGACGTGATCGACAACCCTTCGAGCCCTCGAGCGGCGAGTCCTTCCTGCGGGTCGTGCACCGTGGAGAACCCCGGGCAACAGGCCGAGAGCCACCAGAGCCACGACAGCCACTTGATGTCGCACTCGCTCCTCGCCAAGTACTGGCCTTCCGAGAGGCGGGCGATCCTCGTCCACCGGTTCTTCCTCTCCATCAGCCTCGACCGCCAGGCGCCCCTGGAGGAGACCTTGAGGAGCTGGGAGTCCGGCGTGTGCATTCCCTGGCGCCGCGACAAGATGCGCCGGGACAGCCAGCAGCAGCTCAAGCAGATCGAGGAGCACAAGTACCACATGAGCCAGAAGGCAGGGCACGACGTGGGCTGGGAGGTGGCCGCGACGGAGTGGGTGGAGCACCACGCGGCGGCCTGGCGGGAGTGGTGGGAGACGCAGCCCGAATCGGGCGCGTGAGGTGACGAGGAGATGCGCGGCGGGCTGGCGACCTCGCGGGCGCTGGCCGCCGTGGCCGCGACGGCCGTGGTCGTCTTCTGGCTCGGCGCGCCGGCCGCCTGGAGCCAGGCCCGCGCCGACGTGCGCGTCCTCGTCCCGGGCCTCGTCCCCGAGAGCGAGGCCAAGGGCCCGGAGAAGCTCCTCGAGAAGGCCGGCGCGCGCTGCGCGCCGCTCGGAGACCGCAAGCTCGATGCCGAGGCGATCGCGTCCGCCGATGCCGTGCTCCTCGACGAGCGCTCGCTCGAGGCGCTGGCGCAGGGGGGCGAGGACGCCGCCGGCGCCCTGGAGGGTGCTGTCGCGAAGGGCCTTGACCTCGTCGTGGTGGGCGCCGCAGCCGCGGCGCTCCCGGGCTCGGCGCGGTACTCGGCGCTCCTCGGCCGCCGGGTCCACGGGAGGGACGGGCTCCGCGGCATCGCGATCGAGATCCCGGACCAGAGCCACCCCGCGACGCAGTGCGTCACGCACCTCTGGCTCGCCCGCGCCACGCTCACCTGCCGCGGCGTTGACGGAGTCACGGCGCTGGCGAGGGCGCGCCTCGACGCGGGAGACGCTCCCCCGGTCTTCTGGACCCGCGCCGCGGGCGCCGGGTCGGTCACGGTCCTGGCCCTTGAGGCGCCCGAGGCCGCGGCCCGCGAGCGCGGCGCCCTCGCGTTCCTCGCGGCGCGGGCTCTCGAGTGGGCCGCGTCGGGGCGCGTCACCCTCTGGGTCCCGGAGGACATGCCCCTCGCCGCCGAGCGGCTCGGGCCCGCGGACGCGAGCACGCTGCCGGGCCTGGCTCCGGAGAAGGGATTCTACCGCGGCCGGCAGGTCGCGCCGGTCATGGGGTACCAGGCCGCCGACTGGCTCCTCCGCCATGACCGCGAGGAGACGGAGCAGCCCGAGAAGGTGCTCGAAGCGCTCGCGATCGCCGAGGGCGCGACCGTGGCGGACGTGGGCGCCGGCGCGGGCTACTTCACGCTCCGCCTGGCGCGGCGCGTCGGGCCCACGGGGAGGGTCCTGGCCACGGACCTGCAGGAGGAGATGCTCGAGCTCCTCCGCGGCCGCATCGCCGAGGCGGGCCTGAAGAACGTCGAGGCGGTCCTCGCCACCGAGACGGACCCCAAGCTGCCCGAGGGCGCCGTCGACCTCGCCCTCCTCGTCGACGTCTACCACGAGCTCGCGAGGCCCGCCGAGGCGCTCGCGGGCCTGCTGAAGAGCCTGCGGCCGGCGGCGGACGGCAAGAGGCCGGGCCGCCTCGTCCTCGTCGAGTACCGCGGCGAGGACCCGTCGGTGCCGATCAAGGCGCTCCACCGCACGACGGTGCAGCAGGTCCGCTCGGAGATCGAGCCCGCGGGCTTCAAGCTCGTCGAGGTGAAGGGCTTCCTGCCGCACCAGCACGTGCTCGTGTTCGAGCGGCGGTGAGCGGCACTAGGCTGTTGCGAACCAGCCGTGCCCTCACGATGATTGCGCCCCATGCCACGCCTCGGCTGCCTCACGCTCCTCCTCGCCGGATCCCTCGCGATCCTCCTGCCCCTCCTCGTCCGTGAGACCTTCGAGGCGTCGCTCTGGAAGCTGGGGATCCCGCCGGACCTCGCCCTCGTCTACTTCCTGGCCATGCTCGCGGGCAGCGCGGTCGACATCCCGCTCCGCCGCTCCGAGAGCCCGCGGTACCTGCGCGCCGACCCGCTGGCGATCCTTGGCCTCGAAGGCCTCCTGCCCCACCTCGGCGAGCTGCGCCGGCAGACGGTGCTCGCCGTGAACGCCGGCGGCTGCTTGATCCCCCTCGGGATCGCCGCCTACGAGGTCGTGAGGCTCGCCGCGCTCGAGCACCCCGCCCGCGCGCTCATCGCCCTCCTCATCGCCGTCCTCGTGAACGCCGTCGTGTGCTGGAAGCTCGCCCGGCCCGTCGCGGGCGTCGGGATCGCCCTGCCGGGGCTCGTGCCGGCCCTCGTGGCCGCGGCGAGCGCCCTCCTCCTCCAGTCGGACCTCGCGCCGCCCGTCGCCCTCGTCGCCGGGGTCCTGGGGCCCCTGATCGGCGCGAACCTCCTCCACCTCCGCGACCTCAAGGCCACGCCGGTGGCCCTCGCGAGCGTCGGCGGCGCGGGGACCTTCGACGGGATCGTGCTGGCCGGCGTGGTCGCGACGGTGCTCGGGTGAAGATGTCTCCGATCGCCCCGCTCTCGCTCTCCCTCCGCCCGCTCGCCCCCGCCGACCTCCCCGCCGCCGATGCGCTGCGCGCCGCGGCGGGCTGGAACCAGACCATCGAGGACTGGCGGCTCCTCCTCGAGCTCGAGCCGGACGGGTGCTTCGCCGCCGAGCGCGGCGAGCGCCTGGTGGGCACGGCCACGACGACGCGCCACGGCGCGGGCTCGGCCTGGATCGGCATGGTGCTCGTGGACCCGGCGCACCGGCGCCTGGGCATCGCGACGGCGCTCATGCTGCGGTGCCTCGAGCGGCTCGAGGCCGCCGGCGCGCGGAGCGTCCTCCTCGACGCGACGCCCGCGGGCCGGCCGCTCTACGAGCGGCTGGGCTTCCGCCCCGTGGCGGCGCTCGCGCGCTGGGAAGGCCAGGGCACGGGGGCGGAGGTGGGCGTCGGGGCGGTGGCGGGAGCGGCGCGAGCCGCCTGGGCCCCCGGGCCGCACCGGCGCCTGCGCGCCGCCGGACCCGCGGACCTCGGGTCGCTCGTCGGGCTCGATCAGCGCACCTTCGGTGCCCCGCGCGAGCCGCTCCTCCGCGGGCTCCTCGGCCGGTCGGTCCGGGCGCTCGTCGCCGAGGGCGCCGGCGGGCTCGCGGGCTTCGGCCTCCTGCGCCCCGGCTCGCGGGCCCTCTACCTCGGCCCCCTCGAGGCGGTCTCGGAGGAGGCGGGCCTCGCCCTCGCCTCGGCGCTCCTCGCCGGCGCGGGCCCGGGGCCGGTCTTCTGGGACATCCCCGACTCGAACGCGGCGGCGCGCCTCGCGGCCGAGCGCCTGGGCTTCCGCCCCCAGCGCCCGCTGGAGCGCATGGTCCGCGGCGCGGCCCCCCCCGCCGGCGACGCGGCCATGCTCTTCGGGATCGCGGACCCGGCCGTCGGATAGCTTTTGACGGGCCCGGCCGCGGGGCATACGATCGCAGCGTTCCGCGCCGCTCCGCTCCCCCACCCGTTCCATCCACTGCAGGAGGCACCATGACCCCCATCGCCCTTCTCCTCGCCGCATCGCTACCCGCCGCCGAGGGCGTGAAGTTCCTCGAGGGCACCTTCGATGACGCGCTCCAGGCGGCCTCGAAGACCGAGAAGCTCATCTTTGTCGACTTCTACACGGACACCTGAGGCTGGTGCAAGGTGCTGGTCCGTGAGACCTACCCCGACGTGGACGTGGCGGCCCTCCTCGAGAAGCACTTCATCGCCGTGAAGGTCAACGCCGGGAAGGACGCCGGCAGGGCGCTCGCCGGGCGCTACGAGGTGCGCGCATACCCGACGCTCCTCATCACCGACCCCAAGGGCGAAGAGGTGGACCGCCTGATCGGGTTCCGGCCGCCGGCGAAGATCATCCCGGAGCTGAAGGGGATCATCGGCGGGAGCTCCTTCGCCGCGCTGAAGAAGCGCGTGGCGGCGGACGGCTCCGACCTGGAGGCCGTCCTGGAGCTCGCCGCGAAGCACCAGGAGAGGGGCGCCTACGAGAAGGCCGAGGAGCTGTACCGGAAGGTGATCGACGCGGCGGGGGCGCCCGCGGAGCTGCGGCGCCAGGCGGAGGGCCGCCTCTCGCTGGCCGTCTACCTAAAGTCGCGCGGGAGGGACGCGAGCGCCCTCGAGGCGTACTTCGAGAAGTCGAAGGACGGCCCGGACGGCCTCGAGCAGGCCCGCATCCTCCTCGGCCACCACCACCGCGCCAAGGACGACGGGAAGCTCGCCAGGGTCGCCGAGTACCTCCTCCGCCACGGCCGCGACCGCGCCGACGCGGGCTCCCTCAACGCCGTCGCCTGGGACCTGGCGACGAAGGACGAGAAGCCGAAGCTCTCCCTCGAGCTGGCGCGGAAAGCCGCCGAGCTCGCGCCCGAGGACGCGGCGATCCTCGACACGCTCGCCGTCGCCTGCTCGAAGAACGGCCTCCACAAGGAGGCGCTGGAGACGCAGCGGAAGGCGGTCCGGCTCGCCCCGGAGCAGATCCGGAAGGAGCTCGAAGGCCGGCTCGAGGAATTCGAGAAGGCCGCCGAGGAGCATGGCGGCAAGCGCACCGTGAGGCTGTAGCTTCCTCGCCCCGCGCGGCAGCCCCCGGACGCTCGCCGGAGCCTTGAGCCATGCCCCTCGACCGCGTCCTGGTCATCGGCTGCGGCTACCTCGGGAGCCGCGTGGGCGCCGCGCTCCTCCGCCGGGGGACGCGGGTGACCGCGACGACGCGGCGGCCCGAGCGACTCGACGAGCTGCGCGAGCAGGGCTTCGAGCCGGCGCTCCTCGAGCTGGCGGCGCCCGAGGCGAGCGCTGCGTGGATCTCGCGGCCCGGCGCCGCCGTCTACTGCGTGTCGCCGGGCCCCGGCGGCGACGCCAAGCTCGCCTTCCGGCGCGGGCCCGCCCTCGCGGCCGAGCGCATCCTCGAGGCGGGCGGACCGGCGCCAAGCCGTTTCGTCCTCGTCTCCTCGACCGGCGTGTACGCTCCGAGGGACGGCTCCTGGGTCGACGAGACGAGCCCCGGCGAGCCCACCGACGAGCGCCACCGGGCCCTGCGGGCCGGCGAGGAAGACGTCCTCCGCCTCGCACGCGAGCGGGGCCTGCACGCCGTCGTCGTGCGCCTCGCCGGCCTCTACGGGCCGGGCCGCTCGCCCGGCGAGTGGCTCCGCCGGCCCGGGATGCACGAACGCGTCCTGCGGGGCGGCCGCGAGGCGTGGATGAACTGGGTGCGCGTCGAGGACGCGGCCGAGGCCGCCGTCCTCGCCCTCGAGCGGGGCCGGGCCGGCGAGGTCTACCTCGTCTCCGACGGCTCGCCGGTCCGCCGCGGCGACTTCTACCGGGAGGCCGCGAGGCTCGCGGGCCTCCCCCCGCCCGAGCTGCCCTCGGACCCGCGGGACCTCGGCAAGCGCTGCTCGATCGAGAAGGCGCGGCAGGAGCTCGGCTACGAGCCGCGGTACCCGAGCTGGCGGGAGGGGCTGGCTAACATCTGAGCGGCTGCGCAATGGGCGCTCGAACGACCTCGACGGGACCGCTCAGCGTCACCGCCCGGGCGGGGGCGGCCTCATGTCTCCGCATGACTTCCCGACAACGTCGCCCTCCCCGACCCCTTATGGCGGATGCAGTCCGATACGCATGAGCCAGCGCCGGATGGCCAGGGCCCGCCCGGAGTTCATCTCCAGCAGGTCGACCGTGGCGCGACCCGTGGCAGTCCTGCCTTCGATCCGCGCGAGGTCCTCTGGAGCCCACTTGAAGTGGTCCTCCCAGCGATCACGACGGGGATGGAACAAGCGGACCCAGCGTCCGGTTCGAGGGTCGAGGGCCTTCGTGGACTTCCACTTGTGAGCATTGCACCACAAGCACGCGAGGGCCGAGTTGGAGAGGCTCGTCGGGCCGCCCTCCGCACGCGGGATGACATGGTCGATGGTCAGATCCATGACCTCGGCAGCCTGCGGCAGCTTGCAGTACTCACAGCGGTGCTCCGCACGGTCGGAGACGCGCCGATAGAGCTGCCGACCTATTCGTGCCAAGGCTCCATTCCCAACTCGGGGAATGCTTCCGACAGCAGCTTCAGGGCGGCAAGCGCCTTGACCTTCTGGAGGGATCGCTCCTGCGCCGCCTCTGCGAGGGTCAAGAGCTGCGCATGTGCGGTGTCGTCAAACCGCTCCCTGTCCTCCAGCATCCTCCGCAGCCGGCGCTGCAAGGCTCGAGGCAGCTTGTAGGCTGCAATCTGGCGCAGAGCCTGAGCACAAGCTCGTAAGGCTCTTCGGCGCGAGGGGTAGGACCTTGCTGTCCCAGCGAGGGCCACTGCCATGCGTGCTCTCCTGCTGATGTGGTTTGCCAGGCATCGCCCATGCCTTTCTATTTCTCGGGCTGGCGACGCGAATCTCACACCAACCTTACTCCTTGTCGCGGTCAGGTCAATGGTCTGCGTCCGGGACGTCGGGGGTGCGTGCTGCCTCCCCAGCCCCGGGCAGGACACGCTCGACCCGCCATGCGACGTCGAGCAGTACCTCGCCGACCCGCCCTCCCTATCCCCTCCCCATCCAGCCCTGCTCCGCGCTCGCGCGCGTCGGGCTGGGTAGGCTCCTGCGGCGCGACAGCTACGGCGAGGATCGCTCCCCGTTGCGGGCGTCCCCGCAGCCGCTACGAGCTCCAACGGTTCAAGACCAGGCCCCCGTTGCCCGTGATGAGGAGCACGTACTCCTGGCCGCGGTGCTCGAGCAGGACCCGGCACGAAGCCCCGAAGAGCTCCGACGTCCGGAAGCGCGGCGTGAACGCTTGCGCCTCCGCGTTCCCCGGAGCGGCGAGCGCCTTGACCCCCAACGCGGGGCGGCCGACAATCGCTCCACCCCTGCACGAGCCGCGATCCCGTCCGCTTCGAGAAAGGTCGTCGACATGCCGGCGCGACAGCGCGCACCGTCCCTCGCTCTCTCCTGCTCCCTCCTCCTCGCCCTGGCCGGAACGGTCCGCGGTGCCGGCGAGAGCCCCTTCCGCGATGCCGTGGCCGTCTGGCACATGGCCGACGGGAGGGACGCCGCCGGCAGCCCGAGCGATCTCACGACCGCCGGCGCCGTGCGCTCCGGCGTCGCGCTCGAGGGTCCCGAAAGGGAGGCGTCGCTCCGGCGCGGCGGCGACGGCCTCGTCGCCGAGCTCCAGGGAGGCTACCTTTCCGCGGGTCAAGGCGCGGGCGGCGAGCTCAACCTCACGGGGGGCGCCATGAGCCTCTGCCTGCGGTTCCAGGTCCCCGCGGACACCCTCGACACTCCCCTCTTCTCCAAGCACGGCGGCCACGCGGCGCTCGTCTACAACCTCTTCTGGACGGGCGCGCCCGGCTCGGTCGTCCTGGGCTTCGAGCTGGGAACCGATTTCAAGGACCGCCCGCTCCGAGTCGAGGTGCCCGTGAGCCGCATCGACCCCGGGCGCTGGCACGATGCGATCGCTCGCTTCTCCGGGGCCAAGCTGGAGTTTTTCGTCGATGGCATCCTCGTCGACGAGGAGTGGCCGATCGGCTCCCTCCGGCAGGGGAACCGGGAGCCGTGCCTCATCGGGGCGGAGTCGGTGAATGGCGCCGTGAAGGCCCGCTTCCGCGGCCGCGTCGATCATGCGGCCCTGTGGAGCCGGGCGATCGCGGACGATGAGATCGCCGTCCTGAGCGGCGGGAAGGCCGAGATCGCCCGGCGCGACGAGGAGATCCTGGGGAAGAGGAGCGCCCGGCTCGCCTACTGGAAGCCTCGCGGGCACAACGCGAGCCTCGGCGACTGCATGCCGTTCTTCCACGACGGAAGGTTCCACCTCTACTACCTGTTCGACCGGCGTCACCACGGGAGCAAGTGGGGGCTCGGCGCGCACCAGTGGGCGCACGTGTCGACCACGGACCTCGTGCGCTGGGAAGAGCATCCCCTGGCCATCCCCATCACGGAGCCCTGGGAAGGCTCCATCTGCACCGGCTCCGTGTTCTTCCACGAGGGCAAGTACTACGGCCACTACGCGGTCCGGATGCCCGACGGCAGGCAGCACCTGGCCGTCGCCGTCAGCCGGGACGCCATCCGCTTCGAGAAGGCGCAGCCGCATCCGCTCGCTTCGCCCCGGCCGGGCTACGATCCGATGCACTACCGCGACCCCGCGGTCTTCAAGGATCCGGCGACGGGCCTCTTTCACATGCTCGTGACCGCCCGCCTGACCGACGGCCGGGACGGCTGCATCGCGCACCTGATCTCTGAGGACCTGAAGGCGTGGAAGCTCTCGGAGCCGTTCCTCGTCCCGGGACGCGTCACCGACTGCCCGGACTGGTTCGAGTGGAACGGCTGGTACTACCTGCTCGCCGAGCACGTGTACTGGATCTCGCGGCAGCCGCTCGGACCGTGGGCGCAGCCGAAGCCCAACCGGCTGGATGTGCTCTACGTGCCCAAGACCGCCGCCTTCACCGGCAACCGGCGCCTCTACGTGTCCTGGCTCCCGGACGGGGGGTGGGGCGGAAACGCCGTGTTCCGGGAGCTGCTGCAGCACTCGGATGGAACCCTGGGGACGCGGTTCGTCCCCGAGATGGTCCCCCCCGTGGGTCCTCCGGTCCCGCTCTCCTTCGAGGCGCTGGGAGTCGGAGCGTCGCGGTCCGGCGAGGAGGTCCGGATCCAGGCTCGCGGCGGCTTCGCGGCCGCCCTGCTGGGCGGTGCCGGCCAGGACCTTCGCCTCTCTCTCGAAGTGGTCCCGGAGGGCGATCCCGCGCACTTCGGCCTCTGCCTGCGAGGCGGCGGCCGGTACGAGAAGGGCTGCGAGCTGCGATTCGATCCGCACCGAAGGCGGGTCCAGCTCGGCTCTCCACGGGACGGCGGCATGGGCCAGGACTCCACCCACGCCATCGACGATGTCGTGGGGCTCGGCCGGCCGTTCACCCTCGAGGTCATCCTCCTGGGAACGATCGTCGATGTGTGCGTGGACCACCGCCGGACCCTGATCGGCCGCACCGGAGAGCGCGGGGACGGGATCTTCCTCTTCGCCAAGGAGGCATCGGTCGCCTTCCAGGGCATCCAGGTCCGCCCCCTCGCGAAGCCGTCCGAGTGACGGCACGCCGGTCCGCCGCGGCGACTCCCAACTCGGGGAATGCACCCTCACCGCCCCGGCGGAGTCGGCGGGGGCGTCTTCATCTCTCCCTGGACCTTCGGCCAGCCGTCCTGGTCCCACTCGAGCGCGCGGATGGCCAGCCTCGAGCGGCCGCCGTCCTCGCCGTCGTAGAAGTGGTAGCTCAGCCAGTGCCGCTCGCCTTCCTTCAGGATCCCGGCGTGCCCGGGGCCGATGAAGCGGCCTTCCGTCTCCAGGACGAGCGAGCCGCCCCCCTTGAGGAGGTCGGCGCCGGCCTTGTCGAGATAGGGGCCCGTGATCGCCCGGCTGCGGCCGACGCGGATGTTGTACGTGCTCTGCACGCCGCGGCAGCACCGGCCCCAGTTGAGGAAGAGGTAGTAGTGGCCGCCGCGGCGATGGATCAGCGCGGCCTCGATCTGGTCCTTGTGCGCCAGCGCGTGGACCGGCGAGTCCTCGGCGATCCGCTTCCCCGTCCTGGGATCGAGCTCGATGAGCTTGATCCCGCTCCAGAAGGACCCGTACGCCATCCAGAGCGTGCCCTTCTCCCCGCGGACGACGCAGGGGTCGATCGCGTTGTGATCGCTCGAGTCGTCCGTCCGGACCACGACGCCCTGGTCGGTCCAGCCATACCGCGGGTCGCCCGGATCGAGGGTCGGCGACGTGGCCAGGCCGATGGCGGACGTTCGGCGTCCGAAGGCCGAGACGGAGTAGTAGAGCAGGAAGCGCCCCTCGTGCTCGATCACGTCCGGTGCCCAGAAATGGCCCCTCTGGGAGGGCACAACGTCCTTGACCCACGCGGGAGGAGCGGAGAACGCGGCGGGTCCGCGCTCCCATCGGACGAGGTCGTCGGAGCGGAGCGACGTCACGCCGCGGCCCGTGGTGAACGTCCAGTAGACGCCCCTGTGCTTCAGGATCGTGGACGGATCGTGGGCCGAAAGCCCGCGGCCATCGGGCGCGCCGGGTCTCGAGCCGCCGGGGGAAGGGCTCGGCTCCTCCCCCCCGAGGAGGACCACGACGGGAATCAGAGCCGGCAAGGACGCCATGAACAGGAATGCCCAGGGGCGCTTGGAGAGTCTCAAGGCGTCGGCTCGTTGCTGGTGCTTGGGGGGCGGTGGAGCATCTGGCTTCACGCTCGCGTCAGGATGGCCGGCCCCTGGCGGTGGAGTCAAGCGGGTGGGGCGGCTGCCCGAGACAAGGCGGGGGCGGCGCTTGCGTGGCCGTCAGCCTCGGGCGTATCTTGAAGGCCGCAAGGTTTCAGGAGTTTGGCGGCGCAATGGCTCCGCCGCGAAGGTAAGCGATGGCGCACTGTCCAGCCTGTGGCAAGGAGAACCCCGACGAGCTCAAGCTCTGCCGCGAGTGCGGCACCCGGCTCCCGGCGCGGGAGGTCCCGCCTGCGGCCCCCGACCCGGACCGCAGCCTCAGCCTCTCCGCCGAGCGGACGCTGCGGCCGGAGGCAGCGCTCGAGACAGGCCCCGGAGCCGGGGCCGACCCCTCGCTGACCCTCTCGGACCAGCGGACCCTGCGTGGTGCGCCTGGCGGCCCGGCCGTCGCTGCCACCGCCACGGCCCCCGCCGCCGCCGGCCGCTACCGGGTGATCGCCAAGGCTGGCCAGGGCGGCATGGGCGTGGTCTGGAAGGCCGAGGACCTGCGCTTCAGCCCTCCGCGCGTCGTGGCCCTCAAGCGCCTCCTCGGCAGCGACGCCTCGAACCGCGGAGCCATCGCCCGGTTCCTCCAGGAGGCCGGCGCCGTGGCCCAGCTCAACCACATCAACATCGTGACCGTCTTCGACGTCGGCGAGGACTCCGAGGGCCACTACATCGTCATGGAGTACGTCGAGGGGAAGCCCTTGACGGACCTGATCCGCGAGAAAGGCAAGCTCCCGGTCGAGGACGCCGTGAAGCTCCTGCGCGGGATCGGGAACGCCCTCTCCTACGCCCACAGGAAGCGCGTGGTCCACCGCGACGTGAAGCCCGGGAACGTGCTGGTGACACACGACGGGACGCCGAAGGTGCTGGACTTCGGCCTGGCGCGGGTGGGAGGGGGCTCGGAGCTCTCGGTCTCGGGCTACGGCATGGGCACGGTGGACTACGCCTCGCCGGAGCAGAAGCGCGACGCGAAGGCCGCCGACCACCGCTCGGACATCTACAGCCTCGGGGCGACGATGTACCACATGCTGACGGGAGACACGCCGAGGACGATCCGCTCGGACCGGCTGCCCCCGGGGCTCGACCAGGTAGTGCTCAAGTGCCTGGAGGAGAGGCCCGAGGACCGGTACTTCTCCGTCGACGAGCTGCTCGGGGACCTGGAGAAGGCCGCCTCGGGGAAGGGGCTCAAGAGGAAGGTGGTGCTCGAGGAGGAGCCCGAGGGGACCTGCGTCGCCTGCGGATTCCTCAACAAGCCCGAGGCGAGGTTCTGCAAGAAGTGCGGGGCGGGGCTTTTCGGGCAGTGCGTGCGGTGCAAGAAGGAGATCCGGGCGGGGAGCGAGCACTGCATCCACTGCGGGGTGAGCGTCCCCAAGGCGAAGAAGGTCGAGGAGCATCTCAAGCAGGCGAAGGATCACTTCGCGGCGCAGCGGTACGCCCGGGCGCTCAAGGAGCTGGAGCTGCTCCTGGAGGTGGAGCCGAAGAACCCGGAGGGCCAGCGCCTGCGGCAGGAGGCGCTGGGGAGGCAGGAGAAGGCCCGGCAGTTGCGGGAAGAGGGGCTTGGCCTCGTGGCGAAGGAAGAGTACGAGCGGGCGGGTTATGTGTTGAAGGAGTACCTGGAGCTTGCGCCCGAGGACGGCGAGGTGCCGACGATCGTCGGGGGCTTCCCGGCGAAGATCGCCGAGAGGGACTGCCGCCGAGCGGAGAAGCTGGAGTCGGAGGGGAACGTGGCGGCGGCCCTCGAGCGCTACGCCGGGGTCCTTGCGAAGGAGCCGGGCGCCGAGAGGGCGCGGGAGGGGAGGAAGCGGGTCGAGCAGAGGCGGACAAAGAGGAGGCGGGTCGCCATGGTGGCCGTTTCGTTGGGGATGGTCGGCGTTGGCTTGGGCGTGGGCTGGTACGTCATGAGGACGTGGGAGGTTGGCAGGTTGTTGAAGGACCTCACCGAGACCATGATCGGCGCCATGCGCGGTGCGTCCGGAACCGCTTTACCGAGCGCCGGCCCGAGCGGCGCTACCTTCACCAACTCGATCGGCATGGTCTTGCGGCGCATCGAGCCCGGGGAGTACCTCATGGGCAGCCCGCCGGGCGAGGAAGGTCGAGGCGACGACGAGAGCCAGCACCGAGTCAAGATCACGAGGCCCTTCTACCTGGGCGTGACGGAGGTGACGCAGGCGGAGTGGAGGGCGGTGACGGGGACGAGCCCGAGCCGCTTCCAGGGCGACAAGCTGCCGGTGGAGCAGGTCTCCTGGGAGGACGCCAAGGAGCTCTGCCGGAAGCTTAGCGAGCGGGAGGGCAAGCGGTACCGCCTCCCCACCGAGGCCGAGTGGGAGTACGCCTGCCGGGCGGGGACGGCGACGCCGTTTCACACGGGAGGGACGATCGGCACGTCGCAGGCGAACTACGACGGGAGCTACACCTATGGCAGCGGTCAGAAGGGTGTGTACCGCGAGAAGACCGTCGCGGTCGGGAGTTTCCCGCCCAACGCCTGGGGCCTGCACGACATGCACGGAAACGTCTGGGAGTGGTGCGAGGACTGGTACGGGGCGTATCCCCAGGGCGAGGTCACGGATCCCAGGGGCCCCTCCTCGGGGGTGTCCCGTGTGCTTCGCGGCGGCTCGTGGGACAGCGATCCGCGGAACTGCCGCTCCGCGAACCGCTACAGGATCGAGCCCGGGTTCCGGAACGACGGCATCGGCTTCCGGCTCGCCCTGGACTTCTAACCCTTTGCTCTTTGGTTTCTTACCCTTTGTCTTCTCTTGTTCTCTCTTCTCTCGAGCCGAGCGAAGCGAGGCTCGACGGCGCAGGCAACGCATGAGTCCCAGGAGCGGCGGCCAACGGGCAGAAGCCTGCAGTGCGCTGGGGCTTCCACCCCGGCGCCCCCTCCCATGACCGCCGTCCCAGCCGAGGCAGGCGCCTTGGTCGCGCCGGCCGTGAGGGCAACGGCTGCGAGGTAAGCACGGTATGAGCTACGGCTCGGGGCCCCACAACTACGCGAACCCGGCCACATAAAATATGGTGTCCCGGGCGGCTCGAGGTTTGATATCCTGGCTTGCGAGCCGTCATGGGTGACCTGCTCCACACGCAGCTCGGCGACTACCGTATCCTCGAGCCCATCGGGTCCGGAGGCATGGGCGAGGTCTACCTTGCGGAGCACGTGCGCCTGCGGAAGCTCTACGCGCTGAAGGTCCTGCCCTCGGCGCTCAGCCGGGATCGTGAGTTCGTCGCCCGGTTCCACCGGGAGGCGCGGGTGATGGCCGAGCTCAAGCACGCCCGCATCGTCGAGGTGCACCACATGGGCGAGTCGGGCGGCACGCACTTCCTTGTGATGGACTACGTGGCGGGCCCCGGCCCGGCGAGGAAGCCCCTCAGCCTCGAGGAGCACTTGGGAGCCCAGCCGGGCCATCGCCTCCCGGAGGCTCGGGCGTGGAAGTGGGCGGTCCAGATCGCCCAGGCCCTGGCCTACGCGCACGCCCGCGGGGTGGTCCACCGGGACCTGAAGCCCGCGAACATCCTCATCGATGCCGAGGGGAACGCCAAGCTGACGGACTTCGGCCTGGCGAAGGCCGTCGGCCAGCGATTCATCTTGACGCGGATCCACGAGAGCCTGGCGAAGAGACGACCGGCGGGGTCGATCGATGACCTCGACCTCGCTGAGACGCTCCGAGGCGACGGCGCCCGGGCGAGAGGTGCCTGCGACGACATCGACCATGCGGAGACCCGAGCCGCCGCGGCAGCAGGCCCTGCTTCCGCAAGATCGGACAACAGCGTGCTCGGGACGTACGACTACATGGCGCCGGAGCAACGGGGCGAGGGTGGGGAGATCAACCCGACCACCGATGTCTACGGCTTCGGGCTGGTCCTCTACCGGATCTTGACGGGGAAGAGGCTGAAGGGGTTCGCCAAGCCGCCGTCGGGGCTGGTGCCCGGCCTCTCCCAGGGCTGGGACAAGATCGTCGTCCGGTGCCTGGCGGAGGAGCAAAGCGCGAGGTATCGCGGCGCCGAGGCGCTGCTCGAGGACCTGAGGAGCGTGAGACTGCGGAGGCGCGGGTCTCCCGCTGTCCTGGTAGCGGCGGCGTGCGCCTTGGTGGTCCTGCTGGCCGTGGGGATCTGGACGGCCCTGGATCGGCGTGAGGTTCAAATCCCTTCGGGCCAGCAGCCCAAAGCGCAGGCGGCGGCGATGCAAGCGGAGGTTTCCGCGCCCTCCGCCGCCGCACAGACCCCCGCGCCGAGCCAGGCGGCGGAGGCAGTGGCCCGTGCGGAAGTGATCCGGCTCAAGGGCGAGGCGGAGCTGGTCTGGGACAAGGTGAGGGCGCTCGACCGCGGTCAAGGCTTCGCGACGATCCTCGACGAGGCCGAGAAGTCCCACAGGAACGCCAGGGATTTCCTCGAGGAGAGCCTGCTGTCCGAGGCGAAGGCAGCCTACCGGGATCTCCTCGAGAGATCGCAAACGCTCCTGGAGCTGGAAAGGCAGCGGGGAGCAGCCAGGAGCGCCATGACCAAGGCCCAGCAGGCCGCGGAGGCCGCGAGCGCTGCGGGGGCGGAGGAGAACGCCAGCATTCTCTGGCAAGAGGCGCAGGGCAAGGGGAGGACCGCCGGCGAGGCGTACGAGGCGGGCCGCTTTGCGGAAGCTGCCTCGGGGTGGAAGAGCGCCGATGAGAGCTACGCCAAGGCCGAGCTGCACGCCCGGCGTGTCGCGACGGAGCGCGACGGGGCGCTGGAGGCGAAGCGCGGCGCCGAGGCGGCTGCGTCAGCCGCGAAAGCGGCAGGCGCGACCGAGCTGGCTTCAGAGCTCTGGCAGGAGGCGAATCTTGCAGTCAAGGAGGCAGGCCTTGCCTACTCGGCAGGGCGGTTCTCCGACGCAGCCGCGACATGGCGCAGCGCTGAGGAGGGCTTCAAGAGCTCCGACGCAGCCGCGACATGGCGCAGCGTTGAGGAGGGCTTCAAGAGGGCTGAGGTGCGCGCGCAAGGCGTCGCGAAGGTCCGGGAGGCGAAGCGCGCCTACGAGGAGGAGCTGCGCCGCCACGACCAGGGTGAGCTCGCGAGGTACGGGGGGCAAGCCTGGCGAGAGGCTTGCGAGGCTCTCCAGCGTGCCCAGGGCGCCGGTGAGGACCACGACAAGGCGGAGGAGGAGTACCGCAAGGCGAAGGAGCTCCTGCCCAAGGCCGCCAGGGCCGTCCAGGTCGCCAAGCTCCTCGAGAAGGCGCGGGACGATCAGGGCCTCGACAAGCGGGAGTCCGCCCTCGTTGCGGTGGAAGAGATCCTGCGCATGGATCCTGGCAACGCGGAGGCCGCGCAACTCAAGGAAAGGATCACCAGGTCTGCTGGCGCCGCCGAGAAGGCGTTCACGAACGGCCTCGGCATGAGGCTAGCCTACATGCCGCCGGGGGAATTCCTCATGGGGAGCCCACCAGGGGAGGAAGGCCGAGGGGTCGACGAAACGCAGCACCGGGTTAGGATCACGAGGCCGTTCTATCTGGGCGTGACCGAGGTGACGCAGGCGCAGTGGAAGGCCGTCATGGGGACGAGCCCGAGCTCCTTCAAGGGCGACAAGCTTCCGGTGGAGCAGGTCTCCTGGGAGGATGCCAAGGAGTTCTGCCGGAAGCTCAGCGAGCGGGAGGGAAAGAGTTATCGCCTGCCCACCGAGGCCGAGTGGGAGTACGCCTGCCGGGTGGGGACGACGACACCGTTCCACACGGGCTCGACGATCAGCACTTCACAGGCGAACTACGACGGGAACGACACCTATGGCAGCGGCCAGAAGGGTGTGTCCCGCCATAAGACCGTCGATGTCGGGAGCTTCCCGGCCAACCCGTGGGGCCTCCATGACATGCACGGAAACGTGTGGGAGTGGTGCGAGGACTGGTACGGGGAGTACCCCCCAGGCGAGGTCGCGGATCCCAAGGGCCCCTCGACTGGGGTTTCCCGTGTGCTTCGCGGCGGCTCGTGGATTGACGGCCCGAGGTTCTGCCGCTCGGCGAGCCGCTACGGGCACGTGCCCGGGGTCCGGGGCAGCGGCCTCGGCTTCCGGGTCGCCCTAGACTTGTCCCCCATCACCGAGCCTGCTATCGATGGCGTGATCGCCGCGGTCGACCTGAAAGAGGGGCTCGTGCTCCTCGACGCAGGTGCGGACCAGGGAATCAAGGTGGGCGTCGAGTTCATCGTGTATCGCGCGAATCAGTTCATCGCGAAAGTCCAAGTCCTCAAGGTCTACGACGACCTCTCAGGTGCAAAGATCCTCTACACCCTGGAAGGCGCCGAGATCAAGGTTGGGGACAAGGCCACGACGCGCCTTTGAGGTCGTCTCCGGACCGTCGGGGAGGAGTTCCCTGGGCGGGGATGCTTCCGACAGGTGATCCCATGAGCTCATGTCCGAGCTGCGGGGCTGAGAACCCTGCGTCGCTCAAGTTCTGCGGCGAGTGCGGGGCCCGCCTGAAGGGGCGGGAGGTCTCGCCTGCGGCCCCCGACCCCGGCCCTGACCGCAGCCTCTCGGCCGAGCGGACGCTCCGGCCGGGTGCGCCGGTCGAAGCCGGCCTCGGGCCCGGGCCAGACCCCTCGCTGACCCTCTCGGACCAGCGAACCCTGCGTGCAGTGCCTGACGGCCCGGCCGCTCTCGCCAGCGCCACGGCCCCCGCCGCCGGCGGCCGCTACCGGGTCGTGGCCAAGCTCGGCCAGGGAGGCATGGGAGTGGTCTGGAAAGCCGAAGACCTGCGCTTCACCCCTCCGCGCGTCGTGGCCCTCAAGCGCCTCCTGGCCAGCGACGCCGCCAACCGCGGAGCCATCGCCCGGTTCCTCCAGGAGGCCGGGGCCGTGGCCCAGCTCAACCACCTCAACATCGTGACGGTCCACGACGTCGGCGAGGACGCCGAAGGCCACTACATCGTGATGGAGTACGTCGAGGGGAAGACCCTGGCGGACCTGATCCGCCAGAAGGGCAAGCTCCCGGTCGAGGACGCCGTGAGGCTCCTGCGCGGGATCGGGACCGCCCTCTCCTACGCCCACAGGAAGCGCGTGGTGCATCGCGACATCAAGCCGGGGAACGTGCTCGTGGCGCACGACGGCACGCCGAAGGTCCTGGACTTCGGCCTGGCGCGGGTGGGAGGGGGCTCGGAGCTGTCGGTGACAGGGTACGGCATGGGCACGGTGGACTACGCCTCGCCGGAGCAGAAGCGCGACGCGAAGGCCG
>JACQVW010000502.1 GCA_016209535.1 Planctomycetota bacterium | reverse complement strand
GGTCCAGGCGTGGTCCGCGAGCATAGCCCAGCACCACTCGGCGCGCTCGCGCCGGGCCCGCGCCGCCTCGCCGGCGGGCGCGCCCGCGAGGGCCGCGGCGGCGAGGAGAGCCTCGGCGGCGAGGAAGCGCCGCTCGCCCTCGCGCATCGCGGCGGCGTGGCGCGCGAGGCTCACGGGCCAGAGGTCCCAGGAGTGGCTGAAGCAGCCCCGGAGGGCCTTCAGGAACGGCGCCCGCGCCTCCGCCTCGTCGGCGGCGCGGCAGAACTGGGGCAAGGTCGCGTTCACGAGCCGCGCCGGGGCGCCGGGGCGCGCTTTCCAGCGGGCGATCGCGCCGGCGAAGCCGCGGGCCTGCCCGCCGCTCCCGGGCGAGATGTCGCCGTGGGTGCCGCTCGCGAGGACTGCCCGCAGCGGGTACTCCGCCCCGAGCGAGGCGAAGCGCGGCAGCCACTCCTGCTCGATCGCCTCGGGCTTCGAGAGGACCGCCGCTCCTTGGGTGTAGCTCGACCTCCCGCTCGCCCAGCGGTCCATGGCGACGCGGACGCGGCCGCCGTCGGGGCCCTCGAGGACGAAGAGGGGCGGGCACTCGAGGCCGCCGAAGGTCGAGTCGTAGCCGAGGAACGCCACGGCGACCCAGCGGATGCCGCAGCCGACAAGATCGAGGCGGTCCCCCAGGGGAGCGACGGCAGCTCGATGTGCTCCGCCACGCCGGTCCATGGGATCTTCCAGTCGCGCTCGAGCCGCCGGGCGGGATAGAAAGCACGGAGTGCTCCCTCCACGCTCTGGAAGCCCCAGAGGGTGTTGCAGAGGTACGGGCTCACCCATCACTTCGCCTCCTCCCCCTCCTCCCTGTCCGGCACCTCGGTCGCGCCTGGAGCTGGCCGGCGCTCTGCCTCACGGGCAATGCGGATAGCGCCCGCACCCGAGCGCGTCCTGCGTTAGGGCTCCGCCGGGCCTGTCGGCGATAGTACGACCCGGGCCTCCCCCGAGTCACGGAGATCTCGGGCGACCCGTCCGTGACTTCCGTCCCAGGCACGCGCCAGGTAGCCTGCTCTCCTGGGAAGGCCATGCAGCCCACCGATTACCGTTCGTTCCACCGCCGTTCCATCGAAGACCGCGAGGAGTTCTGGGCCGAGGAGGCCCAGGCGATCCACTGGCGCCGCCCGCCCGACCGGGTGCTCGACTACTCGCGGCCGCCGTTCGCGCGCTGGTTCGTGGGGGGCGAGACGAACCTCTGCCACAACGCGCTGGACCGGCACCTCGCCGCGCGCGGCGGGCAGAAGGCCCTGATCTGGATCTCGACCGAGACCTGCGAGTCGCGGATATTCACCTACCGCGAGCTCCACCGCGAGGTCCTGTGCTTCGCGTCCATGCTCCGCGAGCTGGGCGTGGGCCGGGGCGACCGCGTGGTGATCTACATGCCCATGATCC
Source organism: Planctomycetota bacterium (assembly GCA_016209535.1). Lineage (GTDB taxonomy): Bacteria > Planctomycetota > UBA8108 > UBA8108 > SXIK01 > JACQVW01. Next base: position 11,180 of record JACQVW010000502.1, on the reverse strand, counting down.
CCGAGGCCGTCTTCGCCATGCTCGCGTGCGCTCGGATCGGCGCGATCCACTCGGTCGTCTTCGGCGGCTTCGCCGCGCCCAACCTCGCGAGCCGCATCGACGACGCGCGGCCGAAGGTCCTCGTGACGGCGGACGCCGGGCTCCGGGCCGGCAAGGCTATCCCCTACAAGGGGCTCGTCGACGAGGCCCTGCGCCTCTCGAGCTCGCCGCCCGGGAAAGTCCTCATCGCAAGGCGCGGGATCGACCCGGGCATGCCGATCGTCAAGGGGCGCGACCTCGACCACGCGGTCCTCAGGAGCCAGCACCGCGGCGCCGAGGTCCCCGTCGAGTGGCTCGAGTCGAACGAGCCGAGCTACATCCTGTACACCTCCGGCACGACGGGGAAGCCCAAGGGCGTTCAGCGGGACACGGGGGGGCACGCCGTGGCCCTCGAGGCCTCCATGAGGCACATCTACGCTGCGCGGCCCGGCGAGACCATGTTCACGACCTCGGACATCGGCTGGGTCGTGGGCCACTCGTACATCGTCTACGGCCCGCTGATCCACGGCATGACCACCATCCTCTACGAGGGGCTGCCCGTCCGCCCCGATCCCGGGATCTGGTGGCGGATCGTGGAGGAGCACGGCGTGACGACCATGTTCTCCTCCCCCACGGCGATCCGGGTCCTCAAGAAGGAGGACCCGCGCCACCTCCGCGAGCACGACGTGAGCTCCCTCCGCTACCTCTTCCTCGCCGGCGAGCCCCTCGACGAGCCGACGTCGCGGTGGATCGCGGGCGCCCTCGGAGTGCCCGTGATCGACCATTACTGGCAGACCGAGACCGGGTGGCCGGTCCTGAGTCTCCTTCCCGGCGTGGAGCCCCCGCGCATCAAGCCAGGCTCGCCGGGCTTTCCCACGCACGGTTTCGACCTGCGGCGCGTCCACGAGTCCACGGGTACGCCCGTGGAGCCCGGCGAGAAGGGCGTTCTCGTGGCCGTCCCGCCGCTCCCGCCGGGGTGCTTCAGCACCGTCTGGGGCGACGACGACCTCTTCGTGCGCCGCTACTTCTCGAACTACCGGGAGCTCCTCTACTCGACCTTCGACTGGGCGCTCCAGGACGAGGAGGGGTACTACTTCATCCTGGGCCGCTCCGACGACGTGATCAACGTCGCGGGGCACCGGCTCGGGACGCGGGAGATCGAGGAGGCGGTCAGTGCGCACCCCGCCGTCGCCGAGGTGGCCGTGGTGGGCGTGCGCGACGAGCTCACGGGGCAGACGGCGCGGGCCTTCGCCGTCCTGCGCGAGCCGGGCCGCGCGACGACCGAGGCGGACCGGTCCGCGCTCGAGCGCGAGATCATCGTCACGGTGGCCGAGCGCCTCGGCGCCATCGCCCGCCCCGGGCGAGTCCACATCGTGCCCTCGCTCCCCAAGTCGCGCTCGGGGAAGCACCTCCGCCGCGGCATCCAGGCCCTCGCCGAGGGCCGCGACCCCGGCGACCTGACGACGCTCGACGACCCCGCGAGCCTCGACGCGATCCGCAAGGCGCTCGAGGAAGGGACGTAGCACGCCGAGCCACGCTGTATACTACGAGGCTCCATGACCCATCTGACGCGAAGGGAGGTCCTGGCGGTCCTGGCGGCCGCCCTGGCCCCGCTGCGCGCCATCGCCGAAGCCGCCAGGCCGGTCCGCATCCGCGACGTGGACCTCTTCGACATCGAGATCCCCGTGTCTCCGGCGGAGGCCGCCGCGGGCGTGAGCCACAGGTTCGCCGTGGCAAAGGTCTCGACCGACGCCGGCGCGACCGGCTACTCCTTCGCCGGGCCCGGGGTCTCGGCCCTCGCCGACGTGCGGCGGGTCCTCGCAGGGAAGGACCTCTTCGCCGTGGAGGAGCACCTCCGGAACGGCCTCGGCCGCTGGGGGGGCGTGGAGCACGCCGTCTGGGACGCCATCGGCAAGGTCGCGGGGCAGCCGGTCTACAAGCTCCTGGGAGGCTCGAAGGCGAGCGTCAAGGCCTACCTCACCTGCGTCTGGCAGGGGAACCCCGACCAGTCCCACGTCTCCTACGGCGAGCAGGCGGAGATGGCCGCCAAGATCCAGAAGGCCGGGTTCAAGGCCATGAAGATCCGGGCCTGGCGCCCGAGCCCGCTCGAGGACGCGGAGGCCTGCCGCGAGATCCGCGCCGCCGTGGGTCCCGGCTTCGCCATCCTGTTCGACCGCACGGCCGACGCGCCGTCGCGGGCGGGACAGAAGGTCTGGGACTACGACACGGGCCTCAAGGTGGCGCGGGCGCTCGAGAAGCACGGCGCGTACTGGCTCGAGGAGCCGTTCGCCCGGGACGACTACCGCTCGCCGGCGCGCCTCGCGGCGGAGGTGGAGATCCCCATCACGGGAGGCGAAGGCTACTTCGGGCTCGAGCCCTTCCGCGAGTGTCTCGTCCAGAAGACCTACGACATCCTCCAGCCCGAAGGGCGCGGCGCGGGCGGAATCCTCACCTGCCGGAAGGTGGCGACCCTGGCCGAGGCCTTCGGCGTCCGCTGCGTGCTCCACGGCACCATGGCCCTCATGCTCCCCGGCTGGCTCCAGGCGAGCCTCGCCATCGGCGCCGAGTGGCAGGAGGTCGCCCTCGTCACGCCGCCCCTCCTGCCCGAGGAGCAGTGGGCCCCGTGCCTCAAGGTGCTCAGGTCCAAGGAGCTCCTCGCGATCCGCGACGGGGAGATCCTGGCCCCGGACCTCCCCGGGATCGGCCTCGACGTCGACGAGGACGCGCTCGCGCGCTTCCGGCGCTGAGCTCCGCCGCGGGTGCGCCCCTCCGCCGTTGACCGCGCGCCCCGGCCCCTCGACAATCGGGAGGACGAGGGACGTGCCGCCGGACAAGATCCCCGCACCGATCAAGGAGGAATGCTCATGGTGACCCGACGGGTTCGACCCGCGCTCCTTCTCCCGCTCCTCTGCGGCGCGCTCTTTCCGCGCAGCGGGCACGGCATGACCATCGACGTCGCCTCCGGCGGCGTGGACTACGTCCGGCCCGGCGACGCATGGAGGTACCGGAAGGGCACGGCGCCGCCGAGCGCGCCCGCGGATGCCTGGCGGGCGATCGACTTCGACGACTCGGGCTGGGAGACGGGCCCCAGCGGGTTCGGCTACGGGGACGGCGACGACGCGACCCAGCTCGACGACATGCAGGACGGCTACTGGAGCGTCTTCATCCGGAAAGGGATCGACTTGCCCTCCGTGCCCGAGGACAGGCCCCTCGAGCTCGTGATCGACTACGACGACGGCTTCGTCGCCTACCTGAACGGCGCGGAGGTGGCTCGGCGCTCGATGCCCGCGGGGGCCGTGGACTACCAGACGCCGGCGACGAGCCACGAGGCGGGGACGCCGGCGACCATCGTCCTCGGGAGCGCGGCCACGCTCCTCCGCGCCGGGAAGAACCTGCTCGCGGTCGAGGGGCACAACGCGGACATCAACAGCGGCGACTTCTCCCTGATCCCGGCGCTCCGGACCGCCGGCGATGCCCTGCGCGACGGAGCCACGTGGATCGTGGGGAAGGCCACCGTGACCCTCACGGGCACCACGAGCCCCGCGACGGCCATCGCGGTCAAGCTGAACGGCGCCCCCGCCGCGCTGGACCCCGCCACGCGAGCCTGGCAGGGCGAGGTCGCCCTGTCCCCGGGCACGAACCGCATCGCCGCCGAGGCCTTCGACTCGGGCGGCGCCGCCGTCGACAGCGCCTCGGTCGACGTCATCTACCTCCCGCCCTCGAGCCGCGCCGGCGGCACGCTGGCGGAGGACGCGGTGTGGTCGGGGGCCGTGCTCGTCGAAGCGACCGTCACCGTCCCGGCCGGCCGCCGGCTCACCGTCGAGGCGGGCACCGTGGTCTTCCTCGCCGGCCAGGTCTCGATCTCCGTCCGCGGGCGGCTCGCCGCCCAGGGGACGGCCGCCGATCCCATACGGTTCACCCGGTACGGCGCCGGCGCGGCCTGGAGGCAGATCCTCCTGGTCAAGGCCGAGGAGGCCCGCTTCGCCCACTGCGTGTTCGAGTACGCCGATTGCGAGGGCGACCACCGGCTCTACTACACGCCGGGGCCCAGGGACTACCGCGAGATGATCACCGCCCTCGCGTGCCACCTCGAGGTGGAGAGCTGCCTCTTCCAGAAGCTCCCGAACGAGGGAGCGGCCGCCGAGGGGGACGCCATCGCCGTCATCTCGGACGATCCGGCGGAGCCGGGGACGGCCTCGGCGTCGATCCGCGGCAGCCGGTTCATCGACATCGGCCAGGGCGTGCACGAGCGGTTCTCCTACGTCCTCGTGGAGGACTGCTACTTCACCGGCAAGCGCGGCGACAACGACGACGTGGACCTCTGGGGGGAGAGCGACCCGCCGCCCATGATCCGGAACAACGTGTTCTTGAACCCGGAGCACGACGACGCCATCAACCCCACGAGGTGCTCGGCGATCATCGTGGGGAACGTCATCGGCGGCACCGATGACCACGGGATCGTCTTGAGGGACAAGGGTTCTCCGGTGGTCATGAACAACGTGATCTTCGACTGCGCGAACGGCGGGATCGCCATCGAGAACTCCTGCACGGCGCTCCTCGCCAACAACACCATCGTGGACTGCGGCCGGGGCCTCCGGCTCTTCGACCTGGGCCGGTGGGACGCCCCGTACTACCTGAACCCCGGCGGCGGGACGGCCACCGTGATCAACTGCATCATCCGGGACTGCCCCCAGCCGGTCACCCTGGCCGACAGCTCGAACACGGAGATCGCCGACCGCGGCTCGCACATCACCGTCATCCACTCCGACATCGAGGGCGGCCGGAACGGCGTGTCCGTCTCCGGGGCGCAGTCGACGGTCACCTGGGGCGACGGGAACATCGACGCCGACCCGCTCTTCGCGGCCGCGGCAAGCGGGGACTTCCACTTGAAGCCCGGCTCGCCGGCGATCGACGCGGGGACCGCCGACCGGGCGCCGCGGGACGACCTGGACGGCGCTCCAAGGCCTTGCGGCGCCGGCTTCGACATGGGCGCCTTCGAGGTCTGCGAGACGCCGCCGGTGCTCTTCCGCAGGGCCGACCCCAACTCGGACGGGACGACGGACATCTCCGACGCGGTGATGGTCCTCCTCCACCTCTTCGCGGGCCTGGGGCCGCCCCGGTGCCTCGAGAGCGCCGATGCGGATGACGACGGGAAGGTGCTGCTCGGCGACGCCGTGTACGTGCTCCAGTACCTGTTCCGCGCCGACGCCGCACCGCCGGCGCCCTTCGCGGACTGCGGCCTCGACGCGACGGGGGCCGCGCTAGGGTGCGAGGCGTACGCGCCGTGCGGGTAGGGTACCGGCGGCCCTACCCCCGCAGCACGTCCAGCGGCTCGAGCACGTCGCCGGCCTCGCCGCCGAGCACGGCGCGCGCGTCGAAGCCGAGCCACCGGTCGAGGACCGTCGCGTAGACGCGGCGGAAGTCGGTGTGGTGCCTCAGGCCTCCCGCGTCGAGGTCCGTGAGGCTCGGGTGCGGTCCTGCGATGCCTCCCTTGACCTTGCCGCCGGCGAGGAAGAGCGGGGCCGCGGCACCGTGGTCCGTGCCGCGCCGGCCGTTCTCCTGCACCGTGCGGCCGAACTCCGAGAAGGTCATGACGAGGACCCGGTCGAGGAGCCCGTCGCGCTTCAGGTCATCGAGGAAGGCGGCCAGGGACTTCGAGAGCTGCCGCAAGAGCGCGCCGGACGGCTCGTCGTCCTCGGAGAGGAGCCACCGGTAGAGGTCCCGGACGACGCGACGCGCCGTCGCGGGCTCCTCGAGCAGGATCCGCACCACGTCCTCGCCGCCGAGCTTCCCCTCGCGGCCGAGGAGCCTCTTCGAGCCGGGGTCGTGCTCGCGCTCGAAGGAGCGCAGCTCCCCGCGCAGGACGAAGCGCCCCGTGAAGGCGCGGGCCGCATCGCGGACGTCGGCCTCGGAGAATCGGCCCGGGCCCACGGTGAACCGCTCGAGGAGAGCTCGCGGGAAGCCCTCGCTGGGGCGCGCCCTGCGGCTCGCGGCGGAGTCGAGCGCGACGAGCGTCGCCGCGTCCTTCGCGACCTCCTGGAGCAGGACCTCGAAGCTGCCCAGCGCGTTTCGCCTCAGGAGGCGCACGTGCCGCAGCATGAGCCCCGCTTCCTTGACGCGGGCGGCGCTCGTGCCGAAGCGCCCGTGCCAGAAGAGCGCCATCTTCTCGAGGAGCGGGAAGGGCGTGAGGACCATGCGCCGCAGCCACCAGGCCCGCAGCGCGTCGGCGGAGCCGGAGCCAGCGGCCGCGGCCTCGAGCGCGTCGTGCTCGCGGTCGAAGGCGGCCGCCTCGGGCCCGAGGCTCCAGGCGGCCGCGCCCCCGCGCTCGAAGGAGGCAACCCGGTCCGGCTCGCCCCGGCGCGTGGCCTCGGCCCGCGCGAGGCCCAGGGACATATCGTGGAGAACCTCGAGGGTCCTCGAATCGCGGGCGTCCAGGACGAGGAGCGCCGCCCCGTCGGCCTTCGCGGCGAGGGTCGCGCCCCCGGCGAGGAGGGAGCGCAAGGCGGTCCTCCAGTCGGCCCCGAGCCGGGCCTCGAGGTGCCCGAGGAGCCCCAGGAATATCTGGAAGCCCGCGCTCGCCGCCTGCTTCTTGTAGAGCGGCGACGAGGCGACCAGCGCGGCCGCCTCCGGGTCCAGGAGCTTCTCGAGGATCGCCTCGGGCCGCCGCAGCTCGAGGAGCGCGAGCGCGTCTTGAGGGATCCACTGGCAGGCGGGAGGCAGCGGCTCGCTGGCCGCGGCAGCGCGCGGCGCGAGGCACTGCCCCGCGAGGACCAAGGCCAACATGGGGGCTCGGAGCACTCGGAGCATGGGAGACCTCCCGGCAGAGCTTCCTGGAGACCGACGGGCACCGGACTTCTGGTGCCCGATCGTACGGGCGCCGATCTCCTCGTCACGTCTTGTCGTGTACGAAGCTGTCCGGGGTTGTCACTCTCGTGACCCGGGTCACACCGTCGAGCGGCGGGGCAGAGCGGCGCCGCCTCCCGCCTGACGACCGCGCCCGCCGCCTCGCCGCGGCGCGGCCCGGCCTCGCGAGCCGCGCGTCCGACCGCGTGAGTCTCCTCGACCGCCGACCGCGGTCAGCGGCGCGGCGCTCAGGTGACCCGGCCGCGGCCCCCCGGCCCGCAGCCGCCCTTGGTGGGTGCCGGGGCGGCGCATGCGGTGACGCCGCGGTGAGCTCGGGCGCCGCAGGACGGGCACTTCTGCGGCTCGTCCCGACGGCTCGACGGCAGCAGCTCCTCGAACGTGGCGCCGCACCGGGCGCAAGCGAACTCGTAGATCGGCATGGCCGGCATCCTACCGGCTGCAGGCGGGACCGCCAGCCGCCGGTCTCCTGCGCCTGGAACAGGACTCGACGTCCTCGCTACAATGAGCACGAGACCGGGTCACCGGCCGTGGCGTCAGGTCTGCTCTGCCGTCGCTTCCGGGCGTGGTGGTGGAGGCGGAGTCGTCCGTGTTCTCGATGGCGCCAGCAAGCCGTTGGGGGCGGGTCAGGCTTCCGCACCCCACGCGATCAACGCCCGGCCAGACGCGCTTCGATCTCGGCGGCGCGCTTGCCCGCTTCGTCGCGGGTCACCGCGTACCCGACGGCCTTGGACAGCCGCTCGACCTCGCGGTAGGCCTGGAGCCCGACCTCCTCCCCGTCGCGCTGATGGAGAAGATAGGCGCGGTAGAACATCCGGTTCATCCGGTCCTGATCCGTGGTGGCGAGCTCCACCGATTCGTTGATGTGACGGAGGGCGTCCTCGGTCTTCCGTAACCGTTTCTCGAGCATGGCGAGAGAGTAGAGCTCCGCGCCGCGGCTCTCGGGGGACTTCTTCATGATCTCGTCCTGCAGCCAGAGCGCCTTCTCTCCGTAGCCCGCCTCGAGGAACGCGCCCCGCGCCTTCTTCATGAGGTCGCGCGTGTCGGGGTGGTTCGGGTGGGCGTCGAGAAACGTGAGGATGCCGTTCGCGCCCAGGGCGAACTGCTTTTGCACCAAGAGCTCGTCCGCAAGCGTGAAGCCGTCTTCGGCGCGGAACTGCTCCTGCCGCATCTCTCGCACAGGGGTGCCAACGAGGTCCAGGTCGTGGAGGTCGCAACCCGCAAGACGGTGAAGTGGATCAACATGGGGAAGCCGGAGCGCGTCCTGGCGGGCAAGCCGGGCATGCACGCGGGAGGCGCCGGCAAGGGCCCGGCACGCATCCTGGCGGTGACGGTTCCGCAGTTCTGAGTCAGACCGCCTACAACCTCAGCCGCCTCCCCGCAGCGGCCGGCCCCCAGAGCGGCTTCGCGAGCTGCGCGTCCCACCGCTCGAAGGCCGCGCCGAGCTCCGTCACGAGCTCCGGCCTCGCCCCCGCGAGGTCCTTCGACTCCCCCAGGTCGGCGCTCAGGTCGTAGAGCTGCCAGTCGCCGCCGCGCTGCCGGAGCAGCTTCCACCTCCCCTTGCGCACGGCCGCCTGCGGGCCGAAGCGCCAGAAGAGGTGCTCCCGGGCGATCCTCGCCTGCGCCCAGGTCAAGTGCGGCAGGAGGTCCACGCCGTCGGTCTCCTCCCCGGCGGCGAGCGGGGCCCCGGCCGCCGCGAGGGCCGTAGGCAGGAGGTCGAGGGCGCTCACGGGCTCGTCGGACGTCCTGCCGCCGGGGACCTTGCCCTTCCACTGGACGAGGAACGGGACGCGGAGGCCCCCCTCGAAGACCTGCGACTTGTGGCCCCTCAGGGGCCCGTTCGCCGAGGTCGTGGACGGCGTAGGCCCGCCGTTGTCGCTCAGGAAGAAGACAAGGGTGTCCTCCTCGATGCGCTCCTCGCGCAGGGCGCGGAGCACCGCGCCCACGCCGTCGTCTAGAGCCGAGAGCATGGCGGCGAAGGTCCTCCGCTTGCCCTCGGGGATCCCGCGGAACCGCTCGGTGTGCCTCGGCGGCGCCTCCAGGGGGGCGTGCACCGCGTTGTAGGAGAGGTAGAGGAAGAAAGGCTCCTTCGCGCGGCGCCGGATGAAGGCCACGGCCTCGCGCGTGAGGGCGTCCGTCAGGTACTCCTTCTCCTCGACGGGCTCCGTGCCGCGCAGGACGGCGTTCGCCTGCGCCTGCGCCTGCGCCTTCGCCTGCCGCTTGCGCGCCTTGGCCCGCTCCCTCGCGGGCAGGTAGGCGTGGGCGCCGCCGAGGAAGCCGAAGTACTCCTCGAAGCCGCGCCGGAGCGGGTGATACGCCGGATCGTTCCCGAGATGCCACTTCCCCACCATGCCGGTCCTGTACCCGGCGGCCCTGAGGCGGTCGGCCAGCGTCCTCTGCGGGAGCGGCAGGCCGAACCGGACGCCGGGCGGGATCGCCGCCTGGCCCGGGTTGAATTCATGACCGAAGCGCTGCTGGTAGCGGCCGGTGAGGAGGCCGGCCCGCGTCGGGCTGCAGACCGGGCAGGAGACGTAGCCCGCGGCGAAGCGGACGCCGTTCGAGGCCAGGGAGTCGATGCTCGGCGTGGGGATCTCCCTCCCCCCGTAGCAGCCGAGCTCGCCGTAGCCGAGGTCGTCGGCCAGGATCAGCACGATGTTGGGGCGCCTGTCGGGCTCGGCGGCGAGGGAGAGCGCCAGGATGCCTGCGACGTGGAGGAAGGTGGTGCTCATGGCGCCTTCAACCCCGCTGGAGCCGCGGGGTGGCGGTCGGAGGCGCCTGCGCGAGCCTCGCAGTCCGCCCCGCGACGCGGCGGCGCCGGGGAGCCCGCCGCGGCCTCGCGCGCTGAGCTCGCCGGCCGCTACCGGGCTCTCCGGTACACGACCATCTGGGAGCTGCGCCGCTCGGGGAGCCTCACCTCGAGGCCCGCGAGCAGCTCCTTGCCTTGCGCCACGGCCCGCCCACCCGAGGGGTCGCGGGTCAGCTCGTAGGCGGCGGCCGCGTCGAGGCCGCGCAGCGGGAGCCTCACGGACGCGTAGGGGCTCTCGGCGCGGCGGAAGGCGAGGACGAGGCCCTCGCCCAAGTCGGGGCGGTGGTGCTGCCACGCCATCCAGTCCTTCGGGTCGCGCGAGTACGGGAGGAGCGGGTACCAGTCTCCCGTGAGGAGGTGGCGCACCTCGCGGTAGCGGTCGAGGAGCTTCCGGGCCCGCTCGCGGTCGAAGTCATGAGCGTCGGCGATCCAGCCGATGCAGAGCGACGTGGCGAGGGTCGAGTGGAAGGAGTAGTCGTCGAGGCGGATCAAGGGCGTCGTGAAGAGCCCGTTGGGGAGGTACTGGCTCAGGCCCCAGACCTGCGCCTGGTCGACGTCGTCGTCGAACCAGTAATCGCTCTCCTGGTGGATGTGCATGCGGCGCAGGGTCTCGAGGTCGATCCTCCTCCCGCCGCTCGCGCACTCCTCGCGCAGCGCGTCGGGCCACTCGCTCGCGATCCGGTCCCAGTAGGCATAGAGGCCCTCGATGTACCGGATCTCGGTGATCCCCTGCCGGTCGGGAGGGTCGTTCGCGCGCCAGAACGGGAGCGGGTCCATGTTGAAGTCCTGCCGATACACGCGGAAGCCCGGCAGGTCCATGAAGCCCTTCACGATCCGGAAGAGGTGCTCCCGGACCTCGGGCAGGCCGAGGTTCAAGAGGCGCGTCGACCGGTCGCCGCCCTGGGCGAGGACCCACTCGGGGTGCTCGCGGTCGATCGCCGTCCCCGCCACGACCCGCTCCGGCTCGAACCAGAGCCCGTAGACCATGCCGCGGTCGCGCGCCGCGGCCGCCACGGGCCCCATGCCCTCGGGGTAGGCGTCCTTCCGCGGCGTCCAGTTGCCGGCCCCGGCGGGCCACCCGCCCTCGAACCAGCCCGCGTCGGTGATGACGGCCTCGAGGCCGAGCGGCGCGTAGGCCTCGATGAGCGAGATCTGGTTCGCGGCGTTCGTCTCGTTGAGCCAGCCGCCGCCGCGGGTGAAGCAGGTGTTCGAGAAGAGGACCGGGAGCGGCTCCTTCCCGGCGCGCCGGGCCGCATAGCGCTCGTGGATCAGGCGGCGGAAGCGGGCCCCGGCCTCGAAGGCGTCGCCCGGCCAGCGTAGGACGAGCATGCGCGGCGAGCGCACCTTCTCGCCGGGGCGCAGGACGAAATGGGTCCGCTCCATGCCCGCCGCGACGCGGAGCCGCCCCGCGCCGGGGCTCTCGAGACGCGCCGCCCACTGGCCCGACCAGCCGACGGCGACGACGTACGTGTCCGCGCCGGCCGCGACCTTGAAG
>JACQVW010000516.1 GCA_016209535.1 Planctomycetota bacterium | reverse complement strand
CGGCATCGATCACCAGCTCCTCCCCTCCGGTCTCGCGCTACGCGCTCGCCTCCGGGCCCGGCCCTCGCCGCCGACCGCTGCGCGGCATCGATCACCAGCTCCTCCCCTCCGGTCTCGCGCTACGCGCTCGCCTCCGGGCCCGGCCCTCGCCGCCGACCGCTGCGCGGTGCCCGGCGGCTCCGGGCTCTTCGCCGCTCGCCAGCTCGCGTCTCAGCCGGTCGACTTCCTGGCGCTCCTCGCCGTCCATGTGCTTTTACGCTACGAGGTGACGATTCGCTGTTACGGGGCAGTGTCGACGACGTTTCGAAAAAGAGTCGGGTGGGTCGAATCCCCGCCGGTCAAGGAGCCGCCGGTTCAAGCCTTCAAGCCGCTCCCCTCGCCGCCGCCTGGGACAGGAGCCGAGAGCCAAGAGAAGAGCCACGACATCCCGCGACCCATCCTGCCACCTCCAGCGAGCCCGAACGCACCCCAGGACGAGGAGAGCGACTTCTCGAGGAAGCGCCGGCGCAACTGGGCCAAGCTGATCACAGCGACCAGCGGTGTTGATCTCTTGGCCTGGAGCCGGCTGGCTCCCCCTTGGGAGGCCCTCGAGGGCCTCCCAAGGGGGAAAACCCAAGCCCAGCCCCCAAAGCCCCAGCCCGCCATGAGCCCGGCAAGATTCTGCCGTTGACCCAAGCAACCGAAGGGGTTAGAGATACATCGAGAGTCGCTATCATCCGGTCCAGCCAAGGATGCGGTCCCATCCCTCGCGATCGAGACGAGCTTGGGACCGACGGAGTTGGCCACCCCGGCGGGCCTCTTTGTCGCCTGAGTGACAGGAGTAACCTCCCATGAACACTGCCGCGTGGAAAGGAGGCTGTGCTTGGATGGGGCTCTTGCTGGTCGCCGCCGGCCTCCCGGCGAGCGTCTCGGCCTTGGTCGTCAGCGAGATCCTGTACCACTCGAACGAGCCCCTCGACTGGCAGTTCCGCTACATCGAGCTCTACAACGAGAACCCCGACCCCCTCGACCTCACGGGCTACTCCTTCTGTAACGGGCTTTACTTCATGTTCCCTCCAGGGACCTGGCTTGAGGGGCGCTCCTTCCTCGTCGTCTGCGGCGACGAAACCCTGATCCGGGCGAAGTACGGGATCACCAACACGATCGGCAACTGGAGCGGGGGCCACGGCCTGGCACCGGAGGGCCGCGGCGGCGGCGGGGACGACGACGATGATGACGATGACGATGACGATGACGACTTCTCGCAGAACGGCGGCCTCATCGTCATCTGCGACCGCGGGGGCAAGGTCGCCTGCGAGGTCCGCTTTGGCGATCGGGGAGAGTGGCCCGCGGGCGCGGACGGCACCGGCCACTCCCTCGAGCTCCGCGAGCCGTTCACCGACCCCAACGACCCGCGGAGCTGGATGGTCTCGAACGAGCCGGGAGGCTCTCCCGGCCGCGCGAACCCCTGCTGGTCCCCGACGCCCGAGTTTCAGGACACCCCGCTCATCGAGGCCGGCGAGACCTGGCGCTACTTGAAGGGCACCGCGGCCCCGCCCGCCGGCTGGAAGGACCTCGGCTTTGACGACTCGGCCTGGCTCAGCGGGCCGACGGGCATCGGCTACGGCGACGGCGACGACGCCACGGTGCTCGCCGACATGCAAAACGGCTACATTACGATCTTCTGCCGCAAGCTCTTCACCGTGGCGGACCCCGCCGCGATCAACGAGCTCGTCCTCAGCGTGGTCGTGGACGATGGTTTCTACGCCTACCTCAACGGCAGCGAGGTCGCCTCCCACAACGTCACGAGCCCGGCCTTCGACGCCCCGGCAGCAGCCGGCATCGAACGCGACCTCGTAGAAGTCGCCATCCCGAGCTTCAAGAGCCTCCTCCGCGCCGGCGAGAACCTCCTCGCGGTCCAGGTCCACAACGCCGGCATCGCGAGCTCGGACCTGAGCTTCATCCCGCGGCTCCTCGACCGGACGGCCCTGGTGACCAAGGACTGCCGCCCTCGAATCCCGGTGGTGATCAACGAGGCACTCCTCCTGAGCGCCGGGGAGCGCTGGCTCGAGCTCTACAACCAGGACGAGGCGGCCGTGGTCCTCTCCGGCTACCACCTCACGAACGACCCCGCCGTGCTCACCCGCTTCCGGATCGCCGATGGCCGCCAGATCGCTCCCCGCGGCTGGCTGAGCTTCAGCGAGGCCGAGCTGGGGTTCGGGCTAACACCGCTAAAACCCTTTCTCAGCGAGGTCTTCCTCGCTCTCGTGGAGCCCGACGGCAAGCGGGTCGTCGATGCGGTCACGCTCGAGCCGACGGCCGAGGGCTTGAGCGCCGCCCGCGTGCCCGACGGCGATTCGCTCCTCGACCCGGCGGCGACCCCGACCCGCGACGCGGCGAACCTCGAGTCGGCCAGCGCCGACGTCGTGATCAACGAGATCATGTACCAGCCGATCGACGGCCGCCCGGACGGGGAGTACATCGAGCTCTTCAATCGCGGGGCGTCGCCGGTCGACCTCACGGGCTGGGAGCTCTCATCGACGGACGGGCTCTCCTTTTATTTTCCACGGAGAGCCGCGATCGCGGCGCGCGGCTACCTGGTCGTCGCCCATGACCCGGAGCGGATCCGCGCCCTCTACGGCCTCAGCCTCGGCGAGGTCCTCCTCCCCTTCGGCTACTTTACAGAGCTCGCTGACCGCGGCGAGCGCCTCACGCTTCGGGACGCGCTGCGGAGGACCGCCGACACCGTTCGCTACGAGCCCGGCGGCGAGTGGCCGGTCTGGGCCGCCGGCTACGGGTCGTCCCTCGAGCTTATCGACCCCTCTCAGGACAACCGCTTCGGACAGGCCTGGGATGCGAGCGACGACTCGGCCAAGGCGGAAGCGCAGGAGTACTCGTACACGGGGCGCCACGGCGGCGGAGAGTCCGAGCTTGCCCTCCTCCTCCTCGACCGCGGGATCGCGGTCGTCGACGACGTCGCGGTGGAAGGAGGCGCCAACCTCCTCGAGAACGGCCACTTCGAGAGCGACACCGCCGGCTGGATCATCGAGGGGAACCACGAGCGGAGCGGGCGCACGACCCAGCGACCCATCAGCGGCGCGGGCTCGCTCAAGCTCATCGCCACTGGACCCGGCGACAACTCGGTCAACCGCCTCGAGACGCCTGAGGCGAGCGGTTTTGGCCTGGCGGGCGAGTTCCCGGCCGGTCAGGACCTCCGCATCTCGTTCAAGGCGCGCTGGGTGGTCGGCTCGCCCACGCTCCTCACCCACGGCTACGGCCACTTCATGGCGAAGGCGCACGCGCTCGCCGTCCCGATGAATTTGGGGACGCCCGGCCGGGCCAACACCGTCTTTCGGCCGAACCTCGGGCCGGTCATCGGCGAGGTGAGGCAGGAGCCGGCAGCGCCCGGGCCGGGGGAGCCGGTGATGGTCACCGCGACGGTGTCCGACGCGAATGGGGTCGGCGCCGTTTTTCTCCATTTCTCGCTCGGCGACCCGTCACCGAGCCCCACCCTGGTCCAGATGGAGCTCCGGAGCGGCAGTCCGCCGCGCACGGGAGTGTACCAGGGGACGATTCCCGCTCAGGCGGCCGGAGTCGCGGTCGTCTTCCACATCATTGCGGTGGATTCCACGGGCGAGCTCGGGCGCTACCCCGTAGATTTCACGGCGCGGGCCCATCCCTTGCTCGCCGATCCGGCGAACGCCGCTCCCCGCGACCACCGCCACCTCGTCTACCGCCATGGGCTTCCGGGAACCCCAAGCCCGTTTCACGACTACCGGTTCCATACCACGGACGGGGACGAGCAGCAGCTCCGCACGCGCCGGCTCATGTCCCAGGACCTCGTCTCCGGCTCCTTCGTCTTCGGCGGCGAGAAGATCTACCACGAAGCGGGGCTCCGCTTCGCGGGGAGCCCGTGGGTCCGCTCGGGTTTGGGGGGAAACCACCACGTCGTCTTGCCCGCGGACAAGCCGCTCCACGGGAAGCTCGAGGAGTTCCTCCTTGATCGTCACTTGGGTAGCGCTACCGATGCGAGGGAGCGGATCGTCCAGTACCTCCAGAGCTACAACCAGGGGGCCATCGGCGGCCCCTACTCCGAAGCGTTCACGCTCGTCAACTGGAAGCTCAACAACAGGGTTCTCGGGCTCAGGGAGCGCGTCTGGGTCCCCGGCCGCCGCTTCCTTGCGCGCTGGTGGTTTGGCGATGGGAAGGGCGACCTCTTCGAGATGGGGGAGCGCTTCGTCTTTAACGACGCCGGATCGAGGGTAGGTTACGAGGGCGCCGCGCTCCTCTACCCTCCTCCAAGCGCGGCGAGCGACCGCGACGGCCGGAACAAGGAGAACTACCGCTGGTACTTCACCGCGCGGGCCCGCGAGGGCGCGGACGACTACACCCGCCTCCTCGAGCTGGCGCGGGTCATGGACCCGCGGGTGACGGCGAATCTTTCTTTCGACGTGGCAATCCAGGGCCAGGCGAACGTCGAGCAGCTCCTCCGCAGCCTGGCGGTCACCCTCAACATCGACGGCTGGGAGAGCTGGGGTGCTGTCAGGGGCGTGGATACCTACTTCTACCGCCCGGAGGTCGACGGCCGCTGGCACGTCCTCGCCTGGAACCCCGAGGGGACCTTCGGGAACATCAACAGTTTTCCCCTCCCCCTCAACCCGAGCGCTCTCTTCGTCCCTGGGAGATTCGTGGAGGTCACCCGCCTCCTCAACCGGCCCGAGGTCAAGCGCCTCTACTACGCCGTGCTCAAGGAGATGGCCTTCGGTCCGAGCGCCTTCGCCCCGGGCCCCTGGTTCCACTCAAGCCACCTCGCGCCTTACATGGACCGCCTCGCGGCCCTGGGGATGGCGACCACCCACGTCGGCCGGCCCGGGGGCTTCATCGACCAGCGAAACGCCCAGATCCGGACGGCCATCTCCTCCGTGACCTATCCACAGGCGCGGCTGGAGATCACGACCAACGTCGGCGCCGACTTTTTCACGCCGGCCTCGCCCGTGGACCTCTCGGGGCGAGCGCCGGTGGAGGCGGTTGTGCTCGTCGTGGTCGACAACAACGAATTTGCCGAGCTTTACCCCACCCGCTTCTCGAGCCTGACCCAGTGGACGATCAGCGGCGTGCCGCTGCTGCCGGGCCAGAACGCGCTGACGGTCTACGGGTTCGACCTTTTGGGCAACCTGGTCGACGCCGACTCCATCGGGGTCACCTACTTGCGTGGACCGATCTTCATCCGCGGCGACGCCAACCGGGACTGGAGCCTCGACGTGAGCGATGCGGTCAGGATCCTCCTTTCCCTCTTCCGCTTCCCCAGCGTGGCGCTCGCCTGCAGAGATGCAGCCGATGTGAACGACGACGAGGAGGTCACCATCACCGACGCCATCCGCCTCCTCGACTTCCTCTTCCGCGGCGGCGCGGCGCCGCCGGCGCCCTACCCTTCTCCCGGCGAAGACCCGGCGGGAGCGGCCCTCGGCTGTGAAGGCTGATGGAGCGGGCCAAGGCCTTCCCGGTCACGGGCGCCCCCGCCCACCGCGGCGGGTGAGGCCCTCGAGCCCGCCGTAGAGGGAACCCGTGGTCCTCAAGCGCCTCCGGGTCCTCGGCTTCTCCGCGCTCTACGTGGCGCTCCAGCTCGCGCTGATCGTGAGCGCCGGGTTCCGGGAGGACAAGCGCTTCGGGTTCCAGATGTTCGCTGAAAGCACGCGGTACCAGGCGGTCCTCTTCCGCGATCTCCGCGATGGGCGCCTCGAGCCCGCGCCGGGCGGCCGCTGGCTCGTGCGCGGCGAGGGCGGCGCGGCGGCGTTCTACTCCTGGGACCGCTTTGTCCAGGACTTCCGCCTCGACCGCCTCGAGGAGCGCAAGCGGGCGAAGACCGGCATCGGCGTGACCCTCAAGTACCTCGAGGAGGCGCTCCGCTACGTCGCGTGCCACATCCCTCTCGATCGGGAGACGCGGAGGCTGATCCTCAAGGTCGAGCACCGCCGCGCGGGCGGCAAGACCGAGACCGTCACCCTGGAAAGCCCGCGGCGCGAGCTCGAGGGAAGCGCCGAGGAGTCCCACAAGTGAGCTCGCTTGAGAAGTGGACGAGCTGGGTCGATCGGGTGGAGCCGCTCGAGCGCCTTGGTTTCTTTAGAATCGTCTGCGGCTACATGCTCCTCCGCCACACCTGGGCCTTCGCCGCGGACGAGCTCGAGGAGGGCTTCTACCGGGAGAGGTTTCACCTCCCTTACTGGGAGTGGTACCCAGAGCTTTCGGAGGGCGCCTACGCTCTCCTCCTCGCTGCGATGCTCCTCTCTGGCGTCCTCATCGTGGTCGGCTGGAAGACCCGCTGGGCCCTGATCGCGGGCGCCGCGCTCGGCTGGTTTCACCTCCTCCTCAACGAGTACTGGTACCGCCACAACCGCTATTTCCTCCTCCTCTGCCTGACGCTCCTTTGCTTCTCGCCGGCGGCCCGTTCGCTTTCCGCGGATTCCGCCGCGCTCAAGCCGGAAGACCTCAACCGGGGGCGCGTCTGGAGCCTCTTCCTGATCCGCGCCCAGGTGACCTTGGTCTACCTCGCCTCCGGGCTCAGCAAGCTCCTCGACGCCGACTGGCGGAACGGGTGGGTGCTCTGGGACCGGGCGACCGGCGGGGTTGTGACCCCGGGAGCCGAAGGCCTCGCCGCCGTCTTCCAAAGCCACGCCTTCTGGCAGGCGGTCACCGTTCTGGTCCTCGGCGCGGAGCTCTTCCTCGGCTTCGGCCTCTGGCTCCCCTGGACGCGGCGGCTTGCCGTTTGGGTCGGGCTCCTGTTCCACGCCTACATCGAGCTCCGTTACTCGGTGATCGTCTTCAGCTACCTCACCGTCGGCAGCTACTTCCTCGTGGTGAGCCCCGAGCGGCGGAACCGAACCCTCGTTTACGACCGAGCAAGCCCGCTCCATCGCTTCATCGCCGGCTGGATCCTCGCCCTTGACTGGTTCGAAAAGGTGCGGCTGGATCCCCGAAAGGGTAGCCCACTCGCCACCCTGGACGCGTCGGGCCGGCTTTACCGCGGCTGGCTCGGGATCGCGGTGGTCTGCTCGGCGTTGCCGCTCGTTTTCCCGCTCGCCTACCCCTTCACCTGGCTCCGCTTCCTGGGCCTCGGGCTGGACAGGAAGGTCGGCGCCGATAGCGAGGCGCTCTCTCCGGATGCGTCGCCTAGACTCGCTTCGGAGCCAGGTGCGCGCCGGAGCCGCCTCCTGCCTCGGCTCCTCGGGCTCCTCTTGAGCGCCTCCCTCGCGGCCGCTCTGCTGGCCGGCTTCCACCTCCTTCGGGCCCTGGGAATCACCTGGGAGGACCGCTACGCGTGGCTGCCCGTGATCCTCTTGACCTTGGCGCTCGCGGCGACGGCTCAGCGGATGCAGGGAGCCGGCGGGCCCTCAGGAGGCAAGGCGTGATCCCGCTCTTGCGTGAGAGGAGGGCGGTGGTCCTTGGAGCCGTGGTCGCGCTGCTTCCCTCCTGCGCTGGCCGCGGGCGCTCGGAGCTTGAGGAGGCGTCGGAAGTTCGCGCTGGCGGCGAGAGAGATGCGATCTGGTTCGACCGCGTCGCCGGAAGCCTCGACCTCTCCGAGGCGGAGGCCGGACGGCTCGTCCGCGCCGCCGCCGAGGGGCTTGGCTCAAGCCGTAGGATCGGGCCGCTACCCGAGGCGATCGAGGCGGACCGCGCCCCGAGGATCGTCTTCGTCTCCGCAAGCGATGGGCTCTCGCCTGCCGAGGTCGCCGTGGGCGCCGCCCTGGGTCTCAGGCCGGCGCTCGAGAAGGCGCTCGCCGCGCTCCGGAGATGCTTCGTGCCGGATGGCGCCTTTTGGCTGAAGCTCGACCTCGTCGAGGGGGTGAAGCCGGCGGTGCCGGCGGCCCGCGGCACGTACCTCGCCGTGGAAGGCGGGCTCGAGGGCCTCGCCTGGCCGACATCCCCTCTGGCCCTCCTCCCCGAAGAGATCACCGCCTGTGACCTCGTACGGGGCGGGGCGCGGGTTCTCGCCGACGGCTTGGAGAAGTGCCTTCAGGCGCGGAGAGGGGAGGGCCTTTCGCCGGGACTTCGGCCGGAGGAGGCCTTGATGCTCCGGCCGTTCACGACCACGAGCTACTTCTTCGACGGGGGAGGGGTCCGGCCGCTCTACCGCGGGCACCGGGAGCGGCGGAAGCTCACGAGCCCCGGGCTCCTCGAGGCGGCCCGCCGCGGCGGCGAGTACCTGCGCGGCGCCGTCCTCCCGGACGGCCGCTTCGTCTACAGCTACTTCCCCGGCGCCGGCGAGGCGAGGGGAGGATACAACCTGGTCCGGCATGCTGGGGCCACCTACGCCATGCTCGAGCTCTGGGAGGCCAGCCGCGAACC
Organism: Planctomycetota bacterium; assembly: GCA_016209535.1. Classification (GTDB taxonomy): domain Bacteria; phylum Planctomycetota; class UBA8108; order UBA8108; family SXIK01; genus JACQVW01. The sequence continues at coordinate 1,048 of JACQVW010000516.1, read as the reverse complement.
AGGCCTCCTCGAGGCGGCCGAGCGCGCTTTGGGCTACCTCCTCAAGTCCGTCGTGCCCTTCGGTGCGGAGGAGGATCGCGTCTCGGTGGTCGTCGAGGCGGGGAAGATCAAGCTCGGCGGCGTGGCGCTCGCGGCGCTCGCCCTCGCCAATCACACCGAGGCGACCGCGGCGAAGGAGCGCCTGGAGCTGGTGCAGAGCCTTTGCCGCTACCTCCTCCTCTCGCAGAAGGCCGACGGGGACTTCATCCACCAGCGGAGCTATCCCACCGGCGAGGTCCGAGGCTTCACGTCGCGGTACTACCCGGGCGAGGCCCTGCTGGCTCTCATCCGCGCTCACGCGCTCGACGGGGAGGAGGCGTGGCTGGAGGCGGCGGAGAGGGGGGCGCGCTACTTGATCGAGGTGCGGGACGGGGAGGTCGAGACTGCGCGCTTGATCCACGACCACTGGCTCCTTTACTCTTTGAACGAGCTTTACCGCCGCCGCCCGAAGGAGATCTATCTCCGGCACGCCCTGCGGGTGGCGCGGGCGATCTCGCTCGCGCAGGAGCGGGACCCGTCCTACCCCGACTACCTGGGGAGCTACTACGACCCGCCCCGCTCCACGCCCGCGGCCACGCGCGCCGAGGGTCTCCTTGCCGCCTACCAGCTCGCGCGGGATTTCGGCACCCAAGAGGAGGCAAGGTCGCTGCGGGAGGCCATCGAGCTTACGGTGGGCTTCCTGCTCCAGATGCAGGTGGAGCCGGAGCGGGCCATGTACTTCAAGGATCCGCCCCGCTCCCTGGGGGGCTTCACGCGCAGCCTCACGGACCTCGAGATCCGCATCGACTACGTGCAGCATAGCGTCTCGGCCCTCCTCCTCCTCTATCGCGTGGAGCAGGCGGAGGAGGCCGGAGGGGGAAAGTGAGGAGAAGGCGGAAGCTGGAGTTTTTGGCGTGGTTCAACGCCGGGTTACACCCGGCTATGAACCACGCGTTCATTCCCACGATACTGCCCCTACCAAACTGCCCCTGCTGAGCTCTCTCCTGTTACCCGAATGGGGCCTGATTTG
>JACQVW010000491.1 GCA_016209535.1 Planctomycetota bacterium | reverse complement strand
TCGGACGCGCTGGCCGAGGCTTCGCGCCTCGCGGCCTTGGGCTTCCAGGACGGCCCCCCGAAGGACGTCGTCGCGCTCCTCCTGCGAGCGGCGCGGGGCGAGGCGCCCTCCGCGGAGGACCTCGAGGACCCGATCCTTGCGCCGCCGCCCCTGCGCGGCGGCCCGTGGCGCGAGGCGGACCCTCCCGCCGGGGGCCACGACCCCTCGCCCCGGGACCCGCGGTGGACGAGGGTCCTGCGCGGCGGCGAGGACGGCGCGAGGTCCGTCCTCCTGCGCCTGCGCGTCGCGCTGGACCTCGAGGGCAAGCCGCAGCTCCTCGAGCTCGCGAGCGAGTGCTGGGAGCTCGAGCGCGGGCCCACGGCGCTGCGAGCGAGCGTCTGGCGCTTCGACCGCGCCGAGCGAGTCCACGGCCGCGACCCGTGGCGCGAGCTGCCAGGCTCGGCGGAGGTCGCGTTGCGAGACCCGAGCGATCCGTCGCGCCTTCTCGCGGCCCCCGTGGAGCGGCTCTGCGCCTCCTGCCACGAGCGTTCCGTCTCCGCGGCGCCGGCCCCGGCCCCGGCGGCCGGCGCCGCGAGCGTCGCGCCCCCGAGTACGGCGGAGCGCGTGGCGAGGGCGCTCGAGGGGGTGCTCGGGGGGCGGTAGGCCTCGGCGCTGCCCGGGTGCACGCAGAGTTGCAGACGGGCCGGAGATGGCCCTGGCCAGCGGCGGAACCGCCGTGATATAAATCACGGGAGTGGTACTCCAGTTCGACGCTGGCCGGCGACAGCCTTGCCTTCCGGCGCCCTGGGCACGGAAAGCGAGCCGCCTTTGCAGGCAGAGATCCCCTTCGACACGACGGACGACGGCCTTCCCTCATCGGGCCCCACGGCGCCGCTTCCCGCGCTTTCCTTCGCGGGCGGCAGGTACCGGGTCCTTCGCCTCCTGGGCGCGGGCGGCCAGAAGGAGGTCTACCTCGTCCACGACGAGGTCCTGAAGCGCGACTGCGCCCTCTCCCTCCTGAGGGGCGAAGGGGCTTCGCCCGCCAACCTGCCGCGGCTGAAGCGGGAAGCGCAGACCATGGCGCGCCTCACCCACCCGAACATCGTCACCGTGCACGACCTCGGCGAGGATGGCGGCCGGCCCTACGTCGTCAGCGAGCACGTGCCCGGCGGGGACCTGCGCGACGAGATGGCGAGGGCCTCCGGGCCCTTGCCCCTCGAGCGGGCCCTGGCCCTCGCCTGCGACGTCGCCCTGGCCCTCGGCTTCGCCCATGGCCAAGGCGTGGTGCACCGCGACGTCAAGCCGGAGAACGTCTGGCTCGCCCTGGACGGGAGCGCCAAGCTCGGAGACTTCGGCCTCGCCCTCGCCGCGGAGCAGTCGCGGCTGACGCTGGAGGGCGCCGTCCTGGGGACGGCTTACTACGTCTCGCCGGAACAGGCGCAGGGCCAGCCGGTGGATGCCCGGAGCGACCTCTACTCGCTCGGCTGCCTCCTCCACGAGATGCTCGTGGGGCGACCGCCCTTCGAGGGCACGACGCTCCTCGACATCATCTCGCAGCACGTGCATGCGCCCCCGCCTCGCCTCAGGGACTCGAGCCCGCAGTCACCCGAGGCGCTGGATCGGCTCCTCCAGCGGCTCCTCGCGAAGCATGCCGAGGAGCGGCCGGCCTCCGCGGGCGAGGTCCTCCGAGAGCTCGAGCGGGTCCAGCGCAGCCTCTCCCAGCCGGCGGGGGCTCGAGAGGCGCTGCCGCCGGTCGCCCCGCTGGACTGCGGATCCCAGGGATCCTTCGTCGGGCGCCAGGAAGAGGTCTCCGTCCTCAAGGCGGCCCTGGAGCGGGCCTTGAGCGGCAAGGGCACCGTCGCGTTCCTCGCGGGGGAGCCTGGGATCGGCAAGACGCGCCTCGCCCAGGAGCTGGCCCGCCACGCCCGCCTGCGGGGCGCCAGGGTCCTGATCGGCCGGGCGATCGAGGGAGAAGGCGCGCCTTCCTACCTGCCGTTCGTCGAGGCGCTGGACACGGCGGTCGCCGAGCTGAAGACCGCCCAGCTCCGCGAGCTCCTGGGCGAGGCCACCGCCATCGTCATGCGCCTCCTGCCGCAGATCGTCGGCCGCCTGAGCGACCTGGGGCCGCAGCCGGAGCCCCAGCCCGAGTCCCAGCGCTACCTGCTCTTCCAGGGCGTCGCCTCGCTCCTGAAAGGGAGGGCCGCGGAGTCGGGCCTGCTCCTCGTCCTGGAGGACCTCCACTGGGCCGATCGGCCCTCGCTGCAGCTCCTCCAGCACGTGGCGCGTCAGGTCCAGGACTCGCGAGTGCTGGTCCTGGCCACCTACCGCGACCTGGAGGTGGACTCGCGGCACCCGCTCAGCGAGGTCCTCGTCAACCTCCGCCGCGAGCACCTGAGCGAGCGTATCCTCCTCCGGGGGCTGCCCTCGGGCGACGTGCGAGCCCTGATCGCAGCCCTGGGAGAGCGCGACGTCCCCGAGGCCTTCGCCGCGGCCGTCCACCGGGAGACGGAGGGCAACCCGTTCTTCATCGAGGAGGTCGTGAAGCACCTCATCGACGAGCGCAGGCTGCGCCGGGACTCGGGCGCTCCGCCCTCGGAGACCTTGACCCTGGAGCAGCTCGGGTTGCCCCAGGGCGTGCGCGAGGCCATCGACCGCCGCCTCTCCCGCCTCGGTGAGCCGGCGCAGCGCTTGCTCTCCATCGCCTCGGCCATGACGGGAGGCATCCCCTGGGACCTCCTGGCCGCGGTCTGCGGGGAGAGCGAGGAGCGGTTGCTGGACACCCTGGACGAGGTCCTCGCCGCCCAGGTCCTGCGCGAGCGCAGGGGAACCGCTCGCGGGACCTACGAGCTCACCCACGCGCTCTTCCGGCAGGCCCTCTACGACAAGCTGAGCACTCCCCGCCGCGCCCGGCTCCACCGCCAGCTCGGCGAGGGGATCGAGCGAGTCTTCGCGGCCGACCTCGAGCCGCACCTCGCCGAGCTGGCGCACCACTTCTACCAGGCGGGCCCCGGCGGAGAGGCCGAGAAGGCGGTCGACTACGCCACGAGGGCCGGCGACCGGGCCGCGAGGCTCCTCGCCCACGAGGAGGCGGCCCGGCACTACGGGCGCGCCATCGAGGCCCTCGCCTGGCGCGAGCGGGCGGCGGAGCCGAGCGGCCGGCTCCTGGAGCTCCACGCGAAGCGAGGCACGGCCTTCGCGCGGGTGGGGATGTGGGCCGAGGCGAGGACGGAGCTCGAGGCCGCGCTGGCGGGCCTCCCCGCCGAGCGCGCCGAGCGGCGGGCGGAGATCCTCGGCGAGCTCTTGATGGTCTGTTACTTCCTGCTCGATATCCCGAGCCTCCGGCGCTACTCCACGGAGGGGCTCTCCACGGCCGAGAGCGCCGGGCGCGGCGACCTGGCGGTGAGCGCGCTCGGGTGGCTGGGCTGGGCGGACACGAGCGATGGGGAGGTGGCGCGCGGCGTCCAGCGGGCCGCGGGCGCCGTCGCGCGAGCGAGGGACCTCAGCATCGCCCCCCACACGCTGTCGAGCCTCATGCATTACCCCCTCATGCTGTACTGGACGGGACGCCACGGCGAAGGGCTGGACTTCGCGCTCGAGGGCACGGGGGGGGCGCGCCAGGCGACGGACGTCTCGACCTTGATGTTCTCCCTCCCTCACCTCGGCCTCTGCCTGGCGGCGGCCGGCCGGTACGGTGAGGCGGCAATGGCCTTCGACGAGGCGCGGGTCCTCGGGCGGAAGTACGGGGTCAGCGTGTTCCTCTCGCGTGCCATCGGCATGTCGGTCGGGTTCCACATCGACCTCTTCGACCTGGAGGGAGCGGAGGCGCTCGCCGAGGAGGCGCGGGACCTCGCGCGTTCCGCGAGCTTCCACCCTCCCGTGGTGAGCACCGGCATCGATCTCCTCATGGTCCACGCGCGGCGCCAGGAGGTGAGCGAGGCCGAGGGCTTGCTGGCCGAGGTGGCCGAGGCCGTGGCGAAGGCCGGCGGCTGGCACCGCTGGCTCTGGAGGATGCGCTTGCCCCTGGCCCGGGCCGAGTTCGCGCTGGCGCGCGGCGACGCCGAGGAGGCGCTGCGCCAGGCCAGCGAGGCCGCCGCCCAGGGCCAGGCCATGGGCCGAGGCAAGTACCGGGCCGCCGGTCTCGAGGCGCGGGCGCGGGCGCTGCTCCTCCTGGGCAGGAAGAAGCAGGCGATCGCGGACCTCCGGAGCGCGGTCGAGGCGGCTCGCGCGCTGGGAGACCCCGCCTCGTTCCTGCGCCCGGCGGCCGCGCTGCTCGCAGCCGAAGGCGACGACGCCTTGCGGTCGGAGGCGCGCCGGACGGCCGCGAGGATCGCCGCGGCACTCCCCGACCCGGACATGCGCCGGCGGTTCGAGTCGGCCGAGCCGGTCAGGGGCCTGTTGCGATAGGAGGCTGTTGCGATAGGAGGCTTGATCTCACACCGGGCTTTCGGCCAGACTACTCGTTCGAGGGCACCGCAGCCCAGTCAGTCAGGAGGTCCAGAGCATGAGCCACCCAGTCGCGTGCCGGGGGTTGCCAGGCGAAGAGATCCATCGTAGGGCCTTCCTCCATACGGCCGTCTCCGCCGGCGGAGTTGGGCTGTCGCTCCCGGCGATCCTGGCCGCGAGGGCTCCGGCCGCGGAGAGGCAAGGATTGCCAGGCGACACGGCGGTGATCCAGGTGTGGCTCGGCGGAGGCCCTACGCACTTCGAGACCTACGATCCCAAACCCGAGGCGCCCTTGGAGTACCGAGGGCCCTTCAAGGCCATACCCACACGCCTCCCAGGGGTGCAGGTCTGCGAGCTCCTCCCGCGCCACGCGCGGATCCTCGACCGAGCCGTGATCTTGAGGAGCGTCTTCCACAACAGCGGCGACCACGACTTCGGCATGTACCTCTGCACGACGGGCAAGCCGATCAAGAGCCACCCCTCGGCGGGATCGTACGCGGCCAAGGTCCTCGGCTCGAGGGGCGGCGTGCCCCCCTACGTGCACCTGGGCTTCCATCAGACCGACAACCTCGTCTTCGTCCCCAACTTCAAGGCGAGCTACCTCGGCGGCGGCTTCGATCCCTTCTATGTCACCGCGGACCCGGCGGACGCCAAGTTTGTGGTGCCGGACCTGCCCCTGGCGGACGGCTTGACGATCGACCGCCTGGACGACCGGAGGTCGCTCGTCGCCCGTTTCGACCACGTCCGGCGCTGCGCCGACGCCCGCGGGGTCATGGAGTCGCTGGACCATTTCCGACGCGCCGCGTTCGACATGGTCACCGGGCCCGGAGCCCGCGAGGCGTTCGACCTCTCGCGTGAGAGCCAGAAGACGCGCGACGCCTACGGCATGCACCGCTGGGGGCAGAGTTGCCTCCTGGCGAGGCGGCTGGTGGAGGCCGGCGTGCCCTTCGTCACCGTCAACTTCGACCCCCACTCGTACACCTTCGACATGCACTCGAACGTCAAGGGTGGGATGGAGAGCGCCGGACCGCGCATGGACGCGGCCATCCCCGCCTTGATCGAGGACCTCTGCCAGCGAGGGCTCGACCGCAAGGTCATGGTCGTCGTCTGGGGCGAGTTCGGCCGCACGCCCCGGGTGAACTCGAGCGGCGGGCGCGACCACTGGGGCGAGGTGATGAGCGTCCTCGTGGCAGGGGGCGGGCTGCGCATGGGGCAGGTCATCGGCGCCTCGACGGCCAGAGGCGAGTACCCCAAGGACCGCCCGCTCAAGCCGCAGGACGTCCTCGCGACGGTGTACCGCCACCTGAAGATCGACCCTGCCAAGACCTTCCAGGACCTGTCGGGCCGCCCGGTGCCGATCCTGCCGGAGGGGGAGGTCATCGCCGAGCTGGTCTGAATCGATGGCCCGATCCTCCTCCTCAACGACATCCCCTCAGCACGGTCGTGAGCTGAGGCTTCTTTTTTCCTGCTGACCGCCATTCGAGGGGTGCTCCATCGAATCTCAAAGAGTAGAATCGGCGGTGCGGAGATCTAAGCCATGAAGACCATACGGTTCACAACCACGATCGGCATGGACCAGGTGATCCGGCTTCCGACGGATGTGAGATTGTCGCCTGGGGACGCCGAGGTGATCGTGATTCAAGGACATGAGCCCCGGCCTTCCCACGCGACCTCCACGAAGACGCTCGCCGAGCGTCTGTCTTCGCTAGCCGATGAGCTCGGAGTTCAAGACCTGCCCGAGGATATGGCGGAAAACCACGACCACTACGCGCACGGCGCTCCGAAGGGTATCGATGCCTATCGTTTGTCGTCATGACGGAGCGGGGTATCCAGGAGGCGTTGACGGGTGACCACCACTTCAAGCAGGCCGGGTTCAAGTGTCTTCTCGCCTGATTCCTCCCGTCGGCCCGGTACCTTCCGCCGGCTCGCTCACCCCCTCCGCCCGATCCCGAGCTGGGCCATCTTCTGCTGCAGGCTCTGGCGGTGGATGCCGAGCTGGCGCGCGGCGGCGGTGATGTTGCCGCCGTGGCGCTCGAGGGCGCGCTGCACGGCGCGGCGCTCGAACGCCTCGGCGAGGCGCGCCTTCGCCTCGGTGAGGGGGAGGTCGAGGAACGCGGCGAAGCCCGCCTCGGCCTCCTCGGCTCCCGCCCCGGCGCCGGCACCGCCGCCCGCGGCCCCGCCCTCGAGCCGGATGTCCCCTGGGCCGATCTCGTCGCCCGAGGCCATGGCCGCCGCGGCCCGCACCGCCTGCTCGAGCTCACGCACGTTCCCTGGCCACGCGTGCGCGAGCAGCTTCCGGACCGCCGCCGGCGCGAGGCGCGGCGCGGGCCTGCCAAGCTCCCGCTCGAGCCTCCCGAGGAAGTGCCCGGCCAGGAGCGGCACGTCCTCGAGGCGCGAGCGCAGCGGCGGGACCTCGATCTCGATCCCCCGGACCCGGTAGAGGAGGTCCTGGCGGAAGCCGCCCTCCGCGACGGCCTGGGAGAGGTCCTGGTGCGTCGCCGAGATCACGCGCACGTCCACGGGCACCGTCCTCGAGGAGCCGACGGGCTGGACGGCGCGCTCCTGGAGCGCCCGCAGGATCTTCGCCTGGGCCGGGAGCGGCATGTCGCCGATCTCGTCGAGGAACAGGGTGCCGCCGTGGGCCTCGCGGAACACGCCGGCGCGGTCCGACTCGGCCCCCGTGAACGCCCCGTGGACGTGACCGAAGAGCTCGCTCTCGGCCAGGCTCTCGGCGATGGCGGCCGTGTTGACGGCGACGAACGGCCCGGCGGCGCGCGGGCTCGAGCGGTGGATCTCGCGGGCGATGAGCTCCTTCCCCGTCCCCGTCTCGCCGCGGATGAGGACGTCGAGGGGCGCCTTCGCGGCGCGCTCCACCTGGGCGAAGAGGCGCCGCATGGGCTCGCTCGCGCCCACGAGGGCGCCGAGGCTCCGGCGCTCGTCGAGCTGGTTCTCGAGGCGCTCGACGCGCCGCTCGAGCTCGACGCGCCGGGCGCAGCGAGCGGCCGCGGCCCGGATGCGCTCCACCTCGAAGGGCTTCGTGATGTAGTCGGCCGCGCCGAGGCGCATGCACTCCACGGCGGCCTCGATGGAGTCGTCGGCGGTGACGACGACGATCTCCCCGCGCCGCGGCGCGCCCTCGAGGGCCCGCAGGATCGCCCGGCCGTCGAGGCCCGGCATGTCGAGGTCGAGGAACGTGAGGTCCGGCGCGGAGGTCCTCAAGACCTCGAGCGCCGCCTTGCCGTCCGAGGCCTCGAGGATCTCGTGGCCGCTCCGATCGAGGGCTCGGGCCATCCC
>JACQVW010000490.1 GCA_016209535.1 Planctomycetota bacterium | reverse complement strand
GTCCCTCGACGGCGCCGGTGCGCAGGACCCGGGCCGCGAGCGGGCCGAGGCCTCGCGGGAGCTCGAGGCGGCGTACGCCGAGCTCGAGAAGCTCCTCGAGCTCGAGCGCCTCCAGCGGGAGGTGGAGCGGTACCTCGAGGAGATCCTCGGCGGCGTGTTGCAGGACCCGCGCGAGCTCGAGGAGCTCCGGGAGAAGCAGCGCCGGATCGAGGAGGAGCTCGGGGAGGGCCACTTGAGCCTCGAGGAGGTCGTCGAGCTCGTGGCGAGGCTCGTCGCGATCGACCGCGACGGGCGCGAGGTGGGCGGCGGGGAGCGGGCGCTCGCCGCCGAGGCCGAGCGAGCCGCGGGCGGCGCCGCCGGCCCGGGCAGTCCGGGCAGTGCCGCCGGCCCGGGCGGCCCGGGTGGCCCCGAGGGGGCGGCCGACCTCCGCGCGCTCGGGCCGAGGCAGGAGGAGATCACCCGGCGGGCCCGCGAGGTCTTCAAGGGGTTCCAGGCGGCGGGGTTCAAGCTCTCCGCGGTCCTGCCGCACGTCCTGAGGGCCTACTGGAAGGCCGGCGAGGCCGCCGAGCCGGCCCTCGAGGCCATGGAGGCGGCCGGGGCCGAGCTCGCGGCCGGCGGGAAGCCACAGGGGAAGCTCCTCGAGGCCGCGGGCCGCATCGACGCGTTCCTCGAAGGCGTGGGCGACATGCGCCGCGCGGCCCTCGAGGCCATCGCGGACGCCGAGCGCGGCGGCGAGAGCTCGAACGCCGCGCACGCGGACCTCGAGCGGGCGCGGCGGGACTTGAGGGAGTCCGCCGAGCTCCTCCGCCAGGGCCAGACGGAGGCCGCCGCCCGCGCCCAGGTGGCGTCGCGCCGCTCGCTGGCGGACGCGGCGGGGTCCCTGCGCTCGCGGATCGCCGAGGTGCTCCTGCCCTCGGGCGAGGAGGGCGCGCTCATGTCGCGCCTCCTCGACGAGGAGGCGGCGCGCCTCGGGCTGAGCTGGAACGTCCTCACGAGAGGCTCCTTCCACCCCGCCGCCGCGGCGCTGGACGCGCCGGCCCAGGAGATGCCCTTCCCCGCGGCCTTCCGCGAGCTCGTCCGCGTCTACCTCAAGGCCCTCGCGGGCCTCGGGCTGGGAAGGAGGCCGCGGTGAAGACGTCCAGGCCGGCCCGGCTCCTCGCCGCGGCGGCCCTTGCCGTTGCGGGGCTTGCCGCGGGAGGTTTGCTCCGCGCTCAGGAGGCCGGCGGCGCTCCCGCCCCGGCTCCGGCCCCGGCTCCCGCTCCCGCCTCCCCCGCCGCTCCCGAGCGCGCGAGGCTCCCCGACTTCAAGGAGCTCTACGCCCCGACGCCGGCCTCCAAGGCCGTCGACCGGGGCCTCGAGCAGCTTGCCAGGACCCAGCTCCCCGACGGGAGCTGGCTCTCGCCCATGGGCAAGAACACGGGCATCGTGAGCCTCGCGGTCCTGGCATTCCTCTCGGCGGGCCACGAGCCGGGCCGGGGCCCCCACGGCGCGGTCGTGGACCGGGCCGTGGGCTTCGTCCTCCGCAACCAGCGGGACGGGATGATCGTCACCGCCGACACGTCCCACGGGCCCATGTACGAGCACGGAATCTCCACCTTGCTCCTGGGCGAGCTCCTGGGCATGGTGAACGAGGAGAAGCCGGGCTACGAGAAGATCGCGCGGGTCCACCGGACCGCGGTGAACCTGATCCTGCGGGCCCAGAACGTCCCGCGGGACCCCGCGAGCGCCGGGGGGTGGCGGTACACGCCCACGGCGATCGACTCGGACATCTCCGTGACGGGGTGGCAGCTCCTGGCCCTGCGGGCGGCCCAGGACGCGGGCCTCGCCGTGCCCCGGAAGAACATCGACGAGGCGGTCCTCTACGTGAAGCGCTGCGCCCATTCCTCGGGGGGCTTCGGCTACATGCCGGGGGGAGAGCCCAACATAGCGAGGACTGGGACCGGCGTCCTGGCCCTCGAGATCTGCGGGGACTTCCAGAGCCCCGAGGCCCGCCGCGGCGGGGAGTGGCTCCTGAAGAACCCCCTCGAGTGGAAGGGGCCGTTCTTCTACTACTCCGTCTACTACGCTGCCCAGGCCATGTACCAGCTCGGGGGCGAGCACTGGACGCGCTGGCGCCCCCGGAGCGAGGGCCTCCTCCTTGCACAGCAGAAGCCCGACGGGAGCTGGCCGGCGCCGCCCAACGAGACGCACGAGCACCAGGCAGGCCCCGCTTACACCACGGCTCTGGCGATCCTCAGCTTGACCGTGGACTACAAGTTCCTGCCGATCTACCAGCGGTGACGATGTCCCCTCTTCCCCTTGGGGGGACAGAGGGGGGAAGACGCGCGTGGTTCGTAACCGGGCAGCGCCCGGTTATGAACCACGCCCACCCTCCTGCGCAGGGCGCTTACTGCACCATCACCTTCAGGGCCTTCAGGGGGAGCGCCTTGACCACGTTCCGGGCCGGCTTCGCCTTGAAGATCATTCTCTCGCCGGTGAAGGGGTTGACGCCCTCCCGCTCCTTGGTCGCCGGCTTCTTGACCAGCTTGAGCTTCACGAGCCCCGGGATCGTGAAGATCCCCGAGCCCTTCTTGCCGAGGCTGTTCGCGATCAGGCCCGCCAGCCCGTCGAAGACGGACGCGACCTGCTTGCGGCTGAGGGCGGACTTCTCGGCGATCGACTTGTAGATCTCGCTCTTGGTGAGCGCCTTCTTCCCGGCGGTAGCAGTCTTGGCCATGCGGTCTCCTTGGTGAGAGGGGTTGAGACAACCGTCGAACGGACGGGTAACTCCGAGCAAACAGGCGGTAAAAGTACGGAGATTCGGGGCCAGAGTCAAGCGCCTAGGCGAAAAATCCTCTTAAAAACTAGGGGTTTTCGGCGTGGTTCAGATCAGGCTCCATTCGGGTATCAGGAAAGAGCTCAGCAGGGGCAGTTTGGTAGGGGCAGTATCGTGGGAATGAACGCGTGGCTCATAGCCGGGTGTAACCCGGCGTTGGACCACGCCGGTTTTCGCTTCGCGGCGCACCCCCCGGCCGGCCGGCAGGATCGCGCCGGGGGGGATCGCCGGGCGGTTCGCCGCATCACCGCCTCCGCGTGAGGAGCGAGACGGCGACGAGGGCCGCGAAGCCCAGAGGGATCGTGACGATCCCGGGCTGGCTGAAGGGGACAAGTGCCGACTCAGGGGGGAGGCCGTAGACGTCGCGGCACGTCTCGCTCGAGAGGAGGATCCAGGCGAGGCTCGAGACCATGCCCACGGTGATCCCCGCGACCACCCCTTGGCGCGTCGTCCCCTTCCAGAAGAGCAGCATGACGAGAGCCGGCAGGTTAGCCGAGGCCGCCACGCTGAAGGCCCAGCCCACGAGGAAGTTCACGTTCATGCGCTCGAAGAGGATCCCGAGGGCGATCGCCACGACGCCCACGGCCACCGAGACGACCTTGCCCGCGCGCACCTTCCTGTAGTCCGCGAGGTCGAGCCCGAGGACGCCCGTCATGATGTCGTGCACCACCGAGCCCGAGGCTGCGATGATGAGCCCGCTCACCGTGCCGAGGACCGTGGTGAAGGCGATGGCCGAGATCACAGCGAAGAGGAGCTCCCCGAAGCTCCTGGCGAGGAGCGGCGCCGCCATGTTCGAGTTGGTGACGTCGATGGCGCCGCTCGTCATGGCGCCCAGCCCCATGTACAGGGTCAAGACGTAGAAGAACCCGATGCTCCCGATCCCGACCACGGTGCTCTTCCGCGCGCTCGCCTGGTCCTTCACCGTGTAGTAGCGGATCAGGATGTGCGGCAGCGATGCCGTCCCGCAGAAGAGGGCCAGCATGAGGGAGATGAAGTTCAAGCGGTCCGTGAGCCGCTCGCCGCGCAGGCCCTTGAACATGGGGTGGTTCCCGGCGCGCAGCACTTCGCTCCCGGGGACGGCGCGGGGCGCGTACACCGTGGTGCGCGAGCCGTCGGCCTCGGTCCGGGCCTGGGAGCTCCAGAGGACGACCTCGCTCTCCCCGAGCACTCTCAGGAGCTCGAGCGGCCCGAGAGGCCCCGTCTGCGTCGCGCCTCCCGGCAGGCTCCTCAGGTGCCCCACGGGCCGCAGGTCCCCCTCGCCCTCGCCGCGGCCTTGGGGCTTCCCGTTGACGATGCGCTTCCCGTCGGGGCGGATCGTCACCGTCTGGGGCTCCTCGAGCGCAACACCATCCGGCCCCGAGGGCTCGACGCGCAGGCCGCGCTGGAGGATGAGGACCGTGAGCACGGCGCTGAAGACGAGGAGGAGCGAGCCCTTGAGGAACTGCACGTACGTCGTCGAGACCATGCCGGCCGTCACGACGATGAGGACCACGACGGTCCCCACCGCGAGGACCCCCACGTGGTGCGGGAAGCCGAGGAGGGGCTTGATGAGGGCGCCAGCGCCGACCATCTGCGGGATCAGGTAGAAGACGCTCACGACGAGGGTGCTCACGGCCGCGGCGAGCTTAATCCCCCGCGAGTTGAACCGGTTGTCCACGGCGTCGGCGAAGGTGTAGCGCCCGAGACGCTTGACGGGCTCGGCGATCACGAAGAGGGCGACGACCCAGCCCGCGAGGTAGCCGATCGAGTAGAGGAAGCCGTCGTACCCGTAGAAGGCGATCATGCCGCAGATCCCGAGGAAGGACGCGGCCGAGAGGTAGTCGCCGGCGAAGGCGATGCCGTTCACGAGCCAGTGGATCCCGCCGTGGGCCGCGTAGTAGCCCTTCACCGACCGCGCGCGCGCCCCGAGGTAGAAGCTCAGGCCGAGCGTGATCGCGACGAAGAGGCCGAAGACGGCCACGGCCGTGGAGGAGGCTTCGTAGATCAAGGCGTCCCGTCCTCCGTCTCCGTCTCCGTCTCCGTTCCTCGGCCGCCGCTCCCCCGGCACAGGTAGGCGTAGACGAGGGCGAGGACGAGCGCCCCCACGATCAAGCCGAGGCCGTAGAGGACCGCCAGGTTGATCCCGTCGAGCGGCGTGGCGTCCATGGTGGAGGGGCTCAGCGCGCTCAAGAGCACGAACCCGGCGTAGAAGAGGAGGTAGACCGCGAAGAGGACGAGCCCGGCGGCCGTGGCGGCGCCACGGCCGTCCCCGCCTCCGTCCGCAGCCCGTCCTCCAGACCCGTCATCTCGCGACATGCCCCACGGAGATAGCAGAACGGGGGCGGAGAGGCAAGGCGGCGGATCGGCGGGGAGTCCGAGCAGCCTCGACTCCTCTTCCGAGCCAGGGTAACGTGGGGGCGATGAGCCGAGCCTTGCCAGCACGAGCCTCTCGAATGCACCGACGGCCACCGACAGACGATTGCTGGAGCCCGCCATGCCTCGATCGCAACTGGACCTCGACAAGCTTCGCGCCGCCGTGCGGCGGCTGCCGAAGGACGTTGTGTGCGACCTCCTGGATGGAGCCATGGGTCTCCTGCCCGAGCGGTCCATCGTGAAACTCGTGAAGGGGCACCTGGAGCCTCGGGATCTCGCACCCGACTCTCCGAGGAAGGGAGGCCTCCTCGGGGCTGTCAGGAACTTCCACGAGGCGAGCCTGCGCCAGGACTACTACGAGGGCTTCGAGGTGAACTCGAGGAACTTCATGGAGCAGTCGGAGGGCACGCAGTCCTGGATCGCCGAATGCAACCGGCTCCTGGGGCGGTGCGTGGAGACGGCGAAGGGCCGCCGCTTCGATGAGGCGCGGCAGGGTTTCGACGCCCTGTTCAGCCTCCTTCGGAAGCTCAACGATTCGCCGGACGACATCATCTTCTTCGCCGACGAGGGCGGGCTGTGGCAGGTCGGGGTGGCGTGGGAAAGGGTCCTCCCCGCGTTCTTCCAATCCCTCGCCGCGACGGCGGAGCCCGAGGAGTACGCGAGGGAAGCGACGAAGGTCATCGAGGAGTTCGTCGCCCACGACCGGAAGCGCTACCTGGCGGCCGCTCGCCGCGCGGCGAAGGCTACCCAGCGACGGGCTCTCCCCGCCGGAGGCTGAAGTGGGCATCCGCGCCCGCGATCCGCAAGTCCCAACCCCTCTCAAGGCCGGAGAAGGTACTGCTTCTCGATGACGCGAGCAATGTCCGAGCCCTTCCAGTATGGCTCGATCCAGCGGATGCGCTGGTCCTTCCAGTCCGGGTTGGCGCGGCGCCAGTGGCCCCGCACGAGGAAGCGCTTCATCTCGGGGAGGAGGAAGACGGGATCGAGAGTACGCGGTGTCAGGCACGGCGCGTGGCTCTCGAGGATCCCCGCGAGGTCCGCCTCCGGACGGACCCAGAGCTCGCGGCTCAATCGGTGAGGACGAGCGCGAAGGCGGGGAACGGGAGCCGCAGGCACGATCCGGCGATGTCGAGCTCGGTCTCCGAGAGCATCCACGCCAGGGACTCGTCCACCCAGAAGGTCTTTCGCCCCTGGAGCTCGTGGTTGACGAGGCAGAAGAGGTGGTTCCCGACGATGCCTTGCTCGATGAGGAGGTCGAGGTTCGTGCAGCCTTGCGTCGCGAGCGTCCGGAGGTGCCCCGAGAGGAACTTCTCGACCGCAGGCTGCCGCATGAGCTCCTCCGGCGCGAGCACCTCCTGGATCGCCACATCGCTCCGCCGGACGCGATCGCAGACTTCGCGTGCTACCCCGCGGAGGCCGGGAAGCCGGAGGCAGACCGCCTCGTGGCCCAGCGGCGGCAGCGAGTGGTGCGTGCCTTCCGGGCGAGGAGATGGAGGCCGCTCTCGGCCGGCGCCTGACGCCGCCGGACGACCCGGCTCCGGCGCAAGCGCTCCCCCGGCAGGGAAGAGGGCGCCTCGGATGCGCTTCCCGACGGCGCGGTCGAAGGCCTCGATGGCCTCGTCCTCCCGAGGAGGCGGGCCTCGCCCGGGCCCGTCCAGCTCGAGCGCGGGTCCCGGCAGGATCCTGTCGACGCCCTCCAAGGCGTCCTTCAGCCGGTCGAAGCGGTGCTCCACCGCACCGGCCAGGAGCCCGCCCAGGAAACGCTTCGCCTCCTCGAGGTCCCCGGGGATGGCGGCCCGCAGGGAGAGTCGCACGAAGCGGATCTCGATCCAGGCGGCGGCTTCCGGCTCGCCCTCCGCCCCGCCGCTCCCGCCGGGTCCCGCGCGCAGCCACCGGAAGCGCCGGCCGGGCTCATCCTCGATCACGCCGGGCGCCGCGGACATTCGCGACGCGACGGCCTCCGCGTCGCGGACCTCGTAGATCGCCTCGCAGAAGGCCACCGGCTCCGGAGAGCCGCCGCGGAGGGCCTCCGGGAGGCATGCCCGCGCCGCGATCCGCACGCATCGGAACAGGTCCGGGATGCGCGACGTCACGCGCCCGCGCTCCTCCGGTGAGAGCGCGACGCCGGCCGGGGGCCCGAGGGTCGGCGCGAGGACGCGGCGTGCCGCCGGGGCGGTCTCCTCCGGGATAGGGTAGACGGGGCCGGCGAGCTGGTGGTGATCCGGCAGGGAGGCGATCCACGCCACCAGGACCTGGCCCTCCTTGGCCTCGAGGGTGCCCGCGTGCTCCGACACGAAGAGGCGCTTCCCGGTCAGGAGGTCCTCCAGCTCGAGGCCGACCTCCCTGCGGACGGCCGAGATGCGGAAGAGCGAGATCCAGACCTCCCGCAGGGCCTCGAGCCACTTCCGCTCGGCCTCGGACGGGGGACCCTGCCGCGACTCGATGAACCGGATGAACCGGTCGACGCCACGTTCTCCTCGCGGCTCGACCCTCCCCCAGGCCGCCCAGCCCATGAGCATCGACTCCTCCTCCGGATCGATCCCCTTGTCCGGGCCGAGATAGGCCGCGAGAGCCGCGCGCGTGAAGGCGATGTCGTCCTCGAAGAGGAAGGCGAAGAGCCTCTCGAGCCAAAGGGACAGGCTGCCTCCGGCGTCGCGCCGCACCGGCCGGAGATACTCGCAGTCTTGCGGGCAGCGGATCTCCTTCAGGCGGTGCTCGCCGCAGCAGGAGGAGCAGACTTGCCCCAGGGCGGGACACCTGCGCTTCCCCTTGCGCTGACCACAATAGGCTCTCGGTGGTGCCGAAACACGTTTTTCACGCGCGCTCGTTTCGGAAACACGCGCGCTCGTTTGTACTTGCAACCCGCTTATTTCTCCAGTTTATAGAAGGCCCCCCGGCCACCGCCATGCTTTTTCAACTGTTTTCCTGAAACGAGCTTACGGAGAAGCCGGCTGGCCTGGTCCAGCCCGATCCGACACAGCTCGGCGGTCTCTCCGCGCGTGATTCTCCCGTGCTTCTTCGCGTACTTGAGGACCATCTGCTCCTGCTGGAGGGGGTCGAACCCCGCCTGGCGGACGTAGTCGGCCGGGCCGCCCAGTGTGCGATACACCTTCGCGCTGAGGGTGTACGTCCGGCCCTTCTTGACCCCGTGAGCCTCTGCGAGTCCGACCTCGACAAGGCGCTCGAGGACCCCGCGCGCCGCCGTCTCGTCGCGCTGAATGGCCCGCGCGAGTTGGGGGGTGTCCAGGCGGCGCTCGCGGCGGAGCTGCGAAAGGG
>JACQVW010000498.1 GCA_016209535.1 Planctomycetota bacterium | reverse complement strand
GAGCAGCGCGCGCGCTGCCGGGGACTCGCCGGCTCCCGCGGCGAGGCCCGCCGAGGTCCGGGCGATCTGGATCACCCGCTGGGACTTCAAGGAGGAGGCCGACCTGCGCCGCGCCGTGCGCTGGTGCGTGGGCCTGGGATTGAACCGGATCCTGCTCCAGGTCCGGGGCCGGGCCGATGCACTCTACCGGTCCTCCCACGAGCCCTGGGCCGAGGAGCTCGGGGGCGCCGACCCCGGCTATGACCCCCTCGCGGTGGCCGTGGAGGAGGCCCGCGCCCACTCGGTCGAGCTGCACGCCTGGATCAACGTCCTCCCGGCCTGGAAGGGCGATGGCGACCCGTCGAGCCCGGACCACGTGCTCTACAAGCACCCCGAGTGGTTCCTCGTGGACCGCCTGGGCAAGCGCCTCCTCAAGCACCCCTCGGACTACACCATCCTCAACCCCTGCCTGCCCGAGGTGCGCGCGCACCTCGTCGAGGTCGCGAAGGACATCGCGGGCCGCTACGCGATCGACGGCCTCCATCTCGACTACGTGCGGTTCGTCGGACGCGACGCGCGCCGCGGCGCCGACTTCCCCTACGACCCGCGGTCGCTGTCGCTCTTCAGGAGCTTCTCCGGCTCCTACCCCACCGACGCCCCCGAGGAATGGGACCGGTGGCGAGGCCTCGCCGTGGACTCGGTGGTCTTCCGCATGGCGGAGGCGGCCCGGAAGGCCCGGCCCGGGATCCGGATCTCCGTGGCGGCCATCGAGGACTACGAGCGCGCCCGGGAGGGCCTCTTCCAGGACGTCGTGAAGTGGCAGGAGGCCGGCTGGGTGGAGGACGTGTACCCCATGACGTACCACCGCGGGCCGGCCGACTTCCTCGCCCGCGCGCGCCCCGCCCTCGAGCGAGGCGCGAGGGGCAGGGTGATCCCGGGGATCGGCGCCTTCCTGCACGGCTCCGCGGCCGAGACGAGGCGCCAGGTCGACCTCGCGCGCGGCCTCAGGGCGGGCGGTTATGCGGTCTTCGCCTACTCGAGCCTCTTCCCCTCGCCGTCCCCGGAGTGCGGGGCCGACGCCGAGGCGAAGGCGCTCCGCTCCGAGCTGCGCACGGCCGTCCTGGAGCTGAACGGCGGCCCGCGCAGGGCGAGGCTGCCCCGCCCCACCGAGACGGCGGACCTGCCGCGGGCTTGACGGCCCGTCACCGCGCCGACCGATGCCCCCGCGTCAGCGCGCCTGGCGCGCTGGCTTCCGGGCCGGCGCGGGCGATCCGCCGCCGCACTCGCGCTCGACCCGCGCGGCGTAAAGCTCCTGGAGCCTCTTCGTCAGGGGGCCTCGCAGTCCCGCGGCGGTTCCGAAGCCTACCGCGCGGCCGTTCACGCGCGTGACGGGCACGACGCCGCGGATCGAGCTCGTGATGAAGACCTCGTCCGCCGAGAAGAGGGCCTCGGGCGGGATGTTCGTCTCGCCGAGAGGGATCCCGGCCAGCGCCGCCTCCTCGAAGAGGACCCCGCGCGTGATGCCGTCGAGGATCCCGAAGGCGTGGGGCGTCCAGACGAGGTCGTTCTTCGCCACGAAGACGTTCGAGGTCGTCCCCTCGGCCAGGTAGCCCTCGGCGTTGAGGAGCAGCGCCTCCTGGGCCCCCGCGTCCGTGGCGTCCTTGTACGCGAGGATGTTGTTGAGGAAGTTGCCGGACTTGATCGCCGGGTCGAGGGCCCGGGGGCTGTTCCTCCGCGTCTTGGAGATCACGGCGCTGATCCCCTTCCCGTCGGACTCCGGCGAGGCCTCGGGCGGCACCGCGCCGGGGGCGAGCTCGAAGATGTAGATCAGGTACTCGGACCTCGGGCACCGGGTCACGTCGAGGCCGATGGGTCCCACGCCGCGGGAGACGACGATGCGCGCGGCCACGTCGCCGTCGATGGGCACCTCCGAGACGGACCTCAGGACCGCCGCCTCGAGCTCCCTCCGCGAGACGGGCAGGGAGAGGAAGATCCTGTCGAGGGAGCGCTGGAGGCGGTCGAGATGCCTCCCGAGGAGGAAGGGCAGCCCGTGGTACGTCCGGATCGTCTCGTAGACCGAGTCTCCGTAGAGGAACCCGTGATCCAGGGGCGAGATCCTGGCTTCTTCCGCGGGGGTGATGGTCCCGTTGACGTTGACGAAGATACGGTGGGTCGACGGCATCGATAGAGCTTCCTCAGGCGCGCCCCCCACCGGCCGGGAACCCGGCAGGGCTTGCGCACGGCTCGCCCGGAGGAACGGCGAGCGCTTGAAGTCGCCACGGCTCCTCCAACGCCGCGAGGAGAGATCGGCGGAGATCCTATCGAGCCCGGTTCTTCTTCGCAAGTGTGACGTGCTTCAAAGTGGCTACCGGACGCGCCCGGAGCGCCTCCAGGGCAGGACCACGAGCTCCACGCGGCCCTGGATCTGGCCGCGCCTCACGGGGCCCCAGCGGCGGCTGTCGGTCGAGAGGTAGCTCGAGTCGCCCAGGACGAAGTACTCGTCCGGGCCGAGCCGCAGGGGCTCGTGGCCGTACCTCTCCTTGCGGACCACGCCCGCCCCTCGCAGCGCCTCCGGGGGATCGAGGGGGACGCCGTCGATGACCACCCTCCCGTCGAGGATCTCGAGCCGCTCCCCGGGGAGGCCCGCGACCCGCTTGACGTTCTCCCGCGGCGCGTCCTCCCCGGCGCTCCCGGGCCTCTCGAGCACGACCACGTCCCACCGCCCGGGGTCCCGGAGCGCGTAGGCGAGCCGGTTGACGAGCACGATGTCCCCCGCCGCCCCCCCCCCCGAGCCGGCGAGGGTGGGGAGCATCGAGCAGCCGATCACCCGGTACGGGACGAGGACCCAGCGAGCGGCGGCGAGGGTCAGGGCGATCGCCAAGGCCAGGGCGCCCGCCAGGGCCGTGGGCCATCGGCGCCCGCGGCGCCGCGGCGGGGCGCGGTCGTCCGGCGCCGTCACGGCGTCCCCGCCTCCTCCTCGGGCACGCCGTAGCGCGCGTCCGCCTCCTCCCGCGAGAGGAAGCGCACGTCCTCGACCTCCTCCCGGAGGATGACGCGCCTCCCCCCCCCCGAGGGCCCCGAGGGCGCGAAGGCGGCCTCCAGGGGATCGAGCGTCCCGGGGGCCGGGGCCTCGGGCCGCCAGTGGACGCGGCGCCGCGCGCATCGCACGCCCGAGACCTCGGCGTAGTCGTCGAAGTCCACCGCCACGGGGCCGCCGCGGGCGAAGGGGTGCTCCGAGAGGTAGTAGGCCCTCCGGAGGAGCCCCGTCGCAGGGTCCCCGTGGAGCCGGCAGGGCCCCAGGGGCGCGAGGCCGTCCCGCGGCACGACCTCGAGAGCTCGCGGCGCCTCCACGCCGGGGGGGGGGAGAAGCTCGCGGACCTCCCAGCGGCCGGCGCTCGAGGCGAGGGGGAGGCAGAGGAGGTAGCGGGCCGCGCCGAGCGCGAACCCCAGCGCCGCGGAGCCCCCGTGGCGGAGCCCCGGAGCGAGCTTGACGGGCGCGGGCGCCTCGCCGCCCGGGCCGGCGATCCAGAGGAAGCGCGGGTCGTCGAGGCGGAACGCCACCTCGCGGAGCTCGATGGCCGAGCCGTCCTCGGCCGACGCCCGGTAGGCGAAGTGCACCGCCGTGTGCCGGCGCCAGGCGGCGGCGCCGCCGTGGGCGTCCCAGAGATCGTGCAGGGAGCGCAGGGCCAGCGCCAGGTCCACGGGGCGCGGAGCGCCGAGGCTCCGCGCCCCGCAGCCGGCCACGACCGCGAGGCCCAGCGCCACGGCGCCGGCTCGCCAGGGGCCGCCCATCACGCCCTCCCCCCACCGGTGCGGACGGGCGCCGCGGCTCGAGCCTCGCGCGCGAGGCCCCGCCGGCCGACGCGGCAGATCCGCGCCACGGCGCACTCCCGGCAGACCTCCCCCACCCAGCGGCCGCGGCAGCGCTCGGAGATCCCGAGGTGGCTCAAGGCGAAGTCGAAGCGCAGCGGGTCGCGCGGGTCGATCTCACGCAGGCCGTCGGTGATCTCCCGGGCGGCCTCCCAGTCGGGGGTCCTCCGGCGCCGGAGGCCGAGGAGGCCCGAGATCCGCCCCACGTGGACGTCCAGGGGGACGACGAGGTCCGCCGGGTCCACGCGCCGCCAGAGGCCGAGGTCCACACCGTCGGAGGGCCGGACGACCCAGCGCAGGAACAGGTTCCAGCGCTTCGAGGCGCCGCCCCGGGAGGGGTCCGTGACGAGGTGGCGGTAGCCCGGCGGGTAGGCCCGCCGGCCCGTCACGGGCGAGGGGTCGAGCCGCCGGAAGGCCCCGGCGAAGGCGACCAGGCGCATGCGGTGGCGCTCCGGCCCCGGGGGGAAGCCCGGCGCGACGAACAGGTCCTCGAGGGTCGCGTGCTCCCGCAGGATCGCCCGAAGCTGGAGGAACAGGATCCGCAGGTCATCGCCCGTGTAGACCCGGGAGCGGAAGGAGCGGAAGAAGCCGAGGTCCCTCCACGGAAGCTGCTCGAGGGCGTAGCGCCGCGGCGAGGGGCCGAGGATCTGGAAGAGCGCCTCCAGCTTGGGGAGGAGCGCGCGCACGTTCCCGAAAGCGAGGAGCGCCCCGATGAGCGCCGCCACCTCCCGGTCCCCGGGGTCCGGGTAGCGGTGGGCGAACTGGACCGGATCGTTCCTCAGGAAGGGCTCCCTCGGGAGCCGCGCCGCCCGCTCGAGGGCCTCCCGCAGCCCCTCCGGTCCGCCGCCGTTCGCTCTCACGAGGTCTTCAGCTCCTTTCCAGTGCCTCCCCTCCGCCCGGCCGCCGCCTGTACCGGCGCCGGTCCCGGCGCCGGAGGCGGCCCCGGATTGTTCTTTCGGTCCGGAGACTATAGACTCTGCGCCGTGAGGCATCCAGGTTTGCGAGCCGGGGCGCTGGCGCTCCTCGCTCTTGGCGGCTGCGGCTCCACGAGTGAGCCGGCCACGGGGGACATCGCGAAGGACCTGAAGCACGCGGACCCGCGCTTCCGGATCGAGGCGGCCCGCGCCGCGGTCCAGGCCGAGCGGCGGGACCTGGCGCCCCTCCTCATCGAGACGCTCGGCGACGAGGATCCGGCGGTCCGCATGTGGGCGTCGGTGGCGCTCCGGAAGCTCACGGGCCAGGACTTCGACTTCAAGCCCCACGGAACGCCGGCCGAGCGGGAGGAGTCGGTCCGCCGGTGGCTCGAGTGGGCGCGCAGCGCCGTCGCGAGCGACCCGCGGCCGAAGGACGGGTGACATGCGCAGGACCGCAAGGGCGAGCCCCGAGGCGGCGCCCGCACCGCCCGGCGGAGGAGGCTCGGCGAGGGCCGGCGTGGAGATCACGTTCCCCAGCTCCTCGGAGTACCTCGCGCTGCTCCGCTGCGCCGCCCGCTGGTTCGCGCGGCGGTGCGGCTTCGCGGACCGCGACTGCGGGCGGATCGTCCTGGCCGCGGTCGAGGCGACGACGAACATCATCCGCCACGCCTACGGCATGGACGCCGCGAAGCGCATCACCCTCCGCATGCGGGAGGTCGAGGGCGGCCTCGAGCTCGAGTTCCTCGACGAAGGCAAGGCCGTCCCCCCCGAGGTCTTCGAGCAGGCCAGGAGGGAGGTCCTCAAGCCCGGGGGCCTCGGCGTGCGCATGATGAAGCGGTGCATGGACGGCTTCTCCTACGAGCCGCGGCCCGAGGGCGGGGCCCGGCTCATCCTGAGGAAGCTCCGCGGCGCGGGCTGCGGGGAGGACGCGCCGTGACGCGCGCCATCCAGCACGAGCTCTTCCCCCGGGACGACGGGGCGAGGATCGCCTTCGATGGCGAGATCGACATGCACGTGGCGCCGGAGCTCCGGAAGCTCCTCAGGAAGGCCCTCGAGCCGAGGCCGAGGACGCTCGTCCTCGACATGGCCAAGGTGCCCTTCATCGACTCCTCGGGGATCGCCACCATCGTCGAGGCGCTGAAGCTGGCGCGGGGCTGGTCGGGGACGGTGAGGCTCGAGGGCTGCCAGGACGCCGTCCGCGACACCTTCGACATCGCCGGGCTCACGCGGCTCCTGGGGATCGCTTGAGCACGGACCGGCCCATGGGATCCAGGGAGCCATGAGAGTCCTGAGAGCCGCCTTCGAGCCGATCGGCCGCTCGACCCTGGCGCTCCTCGAGTACCTGGGCGGGCTCGCCCTCCTCCTCTGGGACGGCGTCTGGTGGATGGTCGTGGGCCCCCTGCGCGGGAAGGGCAGGATCCGGCGGGAGGAGAGCTTCTTCCAGATGCGGCGCCTCGGCATCGACTCCCTCGGGATCGTGGCCCTCGTGATCTTCTTCGTCGGCGTGATCCTGGCCTTCCAGATGGCCTACGTCCTCAAGACCCTCGGGGTCACGGAGTACGTGGCCAACATCACGGGGGTCGCCATGACCCGCGAGATGGCGCCCCTCCTCGTGGCGATGGTCATGACGGGATTCAGCGGGGCCGCCATCACCGCCGAGATCGGCACCATGGTCGTCTCCGAGGAGGTCCTGGCCCTCGAGACGAGCGCCTTGAACCCCGTCCGCTTCCTCGTGGTGCCTCGGGTGCTCGCGAGCATGGTCATCATGCCCTTCGTGAGCCTCGTCGCGACCTACATCGGCATCGCCGGCGGGTTCTTCGTGGGGAACGCGCTGCTGGGCATCGAGGCGGAGAAGTACCTGAGCCGCACCCTCGACTCCCTCAAGTACAAGGACATCTTCACGGGCCTCGTCAAGGCCGAGGCCTTCGGGGTGCTCGTGGCCTTGATCGCCTGCCACGAGGGCTTCCACGTCACGGGCGGAGCCGAGGGCGTCGGCCGGGCGACTACGAACGCCGTCGTCCGGTCCATCGTGGCCATCATCGTGTGCGATGCCCTCTTCACGGCGTTCTTCTACTATTTCCTCTGACTTCGTCTGACTTCCTCTGAGCTCCACTGAGCCTCCCGACCAGGTTCCCTTGACCCCCCCGAGCACCGAAGCCCGAGCCCGCGGCAGTCGCCGGACCGACGAGGTCGTCATCGAGGTGAAGGACCTGCACGTCGCCTTCGACGGCCGCCCGGTCCTCGCCGGGGTGGACCTCCGCGTGTACCGGGGGGAGACCCTGGTGATCATGGGGGGCTCGGGCTGCGGCAAGTCGACCCTCCTGAGGACCATGATCGGGGCCCTCCGGCCGAACCGGGGCAAGGTGGTCCTGCTCGGGAAGGACCTCCACGCCCTCGACGAGGACGGGCTGGACGCCCTGCGGAAGCGGTTCGGGATCCTCTTCCAGTCCGGCGCCCTCTACAACTCCATGACCGTGGGGGAGAACGTCGCCCTGCCCCTCCGGGAGCACACGAGCCTGGACGAGGCCATCATCCGGATCATGGTGAAGATGAAGCTCGAGCTCGTGGGCCTCCGCGACTTCGAGTCCCTCGTGCCATCCCAGATCTCGGGGGGGATGCGGAAGCGCGTCGGCCTGGCGCGGGCCCTCGCCCTCGATCCGGAGATCATCTTCTACGACGAGCCGGGCGCCGGCCTCGACCCGGTGGTGGCGGGGGTGATCGACAAGCTCATCGCGGACCTGTCGCGGAAGCTCGGCGTCACCTCCATCGTGGTGACCCACGAGATGGGGAGCGCCTTCCGCGTGGCCGACAGGATGGTCATGCTCTACGAGGGCCGCGTCGTTGCCGAGGGCCCCCCCGAGGCGATCCGGGCCACGGCGGACCCGCTCGTGCGCCAGTTCATCCACGGCGAGCCCGACGGGCCCATCCCGCTCCGGCGCTCGAAGACGGACTACGCGGAGGACCTGCTGGCGTGACGCCTCGCGGACCGACGCAGGGGCAGGCGGACCCAGGGAGAGAACCGAGGACTCAACGTGCCTAGAAACAGACGCAACGAGGCCCTGGTCGGGGCCTTCATCGCCGGCGGCCTGCTGCTCTTCACGCTCCTCCTCTTCCTCATGGGGTCCCTCGACGCCCTGCTGGCCCGCAGCGTGGTCGTCGAGGCGGACTTCGGGGACGTGCAGGGGCTCCAGATGGGCGACCCGGTCCTCATCTTCGGGCAGAAGGTCGGCAAGGTCGATTCCATCGCCCTCCTCCAGCCCGAGGAGGAGAAGCGCGCCGTCCTCCGCGTAGGGCTCAAGCTCCCCGTGGCCTGGAGGCGGTACCTCCGGGAGGACTCGGTCGTCAAGATCGACAAGACCCTCACGGGCAACATCAGCGTCCTCGTCCTCGAGAGTGAAGGGAAGGTGCTGCCCGAGGGCGCGAGGCTCAAGGGCACCACCGCGGCCGACTTCGCCGCCGTGACCCAGAGGATCGACCGCGTCCTCGAGGAGGGGGAGAAGGCCGTCGGGGCCGTCTCGAGGATCGTGAGGGACATCGAGACGAAGGGCGAGGTGACGGCGGCGATCTCCGAGGTGGCGGAGATCGCGCGCAGGGTGAAGAGCGACATCCTGCCCATCGGCGACCAGCTCAAGCGAGCCCTCGAGCAGGTGCAGGGGATCATCGAGGAGAACCGCCTCGACGTGCGGCACACGGTGGCGAACCTGAAGGAGACGAGCGGGCTCGCGAAGAGCCTCACGGAGAAGCTCGGGGCGACCCCCGAGCAGATCGACCGCAGCCTCGAGCAGCTCCGGCGAGCCGGCGCGTCGGTCGGCGCGGCCATCGACGAGAACCGCGTGAACGTGGACTCGATCCTCGAGGATCTCCGGCAGGTCGCGGCGAACGCCTCGAACCTCACGGCCGAGGTGAAGCGGCGGCCCTGGCGCCTCCTCTACCGCCCGAGCGCCGAGGAGGAGAAGGCCATGGAGCTCTACGACGCGGCGTGGGCCTACAACCTGGGCGCCACGGAGCTCAACCGCGCGATCCAGCTCCTCGCGGCCCGCCTCGCGGCCGACCCCGAGGGCGCGAGGCTCGGGAAGGAGATCGAGGAGGCGCGCAAGCAGGTCTCGGCGAGCCTCCGCAAGCACCGCGACGCGGAGGAGCGCTTCTGGGAGAAGATGCAGGCGGGGGAGTGAGCTGGGCGGGGGCCTCGACGCGGCCTTCCTCACCGTTTATGCTTGACGACATGAGCAACCAAGGTCAGGAACTGCTGTCGGCAGCGCTCTCTCTCCCGGAGATAGAGCGCGCCGTGCTCGCAAGGGAGCTCATCGCGAGCCTCGACGGCCCCCCCGATGCGGACGCCGAAGAAGCCTGGGCCCTCGAGATCCAGCGGCGGCTTGAGCTGCACGAGAAGGATCCGTCCCGAGGCGAGGATTGGGAGAAAGTCAAGAGGCGGATCGAACAGAAGCTGTGGGGCAAGCAGATCGAGAGCTGAAGCTCGACCCGGAAGCCGAAGTCGTCGCGATCGCCCACGCGAAGCGGCGGCCTGGATACTGGCGGTACCGGTGATCTCCAGAGTAACGCCGGGTGTGCACCGCCCGCGCTCACTCTCCGCACGCAGGCGGGCAGCCGTCGACCTGCGTGCACCCTACCCCCGTCGTGTGCGCCGGCCCGCCGACGAACAGGTACGCGAGGGCGTGGACCGCGTCGGAGAGGTTCACCTCGCCGTCGCCGTTCGAGTCGAGGAGCGCGCGGTTCGCGCCCTCGTCGACCGTGCCCTCGCAGGGCGGCGCCGTCGCGGCGCCGAGGAACAAGTAGCCGAGGAGGGCGACCGGGTCCGAGATGTTGAGCTCGCCGTCCTGGTTCATGTCGCCGGGGCGCTGGAGGCCGCCCTCGGGGTCGGAGTCGCGCCTCCCGGGCGAGCCGAGCGGGTGGCGGCTCACCTGCCAGCCGTCCCGCAGGCCCCAGAGGGCCGGATCGCCTCGGGGATCACTGATCACGAGGGACGGACCGCGGCCGTCGGTCTCGAGGTGCCAGGCGTCGTCGTAGCGGAAGTCAAGGATGGGCTCCCCCGCGGGGCCCTGGAGGAGGATCCGCTCGCCCGAGTTCTTGAGCTCGCCCGCGTAGGCGCCCGGGACGCGTAGTCCCCTCGCGCCGTAGCGCGTCGTGAAG
The DNA here is from genome assembly GCA_016209535.1 of Planctomycetota bacterium. Lineage (GTDB taxonomy): Bacteria > Planctomycetota > UBA8108 > UBA8108 > SXIK01 > JACQVW01. Next base: position 5,864 of record JACQVW010000498.1, on the reverse strand, counting down.
GCCGACATGCTCCTCGGCAGGACGACGATCTCGCCGGGGCCGAGGCCCGCGATGCTCCCCAGCGAGAAGTCGAAGCGCACGGCGCCCTCGAGCCGCAGGCCGCGGAGGCTCACCGGAGCGTCCCCCACGTTCTCGAGCTCGAGGAACTCGAAGTCGTCGGCGCCGTAGAGGCCTTCCTCGGCCGGGCCGAGCGGGTCCCGCGGGTGGTACATGACCTCGGTGATGCGCAGCGGCACGTCGGCGAAGTAGTAGGCCTCGGCGAGGGCGCTCCACTGGCTCCCGCTGCGGGCGCGCGCCTTCAGCGTGAGCGTCGCGTCGATCGGCACGGGCCCCGCGGGCACGAAGGCCGCCGGCGCCGGGGAGCCGGTCGGCCCCCGCGGGTCGGAGCCGTCGAGGGTGCAGTGCACCGTGCCCGCCGGGGCCCACACCGTGACCTCGAGCCCTGCGGCGATCCTCCCGCCGGGGTGGCTCGGCTCCGGCGCCGCCAGGGTCGGGTAGAGCCCGACGCGGCGGAAGCGCTCGAGCGCGATGGGGTGGTTCTCGGGCCAGTAGCGGTCGCGCATCCAGTCGAGCTCCGCGAGCCATTCCACTTCGCGCACGTACGGCGCGGCCCGGCGCGCGTCTCCCCAGCGGGCGGACTCGGCGACGATCGCCCGGTCGATTTCTTCGGCCCTGGCCGACCAGCGCACGTCGCAGGACTCGGGCGTCAGGGCCCCCAGGCCGAAGAGGTGCCGGTGCACGCGGTCGCCGAAGCGGCGGCGGAAGTCGGGGTTCGCCCGGAGCTGCGAGTACACGTAGGCCGGCGTGTCGTAGGCGGAGGCCTCCTCGAAGCGCACGCCCCAGGAGCTCTGGGTCTGGACGAGGGAGATGTTGGTGATCTCCTGGTCCCAGGGGAAGCTCTTGAAGCCGAGGCTCTGCTCCCCCCGGCGCCTTCCGGCCCACCAGTTGTGGTTCGGCCAGTCGTCGGCGCCGGCGAAGATGTGCAGGATCATGTAGTCGATCAGGTCGTCGACGTCCAGGTACCGCGGGAAGGCCGGGTTCCGCGTGCCGTCGGGGTTGTTTCCCTGGATCCTCTGGTACGCCGCGACGCTCGCCAGGCCTGCCGAGGCCATCGAGATCATCTCGCTCCAGGTCGTCTTCTCGCCTCCGTGGACCTCGGCGAAGTCCTTGAGCACGTCGTACTCGTCCTTGTCCCCGCCGAGGTGCTCCGCCAGGAAGGACTCCGTGGGCCGCTCGGTGAGCAGGTAGATGCCCCAGTAGAGGCCGTTCAGGTACAGGTGGACGAAGGACGCGTGGCAGGAGAGCTGCCCCATGGCGAGCTTCGCGTCCTTCATCCACGCCTCCCGCAGGTACGTCGACCTCTCGCGCCACCACCGCGGCACGCCCGGGATGGGCGAGGGCCACCCGTCCATGACGGGCCAGGAGTCCGTGGACATGCCGCGCAGGACGACCTGGTCGAAGCGGTCCACGTCGGATTCCTGGAAGAGCGCGTGCCGGAGCTTGCTCGGGCCGAAGTCGCCCTTGAAGGTGACCCGGAAGGAGTGCTTGGGCGTGAAGTTGGGGTCGCGGCTCGTGTAGCCGTGGATCCGGACCCCGGCGCCCACAGCGAAGCCCTCCCGGCCGTCCGCGTGGATCAGCTCCACCGAGCCGGCGCGCTCCCAGCGCTGGCCCGAGTGGTAGTAGATCCCGCCTTGCGAGGAGAAGAGGTCGGCGGGATCCATGGCGATGCTCACGCTCGGGTTCGTGTGGAGCGCGTCCTCGAGGCCGTAGCCTGGCAGGGTGCCCCCCACCACGTCGGGGTCTACCTGGTAGTCCGCCGGGTAGCCGTTCCAGCTCGCGGGCAGGCCCGCCGGCCTCGCCGGCTGGCGCGCCACGTCGGTGGGGAAGATGTAGCTCCGTGCGGCGATGCGCGATGGCTCGAAGCCCTCCTTCACGGCCACGGCGCGGAGGATCGTGGTCCTCGAGACGGCGATGGGCTCCGCGTAGAGCCGCGAGCCCGCGAGGCCCGGCCCCGGCGGCGCGCCCCCCGTCGCGTAGTGGATCGCGGCCCCCGGCTCCTCGCAGGTGAGCTCGACCGCGAAGGGCTCCGCGAAGAGCCCGTGCTCGACGGAGAAGCGCATCTCGCCCGTGAAGCCAGCGACCCCCGAGGGATTGGCGGCGCCGGGCGTCGGCGGCGTCAGGTAGCGGCCGGGACGCTCGCGGACGGCGAGGAGCTCGGGCGCCACGAGGAAGCTCGGGCTCCCGGGCGCGTCGTTGAGGCCGTGGACGGCGAGGACGTTCGTCCCGGGGCGCAGCAGGCCGCGGTGCGAGCTCAGGTCGAAGTCCTGGGGGACCAGGACGTCGTCCGGAGCCCGGGCCGCGGTCGCCCGCGAGTCGAAGCTCAGGGCGGGCGGCGCGTTCCGGCGCGCCACCTCGACGCCGTTCAAGTAGGCGACGAAGCCCGCGTCGAAGCGCATGCGAAGGAGGAGCGACTCGACCTCGAGCCCGGGAGCCACGTCGAAGGGCACGCGCACGTACGCCGACGCGCTCCTGCCCGCCATGGCGGCCCCGAGCTCCGTCCCGAGGAGGTGCGCGAAGCTCGAGAGCCCGAGCGGCGACGCCCCCGCGGCCAGGCTCCGGATCTGGCTCGCCGTGAGGGTCCGGTCCCAGAGCGCGAAGTCGTCGATCTTCCCGCCGTAGCTCCACTCGCCGCTCCGGGGCGCGCAGCCCACGAAGAGGCCGCGGATGGGCGTCAGGCGCGCGACGTTCGTCCCCTCGTGGAAGAGGCTCCCGTTCTGCCAGATCTGCTTGCGGGGCCCGTCCTTCACGAAGGCGTAGTGGTTCCAGCGGCCCCGCCAGCGCGAGGCGTCGGGCTCGGGCTTCGAGATCCTCTGGGTCCCGTCGCAGCAGCCCGAGGTGTCCCAGTAGACCGTCGAGTCGCTCCAGGGGATGTGGGCGTTCAGCGACCGGATGCCGGTCCCGTCGGGGTCGCTCGAGCCCCAGAACACCACGTCGTCGTCGGGCTGCGCGGAGCTGCCGAAGACCCAGAGGCTGACCGTGACCGCGTCGCTCGCCGCCGCCGAGTCGAAGACCCCGAGGGCGGCGTTCTCCACCGCGACCAGGGCCCCGTCGCCGCGGAGCCCGAAGTCGAGGGCGCGGTCGCCCGGCCTGCCCGTGTGGCCCCCACCTCCGAGCGTGTAGGCGGGCTTCCCGGAGCCGCCGGTGCCCGTGAGGGCCAGGTGGCTCGTGACCCGGCCGTCGTTCCCGTTCCCGCTCTGGTCGGCGGCCGCGCCGGGGTCCGACGCGTCGTCGAAGTCGAAGTGGACGAGGGGCTCGACGGCCTCCGAGCCCAGGTCGTAGCCGGCGGCGAGCCTCCCCGCGATCCAGCCTCGGGCCGCGGAGTCATCGAAGGGCTCGGCGCCGCCCGTCCAGCTCGTGCCCAGGGAGCCGTCGGTGGGGACGAGGACCTTCGCGGGCGCGCTCGAGCCGACGAGCGGCGCGCCGGCGAGCTCGAGGCCTCGCCCGTAGGCGTATCCGTCGCGCTGCGGCGGGAAGGCGGGCGCGAAGGAGTCCTCCAAAGTCTGACCGTCGGGCCGCACGAGGGCCAGGGGCTCGCCTTCCGCATCGAGCTTGAAGCTCAGGTGCAACTCGCGGCCCGCCTCGCGGCGGTCCTTCCCCGAGGCGAAGACGACGAGGTACGCGCCCGCCGGCAGCCCCACGGCCGGGAAGCGCCACCGGGCCGGCAGCGCGAGGTCATCGGTCATGTGCCAGCCCTCGAGGCTCACGTCCTCGGGGCCCGGGTTGTGGAGCTCGACCCAGTCCGGGGCCTCGCCGTCCTCGTCGAGGAGCGGGCTCGAGCCGGAGGCGAGGATCTCGGTGATCCTCACCCTGCCCGCTTGCGCCCGAGCGCCGCCTGCGGCCCCCACGGCGACGGCCGCGGCGAGGCCGCAGGACGCAAGCAGGCGGGAGGCGCGGTGACCCATGGCGGCATTGTCGGCGCGAGACCCGGGAGGGACAAGCTCCGTGTCTCGACCCCGGGGCGAGCCTGTGCCGCCCCGCGCGCCCATGGTAGACTGCTGCCATGGCCATTCATCCATGGTCACGAGTCGACGATGGAGTCTTCCATCACTTCCACATCCGGTGGATAGGAGCTCTCTCGAGCATCCTGAACGAGGGCCTTCTCCCCAGGCCCTACTATGCGATCGCCGAGCCCATACTCGGGGAAGCCGAGCCTGACGTGATCGCGCTGCAGGCAAAGATCCCATCGGCTCGGAGCGAGAAGGAATCCTATTCGGCGCCAAGCCTGCTCAGGAGCGACTCCCCCGAGGGGGCGGTCGCACTGGCTCCCTCCGGAGTGCGACTGGAGGAGTTCCTGCCCGATCCCTACTTGCGCAAGGCGCGCTGGATCGTGATCAAGGACGCCTGGCAGGGAGACGCCGTCGTCGCCGTGATCGAGCTTGTCTCTCGCGGCAACAAGATCTCACGGGCGCGGGCCGAGCAGTTCCTCAGGAAGACCGTGGGCCTCCTCGACAGGGGAATCCACGTCGTCATGTTGGACCTCCATGACCCGACGAACCTCGTTCCACGGGGCTTTCACATCCTGATCGCCGATGACCTGGGACACGAGGCTTCACAGCCTCCCGCGGACCGCCCGCTCTCGGCAGTGACCTATCAAGTGCTGGACGGGGGCGCCGTTCGCGCGCACTTCGTGCCGCTGAAAGTGGGCGACTCGATGCCGGAGATGCCCGTCTTCCTTACGCTGCACGAGTTCTTGCGCCTTCCCCTGGAGGCGACTTACAACGAAGCCTATCGAAGCGTGCCCTGGAAGTTCCGCGAGGCGCTGGAAGGAGCCGGCGCTTGACTTGCCACCGCGCCGGCAGCGCGGGGTCGCCCTGCGATTCCGACGAGCGAGGCGCCTCCGACTCACCGTGTCATTGACCTGAGCGACCCGAGGGATTATGGTTGAACACAAGGTGCTCATGGTCGGACCAGGAAGCAGGCAGCTTCGAGGTTTGAGACTCGGTTTCCCAGTGCGGTCGACGGACCGTTCCTGCCTTCTCGGCGAGGAGCGTTTATGAGCCGTATGGCGCGGGTGAGATTGGCGGTGCTCGTCGGGACTGTCCAGTTGGCTTTCGCCTCGCGGGCCGTCCCTGGCGTCAGCCTGCGGGCCGTCCGTCGCGCTGAGCAGTACGCTCTCCGCGGTGATCCTGCCGGCGTCTCGCGCCCCATCGCTTCAAGGGACGGAGTGGCTCTGACCACGGTTCCTGGCCGCGAGCTCGGCTGGCTGGAGGCGCTGCGCCCAGGCGATGGCGCGGGCGCGGATGTGACGAACATCGCCTTGCTCCAGACGCGATTCCTGGACTCCCAATGCGGATTTCCTCCGAGCTGCCAGGGCCCGTGCAACGTTGTCCTGCTCCTGTGGGACGAGAGCCAGGAGAATCCCGACGGCGTCGACGTCTTCCTGAATGGCCGGCGACTCGGAACCGTACCCGGCATGCCTCGCGATCGCATCCCCGGCACCAACGGGGTCAACCTCGAAGGGCTCCCGGCGGGCCCGCAGAGGGTCCGGGCCGAGGCGGTTCACAATCGAGCCTCCTTCGTCGAGGAGACCATCGAAGTGCTCGACAGCCAGCCATTCAGCGACGCGATGGATCTCTCTTGCCGGGAGGGAGCCCTCGAGGCAAACGGAACGTGTCAGGTGGAACTCGACTGGGCCACCGCGGGTGCGCTCCCCGACGCCTGGGGGATCCTCTTCGGTGAGAACGCGCCGGACCGGCCACTGCGTTTCCTGGGTACTGTGAGCGGCAACACCCTCCGGCTCACGATCACCGGTGTGGCTCCGGGGGAGCACTGCGTGGAGGTCGTGGGGATCCGCTCCAGCCCCG
>JACQVW010000050.1 GCA_016209535.1 Planctomycetota bacterium | reverse complement strand
GCTCGCGGGCGAAGCCGACCCGAGCGCCCCCGTGACCGAACGCACAGGCTCCGCAGGCTCCTTCGGAGAGACTCCCGGGTGCGCGAGGCGCCGTCGCGGGGCGGCGCGCGTTCCTACCTTCAGGAGACTCGACCATGGACAGCCCCAAGAGACCCTTGACCCGACGGCGATTCCTCGAAGCCTCCGCCGGAGCGCTGGGCGCGGCCGCTGCGTTCCCCCTCGCGGTGGAACGCGCGGCCCACGCGGCGGGGTCCGACGCGATCCGGATCGGCCTCATCGGCTGCGGGGACCGTGGGCCCGGCGCGGCGCTGCAGGCCCTCACGGCGGACCGCGGCGCGAAGCTCGTGGCCATGGCGGACGTGTTCGCGGACCACATCCGGGAAGCCCGCAAGCAGCTCAAGGAGAAGCGCCCCGAGCAGGTCGCCGTCGACGACGAGCGCTGCTTTGTCGGCTTCGACGCCTGCGAGCGGCTCATCGAGAGCGGCGTCGACCTCGTCCTGATAGCCTGCGCGTCGCGGTTCCACCCCGCCTACATGAGGGCCTGCATCGACCAGGGGAAGCACGTCTTCGTCGAGAAGCCCCACGCCATCGACCCGCCCGGGGCCCACGCCGTCCAGGAGGCCTGCGACGCGGCGGCGAAGAAGGGCCTCTGCGTCGTCTCGGGGCTCCACCGGCGGTACGACCCCGCGATCCGGGAGACCATGAAGCGGGTCCAGGACGGCGCCATCGGCGACGTGCTCGCCGCCGAGGTCACCTTCCTCCGGGCTCCCTACAAGATCTCGGAGCGCGACCCGAAGTGGAGCGAGATGGAGTGGCAGTTCAAGACCTGGTACCACTTCAGCTACCTGTCTGGCGACGACGTCCCGCAGTCGCTCATCCACACCTACGACACCGCGGCGTGGGCCCTGGGCGAGGCGGCGCCCGTCGCGGCGCACGGCCTCGCCGGCCGCTCCGCCTCGATCGCGCACATCTACGGCGACGTCTTCGACCACCAGACGGTCGTGTTCGAGTACTCGAACGGGGCCGTCGTGTACGGCCTCGTTCGCACTCAGCACGGCTGCCACGGCGAGGTCGCGATGAAGCTCGTCGGCACGAAGGGGCGCGCCTGGGAGGGAGGCATCGACGGCGCGACGAAGTGGCGCTACAGCGGGCCGAACCCCGGCGGGCACCAGAACGAGCAGACGGAGCTCCTGGCCGCCCTGCGCGCCGGGAAGCCCTTGAACAACGGGGACTACATGGCGCGCAGCACCATGGCCTGCATCCTCGGCCAGCTCGCCTGCACCACGGGGAAGAAGCTCACGTGGAAGCAGGTCAGCGAGTCGAAGTTCTCCTACCCGCCGCACGACGGCCGGATCGACTTCTCCATCGAGCCGCCGGTGAAGGCCGGGCCCGACGGGCTTTACCCGGTGCCCGTGCCGGGGAAGACGGACTGGGTGTGAGCGCTCGACACCACGCGCCCGCGCTCATGCCGCTGCGGTGCGGGCGGGCAGGGGAGCATGCAGGTTCCAATAGCCTCCTACTCGTCGGTCAACTCGTCGTACACCGAACCCGGCAGCTCACGGCGCAGCCTTGCGAGGGCGCGCTGGTAGCGCACCGGCAGGGTCTGGGGGTCTGCTCCCAGAACGGCCGCGATCTCCTTGTACGGGTGTCCCTCGATCCCACGAAGGATCATGAGTTCGCGGTCCCTAGGGCTCAGGCGCTGGATCGCCTGGGTCACGAGGTCCTGCGCCTCCTTGCGGGCCAGTTGCCGGAAAGGTCCCGCCGGGGACGCCGGGATGTTCTCGAGGGAAAACCGCTCCGGCGGGACGGGAGACGGTTTCCCCTTGATGTGCCTCCTGTAGAGCTCGTTGATCCTACGGACCAGCGTCGTGGCCAGGAACTTGAGGAGGACGGGGGTGTACCGCGCCTCCCGCGCGCCAAGCTCAGGCAATCGGGGAAGGGCCCTCTCCCAGACATCGTTCACGATGTCCTCGGGATCAAATAGCACTCGAAGCTGCTTCCCCAGGCGGTACTCGGCGGAAGCTCGCAGGAGCGGGAAAAACCTCTCCACCAACCAGGCGAGGCTGTCCGCGTTTCCCTCCCGAGCCCGTCGCACGTGAAAGGACGTTAGCCCGGCCGGGCCCTGCTCCGCCTTCTCTCTGGACTCGCCTCCCATGGTTCTTCATGATAGCGTTTTGGTGGCCCGCCAGGGAGACCGAGCTCGAGCGATGGACGTGGACGATGAAGCACTTGCGGTTATGGCCGCGTTCCTCAAGCGCTACGTAGAGGACCGCGATGGGGGCGAAGTGAAGCCTCTAACCGCGTACCAGGCCCTCTTCCCGGGCTACGAGGACGTGGTGGCCCGAGAGTACTCGAGGCTCGAGGCCGCGAGGGCCGCGACGAGAGACTTCAGCACCTTGGGGCTGCCCAGCTCCGTGTCCCACCCGGCTGAGGTCGGCGCTGTGCAGTTCTCGGCGGGTGACCCGCGCGAGATCGGCCCCTACAAGATCCTTGAGTTGCTCGGGGAAGGCGGCATGGGCGTCGTGTACCTTGCGGAGCAGACCGAGCCCATCCGGAGGCGCGTCGCCCTGAAGGCCATCAAGCTTGGCATGGACACCCGAGAGGTGCTTGCTCGCTTCGAGTCGGAGCGCCAGGCCCTCGCGTTGTTGAACCACCCGCACATCGCCCGAGTCTACGACGCTGGCGCGACCGACCAGGGTCGGCCCTTCTTCGTCATGGAGCACGTGCCCGGCATACCGTTGAACCGCTTCTGCGACCAGCACGAGATCGACTTGCCAGGGCGACTCGAGATCTTCACCCAGCTGTGCGAGGCGGTTCAGCATGCCCATCAAAAAGGGATCATCCACCGCGATCTCAAGCCGTCGAACGTCCTCGTCTCCTACGAGGACTCGAAGCCCATCGCCAAGATCATCGACTTCGGGGTCGCGAAGTCGACGAACCAGCGTCTCACGGAAAGGACGGTGTTCACCCTGCAGGGCCAGATCATCGGTACGCCGGAGTACATGAGCCCGGAACAAGCGGAGATGAGCCCGCTCGACGTCGACACCAGGACGGACATCTACTCCTTGGGCGTGATCCTCTACGAGCTCCTCACCGGGTTTCTGCCCTTCGATCCCGGAGAGCTGCGGCAGGCGGGCTACGGTGAGATCCAACGGAGGATCCGGGAGGTCGACCCGCCGACGCCGAGCGGCCGCGTGAGCCGCCTGGGGGCGTCGGCGGAGGGGGCGGCGCGGATGCGGCGCACGGACGCAAGGAGCCTCGCGCGTCGGCTTCGAGGCGACCTGGACTGGATCACGATGAAGGCCATGGAGAAGGACCGAGCCCGCAGGTACGCCTCCGCTTCGGAGCTCGCGGCGGACGTCGTCCGCTTCCTTCGCCACGAGCCCGTGTCCGCGGGGCCACCGGGCATCTCCTACCGCCTGCGGAAGCTCCTGAAGAAGTACCGCGTGCCCATATTCGCGGCGCTCTCCGCGCTCCTCCTGCTCGTCGCCACGGTCGTCGGCGAGCGACACTTGTCGTCCCAGCGCGCGTACGGGGAAGGCGTCGCATACTGGAACAGCTATCGCGAGCTGCGCGGCAGGCTGGAGGTCCTCGAAGACAAGGCGACGGTGGCGCGGGGCCGGCTTCAGAGCTGGCAGCCGGTCTGGGAACGCACAGGCGAGCTTGACGTGCTGGAGGACCTCGAGAACAAGCAGCGGGAGGCCGAGCTGGACCATGACCAGGCGTTGCGCTCGTTCTATCAGGCTTGGCACAGAGCCTTACCCTGGACGGGAACGATCGAGCGCCTCGAGGAGCGTTTGAGCGAGATGTCCTTCGAACGCTACTTCGAGATACGCCGTGGCAAGTTGGGACTCATCCCCGAGGTTCCTACGGGGTTGATAGGGTCGCTGAGGACCGATACGTTTCGAAGGAAGTTCGAGGCGACTGACATCGAGCTGTCGAGCGAGCCTGCCAGCGCGCAGGTCTACTGCTTTCGCTATGAGTCCAGGGAGGGCCGTATGGTGCCGCTCCCTTTCGACCCCCGGGCAGGTCGCGAGGATCCCCGGCTCGGAATCATCGGCGAGCCTGCCCTCGTCGTCGAAAGCGTCACCGCTTCCCAGACCCTCAGCCCGCCGCTGCGCACGGGCGACCGGTTCCTTGAGGTCGGCGGGCTTCGTGTGCGGACGTTCACGGAATTCGCGAAGGCGCTCTCGAGCATGGCGGCCGATCAGGCCGTCGAGGTCTTGGTGTCGCGCCAGGGCCACGCCGTGAGCCTATCCTGGGTCCCATTCCCCGCGAAGAGGCTCGAGGAGCTCCTGATCCGAGGGGATGACCCGGACGATACGCAGCCGAGGCCCTGCCGTGCCGGCAGGGTTGTGAACATCTTGGATCAGTTCGGCTTCAACCTCTCGGGTTATCCGCTGGAGTTCGCGGACGAGTGCCGCGTGGGGGTAACCGGAGCCCATGCTCCCCTCACGGTGCGCCTGCCGCGCGGGAGCTACCTCCTCGTCCTCAGGAAAGAGGGCTTCCTCGACACGAGGTTCCCCGTCTCGGTCCCGCGGGAGGCCGATACCAGCGCTGTCCCGAACAGGCCCATCCGGCTCCTCCGCGAGGCCGAGGTCCCGTCCGGGTTCGTCTACGTGCCGGAGGGGCTTGTATGCTACGGCGGGGACCGCGGCGTGGATGAAGAGGGGCTCAAGGGGGGGGCGCGCTCCATCCCTGGCTTCCTCATGGGGAGGCTCGAGGTGACCGTCAAGGAGTACCTGGACTTCATCAACCACCCCGAGGTCTCCCCAACGATCGATCCGACGACGGGCCATGCGCCGTCGAGGAGCCGTCCCGAGAAGAAGGTGGTACTGGTGCCCTCCCAGATTGCAAGGGACCCAGGATCCGGACGTTGGCAGTTCAAGGCGGGCACGCTCATCACAGAAGACATGTCCATCCTGCACATTTCAGTGGAAGCGGCGCGGGAGTATGCGCGGTGGAAGACGGAGGAGTGTGGCGGCAAGTGGCAGTTCCGCCTCCCGAGCGACCTCGAGTGGGAGAAAGTCGCGCGCGGTATGGACCGTCGAGCCTACGTTTGGGGGAACGACCCCATCTTGAGCTTCTGCCGCTCCCGGCACGCGGCGTATAGGTGCTGGCCAAACCCAAAGGTGCCCGGGACGTACTACTTCTCGAGGCGCCCAGGGCCGGGAGGGGCGTACCCTTGGGACGAGAGCGTTTTCGGCATCCGCGATATGGCGGGCTCGGTGGCGGAGCCCGTCGAAGGCCGCTCGAGCTTGGGCTTCCCCGTCCTTCGGGGTGGGAGCTGGTTGCAGCCCGACGCCCAATACTATCGCATTGCAAACCGCGAGGGACGCGCGACCGGGGCTGGTCAGGACGTGGGCATCCGCCTCGTGGCAGACCTCCCACCGCCGTGATGTCTCCCTTTGCGACCGAAGAACGGGCAAGCGGGCGCAAGTGGTTCTAAGAGCAGGCCTCTGGGCAGTCCACGATCCGGACACATGGGCAGGCCGGGTTCCCACCGCAGGCACTAGGCGGTGGCAAGCCGATGAACAGGAACCACAAGAGCCGGACGGCATCCGCGATGTCGACCTGGCCGTCGCCGTTCGCATCCAGGAGCTTGATGTTCCCCGGGTGAGCGGCGCTTCCGTCGCCGCATGGGAGCTGCCTGGGGTTGGTCCCGCGGAAGAGATAGTTGAGGACTGAGATGGCATCCGCGAGAGACAGATTCCCGTTCTGGTCCGCGTCGGCGGGCTTCTGAAGGCCTCCTGGTAGGCGCACCTTGTTGCTCGACCGGGTCTCGATGGGTTGGAGGTTTTCATCGAAGAATATCAGCGCTCTGTTCTCGATGGGCTCACCGTCCATAGCCTCCTCCCTCACGTTCACCACGAAGCTGACGTGACCTGTTCCCACCTGTGTCGCATCGTTTGGCGGCAGAAAGCCTCCGCGCTCGTCACCGTAGAGCATTCCCAGATCTGAGCTTCGCTCATATGTATCCCTGCCCTGGAACACCCAGATGGCGGCATTCTCCCCGAGCTTCTCGAGGTTGTCCGCGACGGTCTTGAGGCCTTCCAGGACGAGTGGCGGATTCTCGAGGTTCAGGCTTCGCGGGTCTTTCGCCTCGGTCAAGCCAAAGACCCACTGGGTGGCCAGCATCACGTCGTTCAGGTTGCTGACGCGTATCGCACTGCAGCTCACGGACAGCTCCACCGGGTTCAATTTCCCCGGCTCCGTCACGGAGTAGGTCAAGGTTCGTGGAATCTCTGCCGACACGGTGAAGCTGCTGCTCGGGAACCCTGTGTAGCTGATGGTCGAGACGCGGACCTCAGTAAACTGGACCGTGTCGGGGTCGAGCAGCTTCGGCAGCCTGTCGATGATCACCACTCGGTTCACTGCGCCCGTACTCGTGTTGCGGTTCTCAAAGTCGATGCGATAGGTAGCGATCTGTCCTGGACGCAGAAACAGCTCCTTGGGGCCCTCCTTGGTGTTGGGGTCCTCTCCGGTAGCGGGCTTCAGCGCGGCGCGGGCCGCCTCCTTGAGGACGCCCGAGGGAAGTCGAGGCGTCGTCGCGAGCGGGCTTGGCGGAGGGGAGAAGACAGGGCAAGACAGGTTGGGACTCATTTCGTCCCCGGTGACTTCGACGAACACGGCTCCCACGTCTTCGCCGCCCGAAATGGTGATCCACGGGTCGTTGCTCCGATAGCCTACGATCTTGAGCTGGTACGTGCCGTCGCCCAACGGCCCCAGCATGAAGGCGCCTTGAAGGTCCGTGGTGGTGCAGGCCGCGATCTCGCCTGCCGCGTAGGCCGCGACGTCGCTGTTGGGGACGGGCGCCTTGTCGACGGCCCGCCGCGCGACCCCCAAGATGGCGGCGCTGGCGTGCCCTCTCGCCTCGAGCACGGCGAAGGTCACGAGGTCCTTGACCGAGGCGACCGCCTGGCCCCTCCTCAGGAGCCTCAGCGCCAACTCGTCGAGCCCCTCGCTGTAGTCGCTACCGTACCGCACGGCGATGGACTGGCGTAGGGTGCTCCACTCCGCGGAGCTGATCCCTCGGGGCGCCGCGACGCAGGACCAGGTCACGCTCTTCTGACACCCGGTTGCCTGCGGATTGGGCTCGAGCATACGCACCACGAGCTCGAGCTTCGCGTCCGGCGGTGGCGGGTAAGGGAAGGGGTTCGGATGCCGGAAGAGGACTATCACCTCGCCCTCGCTGCCAGACGGCAGCCTCCCAGCGACGCGCCGGCGATCGATGCCGAGGACTTGCAGGGGACCCGGGGCGAACTCGGGCCCCCCACCGCCCGCCTGCCCCGGGTTAGGGGCGTCGCAGCCCGAAAGGCCCGCGTCCCCGGCGATCGCGAAGAGCGTGCCGGAAGGTCCGCTCACCTCGAAGAGCGGGGAAGGGACCTCCTGGCCACCCCTGTTCTCGAACCGTATCGTCAGGGGGCGGGTGCGGTCCTCGCGGTAGTAGACAGGACTCTCGAGCGACGTCATGACCACTGGGCCGATGTCCTCCCCGCCAACTCGTACAGCATCATCGAGCTTCGCCGACGGGCAGCCGGCCTTCTGCGCCACGAGGCCATAAAGCCCCTCCGCGGTGCCGGCGGGGAGCTCGAACCTGAGTAGGGCCCGGCCGCCGCTGACGAGAGTCTTCTTCGCCGCTCGGGTGCCCTCCCCTGACGGCGCCTGGAGGGAAAACGTGGTCGTCGCGTCGAAGCCGCCGCCGAGGACCGTGATCACGAACTGCCCACTGCAGCCTTGCTGACCGCAACGCGAGGAGACTCGCTGGAGGGAAAGGCAACCCGTCGTCGCGCGCAAGGTCCCCACGGAGCTCCCGCCGTGAAAGACGTTCCCTTGGACGAGGAGGTAGCAGACCCGGTCAGCGGGCGCCGCCGGGATCACGAGCCGCTGGCTCGCGTGGCCCCTCTCGTCTGCCGCCCAGTCGAAGTCGATAGGGCTCGGGAGCGCGCCGCAGCGGGCGTACAGGGCGCTTGCATCCTCGGGGTCCGAGGCGCCATCGAGGACCACGGTGATGACCCTGCCGGGAATGCTCGTCGTATCTATCTTGAAGTGGCGGGCCGGGTTCGATGGGCTCAGCCGGAAGCGCGGCGTCGCGGCGCCATCGGGCACAAGGGGCGTGATCGAGCTCCTGGCGCAAAACCACGCTTCCCCAGGGTCGGAGCAAGGCGTGAAGTCCTTGGGCGTCACGTCCTTGTCTCTTGCGCTCACGATGTTCTTGAGGGGCTGCCCGCTTCCTTGCAAGCCGTCGTGGAACTCGAGGAAGCAAGGCGTGCACTTGCTGGGAGAGAACGTACCAGAGAGCTGGATCTCAAGGAGTGGGACGGGGAGATCGAACCCTAGGAAGGGCACGGACTCTCTGAAGCTCAGGACCACGGCGCTCACCACGCCGTCATGCCCCTCGGGCGTGGAGACGAGCTCGACCCTAGCAAACCCACCTTCCTCTTCCTTCACGAGAGGGGGGCCGCTCTTGGGATGGGTGACAGGGTCCGTGCTTGCCCCAAGGATGGAGCAGGAAGCTGCGGGCCTCGCCCGGAGGCTCAAGCTCCAGCCGTTCATCTCGAAGTCGGCCCGCACCTTGTTTCTGAGCACCACCGTCGCGGTGACCGGGCCCGATGTCAGTCCCTCCTCGACGACGCCGTTCAGGTCGAGCTCGAGGTGCAGCACCGGATCTGGATGCCGGACCGGGCGCGGGCCGCAAGGCGAGATGGGGTAATTGCAGGGGGTGCCGTAGACGTAGGAAGAGGCCCCGATCAATTCGCAGAGGGGGTAACGGGGAGGGCGCGGCCCATTCCGCACGAGGAAATTGAACGTCATGGCGACGTCCCGCACCTGAGTGTGCCCATTGGCATCGAAGTCGGCCGCTTCCTCACACGAAACCGGCCCGCCCCAAAACAAGTATTCGAGGGTGTGGAACCCGTCTGCCAGGCTGAGCGCGCCGTCCACGTTGGAGTCCCCCCGCAGGAACATGGGCCCTGTCTGCACGCTGATCCTGTAGCCCGCGAGGATGCCCTGGCCAGACGTCGAGTCCTGGAGGCGCAAGCGGAAGCCATGGAGACCGCCCCCCTCGAACACCTTCACCAGGAGCCGGTGGCGCCCCGGGGCCAAGATGACGGCCTTGACGACGTCCTGGACCGCGTCTGCAGGGCCCACCGCCCTCGCCACGTTGTCGATGTGGACCTCCGTACCGTCGAGGAGGACCTGCACCGAGTCGTCGCTCGCGAGGCCGATGTCCACGGTCATGTCCTCCTGCACGTCGACGTACGCGAACGCGTAGGCCATCACCTCATCGAGGTCGCTGCCGAAGACCTCGCCGAAGTCGATCGTGTCGTCCGGGTCGGTCCAGGCGAACCACGTTGGCAGCCCACCCGGGTTGAGATCCGGGCGCGCAGGGGTGGGGGCGAGGCCCGTGCTGGCGGCGGGGCCAGCCGGGGCATACGCCGTGTCCACCGTGTCGCCTTCCCGGGGCTCCACGGCGGCCTCGTCGATCCCGACGCCGTCCGTCAAGTAGTCGCTCCGGATGGCGCTCTCGCCAGGAGCGGCACCTCCCGAGCGGCGGTAGGGGCCCAGGATCAGCCACCGCTTGATGAAGCCTTGCGGGCTCCAGTACGGCGGGTAGGTGCAAGTCATCTCGATGCCGGTCGAGTTCACGACCGTGATGGTGACCACCACGCCTTGGGGGAGACTGCTGAGCGGGATGCTCGCGGTGGTCTCGGTGCCGGGCACGGCCAGGATCTCCTTCCCGTCCAGGAGGATGCGGATGGGCTGGTTGCCGTCGGCGCTCGGAGGGTTGGACCAGCTCAAGACCAAGTGCGTCGTCGTCTCCTCGCAGGCGAGCTTCCGCACCCCGCTCCCCCGGACCTCTCGCCAGTCCGCGAAGGTGATGGTCGTGAGGTCGCACCCTTGGTGGGAAGCGACCGCCAGCCCGAGGTTCACCGCGCCGGGAGCCTCGGGCCCCCAGTCGTGGCTTCCCACCCGCACCCACTGCCCGGGAGGGCCGAGCAGGCCCTCGACGTCGAGGACGTAGCCTGTGAGCTCACTGCCGGTGCGGTCAAGGCGGAGGACGTCGAAGTGGCTCCCCGCGGGCAGCGGCCCGGTCGCCTCGAAGTTGTCAGCCCCCCCGTGGGTGGGCCGTGCAGCGAAGCGCGCGGAGTCCTGGGGGTCTTCCCCGTTGTCGTGCAGGAAGGCGTAGCGTGACCGGGAGCTGCAGTCTTGCCTGGCCATGATCCCGTGCTTTCCCCACCGGGAGCCGGGAGCGAACTGGCGGTCCGCGATGGTGACGCGGGCGCTGAAGTCCCCTTCGATCGCGTTGTACGCGAAGAGGAACTGGTCTCCACCTTGCCAAATGTCAGCCCCGGCCCCGGCGATGGCGATCTTGCCGGGGCTGGGCTCCCAGGCGGCCGCGCCCGGGCAAGCTTCCCCGATCTGGTGAGCGTGCTCGAAGGCGGGATCCGGGAGGGGGCCGTAATCCATGGGGGCCGGGCCGAAGCTCAAGGCCCACTGGCCCGGGCCGAGGACGGCGCGGCCCTCGACGTCGCCTCGGAAGCTGAGCTCGCCGGCGTCGCGGTGGATCGAGTAACCGACGCCCGCCGCCAAGGAGCCCCCCGAGACGTTCCACGCCAGGTCCACGCCCACCGGATCGAAGGCGCAGGGCAGAGGGGCAGCAGGATCCAGGCAGACGCTGACATTGGTTGCCGGGGTGTTCGCTGTCCCGCTCTCGAAGATCCCGAGCCGGAAGCCATGCAGGCCGCCGCCTTCGAAGACCTTCACCATGATCTTGTGGAGCCCCTCGCTCAAAGGCACCTCCCACACCCTGTCCTGGCACTGTTCCGGACCTCCCCAGCCTCGACCCACGTCCGCGAGGTGTATTTCCACGCCATCCAGGAGAACCTGCACCGAGTCGTCGCTGCCGGGGCAAAAGTCGACGACGGCGCCGTGGACCACGCGGAGGTAGCAGACGGCGTACATCATGACGTTATCCAGGTCGCCGCCGTAGTACTCGGCGAAATCGACCGTATCGTCCGCATCGATCCACTGAGCCCAAGTGGGTACCCCTCCCGGGTTGATCCCGTCAGCGGCCGCAAGGCCCGTCGAGGCGGCCGCCCCATTGTAGGCCGTGTTGACCGTCTCCCCCGCCGAGGGCTGGACGTCGATCTCCGTCACGGCTCCGCCGTCGGTCAGGTAGTCTCGGCGGATGGCATCTTCGCCCGGGCAACACCCTCCCCCCTGCCCGTAGGGGCCCAGCAGGAGCCAAGATCTCACGAAGCCGGAAGCCGTCATGGCGTCTGCCGGGGGAGGTCGTATGGCCGAGGCGACGCCGCCGTCCCACACGGTGACGTCGTCCGGTCCGATCGGCCCGAGGACCCTCTCCGTGACCGTGACTTCCTCGGCCCAAGACCCTTCTTGTCGGATCGTGACCGAGAGGGGAGGTCTCACCGGTCGCGGGCAACCGTTGGGGTCGGCGGCGCTGGAGAAAGCCCGCACGGCGAAGCTCAGGGGCTCCGAGGCGATGACAGGATCGGCGAAGACCCCGTGGTCGCAGCACATCGACACGTCAGCGGCGCCGGTGGCCAGAGTGAGGTAGGTGGCCTCCGCGGGGATGGCCAGGTGCACCTCCTCCCCTTGGTTGGCGCCTAGGGCCTCGAGGGCCTTTCCTGCAACGAGGGCAGCGTCATTGGACAGCACCAGGTAGAGGTTCATGGTCTCGCCGGGGCAGCCGTTGCACTGGTCGCTGCCCGCGAAGCAGGAGAGCCACTGGACGCTTTGAGCTCCAAACTCGGAGCGCAGGCCCTCGAGGTCGAAGGTGATCCCAGCTCCCGCGTGGACGGCCACGCAGGTGTTGAAGGCGTCGGTGCCGCCGGCCCAGATCGCGGCGATGCCCTTGTCGAGGTCGTGGGTGCGATCCTTGAGGATGTGGTTCCACGTGGCGCCAGCACCGGCGAAGTCGGCCGGGGCAAAATCGTAGGCTACCCCCTGCGTGTTGATGGGCATCGGGGTCCTGTCTATGAGGAAGACGGAGTCGATGAAGCCGTTGCCGACTCCCTGGAGGGCATCTCCGGTGTTCGCGATGAGGTTGTGGTAGTGCACCGTCTCGAAGGCGCCGGTGTCGGCATTGATGCCGATCACGTCCGGCCGTGCAGTGCCGCGGCCGTTCCCCCCGCCGATGAGATCGCTCAGGAAGATGGTCTCCTGGGCGGCGAGCGCCCCGGGGAGGAGGCCAAGGGCGAGGACGGCGCACGGGAGCAAGTCAAGCGAACCGCGCCACAGGTTTCTGGGAGTCGACCGTCGCATGGATGAGGGACCTCCTTCCACCACCGCACCCCATCGATAGCTTCGCCGACACGCATTGGGGCAAACCCCGGCTCGTGCCTGCGCGAAAGCCTGGGCGGCGGCTACGCGGCGCAGGTCAGGCGGAGACACGAGCGAGAAGCTGGTCATGCGGAGCTCCAAGCGCACCTTCGCTGTCCCGGATGCGTCCCCAGGAAGTCAAGCCTTGAGCCCGAACGATTCCCGGGAGCGATTGAACACCTGCTGGGGGGGTATCCGCAAGATCCTGCCAGCGGGTCGTGTCCCGCATGGGAGCATCGAAAGGGCTCTGGTTCCTTGGCGCGGGTCATGGGCGTCCCGCCACCCTTGCCTCCAGCGCCCTGAGCTCGTTCCGTAAGGCCTCGAGTTGCCCCTGCTGCGACTTGATGGCTTCCACCAGGACCGCGCTCAGGCGCCCGTAGTCAAGGGAGGCATCTCCGTGTGCATCTTCGCCATGCTGGACGAGCTCCGGCAGGACTTCTTCCACCTCCTCGGCGATCAAGCCCAAGTCCCGCCTCTTCGTTCCCTTCCACCGGAAAGAGACGCCCCGGAGGCGCTGCACCTTGTCCAAGGGGGCCTCCAGAGGCGCGATGTCCTCCTTCAGCTTCCTGGAGCTGTACGTGTCCCAGCCGTCGGCCAGGGCCCTCCCCTTCCCCTGACCAGCGACGAGCGGCCTGCCATAAGTGGAAACGCTCAGCACATGCTCCTCCGCGGCATCCACGATCACGATGGGCTTGGAACCGGGCCCGATCATCCTGGCCACCAGGCCCGCTTGATTCGTGATGCGCGAGCTCAACCGCACCATTTCCGTGACCGACCCGTTGGCCTCAAGCTGGAGTAGCGCGTTGGACCCAGCTTGCGGGTCGAGGGCCGTCTCTTGCCTGACCACCAAACCGGGTTGGCTGCTGGCTGTCGTGCCGATCACCATCCCCGTGGCGCCGATGGCTTCCTGCGTGAGGAGGATTGCCAGGCCGGTGCCGGCGGCCCCGTCCTGCTGGACGTAGACCCCGTCGGACTTCCCGTAGTTGGTGACGATGACGCCGCGGCCCTTGTCGACGGCGCCGCCAAGGGTCTCCACCCACAGGCCCGAAACGAAGTTCCGCGTCGTGGGCGTGTCCGGACCGCTGATCTTGAGGGCCGCGATGGGGCCACCGTCCCAGGCAGGATCGTTCGAATCGGGGTGCTTGAGCAGCAACGCCGGGCTCTGGTTGTCCTTTGCGACTTCCAGGAGGGCTTGGGGACGGGACGTTCCGACCCCAACCTTGGCGGTGGCATGGAGGGCTCGGACTTGGATGACGGCCTCTCGGTTCACGTCTGAGCCGCCGACGGTGCCGTCCTCGATCATGGCCGTCGTGATGGCATTCGCCTGTCCTTCGTTCACGAACCGGTCGTCACACGCTTCACAGGCCTGGGTCTGAGCCAGGCAGAGCTGGGGCGGCCTCGTCGAGTCGACGAAGAGCCAAGTCAAGAGACAGATCGCGTCGCTTACGTCGACGGTCCGGTCATGGTTGCAGTCCAAGCTGTAGCCCGTTGGATCGAGCTCGCAGGGCCGGCATGCTCCGACTGCCACGGGTGGAGCCTGCCTCGGAGAAACAACAACGGAGAGCAAGAGCGCCAGCAGGAGCACAGGGATGCGTCGTTTCATGTGCGGTCCTCTTTCGCGCACCGGCAATCGGTTTCGTTGCTGCACGGCTTTCGTGGCGAACAAGCTTGTCGCCCTTGGAAGGAAGGCGCACACCAGGCACCGGGGCCAACGCGGATTCCGGGCATGCGCCAAGCGTACGGTTTCCTTACGCCCCAGTCTCCTCCCGTCACGAGACGGTTTGCTGCGATCGCCCGGAACTCGAAGAGGGCCGTAAGCCCTTCCAATGAAGGAGCTTGCGTGCTGGTAGCCTGCAGACGGCCACCCGGCATGTGGGTGCCAAGATCGGCGTGGTTCGGGACCTGGCGGTGCCTGGCCACGAACCACTCCGGCGGGACAGCTATCGACACCCGTCAAACCCCTCGCACGGCAAGCCTGGAGGAGGAACCTCCCCGCAGCTGGAAGGCGGCGGCGGCCCACGGCCGGCGAGGAAAAGGTGGCTGAGGAGGAAGCTGGCGTCGGAGATGTCGACGCGCTGGTCGGCGTTGGCGTCGGCGCTCGCGGGGCAGGTGAGGGGCTCCGACCCACCGAGGAAGAGGCTCAAGAGGATGGCGATGGGATCCGAGATGTCCATGCTGCCGTCGGCGTTGGCGTCGCCGCGAACGTACCCGGAGCTCGGTCCTGGCGCCGGGACGGGCCGGTACACGGCTCGGACGATCTTGTCGCCGGTCATGTGCACTTCCAGGATCGGGCTGGATAGGGGCGTGCCGAGGGCCCCTCCACCGCCCACGCCGGGGAAAGCCCAGCCCGCGAACTCGAGCTCGCCGTACGTTGGCTCGGCCTCGAGCCTGACGCGGGTCCCGGAGGAGAAGACCCGCAGGAACCCGCCTCGCCCGTCCTTCCGGCCCGCGGCATCCGTCAGGTCGAGGAGGATGCTCGGCTTCAGGTCGCCACCGACCTCGACCTGGAGCACGGGGTTGTCCATGGGCTTGGCCGCGTATTCGGCCTCCACTTCGAGGCGCAAGCTCTCAACAGCGATGGCCCAGGGGTCCACTCCCTGCACCACCTTCGTGATCTCAATCTCTGCCCAGGCCCCGGGGAGACTGTAGAGCAGGATATCGCGATTGTAGCCAACCAGGGCCCTGATCAAGGAGTCATTGGCAGGGCTTGGTGCGGAGTGATCGAGGCTTCCATCGAAGCAGCGGTAGAACGTCTCCCAGACGATAGGTCTGACCGACTCGTTTCGGTAGTGGTGGAAGACATACGGCTGCCCCCCGGACACGAGCCTCGAGGTACCTCCGTGGGTGAAGGTGAGCTCTAGTCTCCCTTCGCCAGGGCACTGGTCGACCGACAGACTGTGTGTGCGGAGGTCCACGATGCGGATGTTCTCCCTCGAGAGGCCGAAGATTCCCCTTTCGGCCAAGTTGACCTTCACCGCGCCTTCCTCGTTGAGCTGCCGGAGCTCCTCCAGTGAGAAGGGCGTCGAGAAGGTCGCCCTGCGCAGCGGGGGATTCTCGTTCAGGCGCTCCAGGATCCTGAAGGCGACGTGCTGCAGCTCCTCGTGGAAGAAGGTCCCGAACTCGTCGAACTCGTCGTAGGACAGCATGTCATCCGGCCCCTTCTTCAACTCCGCGAGCCGGAGCCTAATGAAGGATTCGAGGAGCCGTGGGAGCTGGAGGTTCCCAGGATAGGGCTCGAGCACGCGGTACTCGTAAGCCTTGGCCAGATAGTACTGGTACTTGAGCAGCCGCGCCTTGGTCCTCTGCTCCACGTCTTTCAAGTAGAGGAACGCCTCGTGGTTGAGCTTGCCGCTCGCTTCCGTGATGCTCCTGTGGATCCCGTCGATGGCGACGAGGTTCTTCTGGTAGGTCACGGTAAACTGCGTCACGGTCTGGATGGCCCCGGCGAGCTCCTTGGCCACGGTCTCCTTGCGGGCACTGGCTGCCTTCACCTTGTCCGCAAGCTCCTTGAGCTCCGGGTGCTTGGCCTTGATCTTGGCAAGCTCCGCCTCGAGCTCGCTCTTGGGGATCTCCGTCTGCTGGCGTAGCTCCTTGAGAGCCTCGACGGTGCCGCCGAGCTTCTCGCCGATGGGTTTCAAGAGCCCGGCAAGCTCTTTGAGCTTGCTCGGATCGTTGAGGTCCACGCCATCGATCTTCTTCTTGAACTCCTCGGCTTGTTTCTTGAGCTCGGCGACGTTGAAGCTCTCCAGGGCCCCCGGAAGCTTCTGGATGGCTTCCAGGGGCTCCTTCGTGCCGAGGAAGCTCGAGACGAAGTCCAAGCCTCCCCCGATCACGCCAAGCAATGGTTGGGCCACGGGGACCACCTTGAGGAGGCCGCTCAAGGCGCCCAAGGCCTTCTTGTACCTGGCGAGCCGTCGCTTCTTCCTTGGATCCGTACCGGCCTCCCTCACGAGCTCGGCCTCCTTGGCCAGGAGCTCGCTCTGGAGACCTTCGAGCTCTGCCATCAGGGCCTTGAGCTTGGCCTCGAGCCCGGGAATGGCCTCCAAAGCCTTGACGTACTCGTTCAGCAACGCCGCGTTCTGGTCCTCCAGCGCTTGCTTGGACCTACGCATAGCGTTGAGGCTGTCTTCCACCGTAGCGCGTGCATGCTCCAGAACGTAGGCCAAGTGCAAGATCTTCATCGCGATCTCGATCTCGTTGCGGAATGCCGCATAGTTCACCTCGAAGGAGAGCATCGGCACCCACCCGAGGGGGTTCCCGTAGTAATCCAGGTGATTGCTCGTGCGCTCCACCAGCGCCTTGACCTCCTGGCCGAGCTCCTGGAAGTCTGGAGCGGAGGGGCTCCCGGCCGTCTCGTAAGCGCTGACGATCTGGGCGTACTCCTCCGCGCTCCCCTTGACGTAGCTCACGCTGCCCTGGAGGTAGGCGTCCTTGACGTGGACGAGGAGGCTCCGCAGAGCACTCGGGTGCAGCCAGGACTCGGGGTTGTCGACGGCGAGCACTGCGCCGCTTGGGCCGAATGGCGCGATGGCGGAGGGAGCCGGTGCGTCGGCGCCTCTCGTGGCGGTATGCGAGGCGATGATCTCATCCGTGACCCAGAGCACGCAGTCATCGTCGCGATCCACGGCACCGCAACGGTACTGAGGAGGCTCTTCGTCCTCCAGCGAGACAGGTTGCGTCCGCACCCACAGGGCCTCGATGGGGGTGCCCGGTTCGCCTCCGACGGCGTCCTTGGCCTTGGCCCCCGCCTTGCCTCCCTCCAGGTCAAAAAGCGAGACCAGGGCGGAGAGAAACGCCGCCGGTGCAAAGAAGGTCCCGCCTGGACCGCCCTCGCCAGGTTTCCCGGGCGGGGTCGCATCTGCGCCATCGGCAGGCCAGCTCTGAGCCCCGCAGCGTTCAACATCCCAGCCGTCATCCCAGTGGATGTACTCATGGTAGACGACTCGCCCAGGCCAAGGGTTCCCCTCGAAGTCGCAGGTCGGTAGCGAGGTGCTCGCGGCGCTCTCACCATCGCGGCCTGCGCCGGCGGCTTGCCCGTTGCCCCCGCGGAGGATGAACCTTGGGCCAGGGCTGGGATCTGCGTGGAACCTCTCGATGCGGAGCAGGATGTCCCCCGCCTTGAGGCCGGACTTTCCGGCTTTCCCTTCCGCCGCGGGGACCCGGAGGTTCCCGGGCGTGGTGTCGATGCGCGCATAGTCCCCGGAACCCGGCCTATCCTCGAAGCGCAGCTCCCTGGCGACGATCACCACACGCGTCTGCGGGAACCGGAGGGGACTGCGGATGACCACCGTCTCGGCGTAGATGCGCATCTCCCTGATGTCCTCGTTCCCGTCGAAGGTATGGAGAGCGTTCTTGGGGGTGTCCTTCTCGAAGAGGAGCCTCCTGCCCGAGACGGTGACGATGCGGGTTTTCCGGCTCGCGAGGTTGAAGTCCTCTTCGGCCGCGCTCAGCTCCTCGGTGACGAAGACGTAGTCCCGGCCCTCGGGATCCGGGACAGCGGCGCCCCCCTGGTCGAACCCATGACGCAGGTCTTCCATGGCTGTCTCCTCGGGGGGAAGGTGCGCGAGCGGCGCGAACGTCACGGTCTGAAGGACGGAGCCGGAGCCGGAGAGGAACGAGACAGAGAAGTCCTTCCGGTCCTCCGGCGACGGATCGTAGGCGAAGAGGCCCCTCGCGGGATCGAAGGTCATCGGGCCTTGGGGGCGCAGGTCGGCCGCGACGGATGCCGCCTTGCCCAGCTCGGGGTCCGGGACGACGAAGAACCTCACGGCCCGGCCCTGCCACGCCTCCACGTCCGGGATGGAACCGACGGAGTAGGACGGGATGG
The DNA here is from genome assembly GCA_016209535.1 of Planctomycetota bacterium. GTDB lineage: Bacteria > Planctomycetota > UBA8108 > UBA8108 > SXIK01 > JACQVW01. The sequence continues at coordinate 4,554 of JACQVW010000050.1, read as the reverse complement.
GGCTGTAGGCGGCGGACCTCTGGGTCAGCTGGCCTCCTACGATGAGGACATTGAGCGGCTTGGGCTCCTCGTACTCGAAGATGGGCAGGAACTCCACCACGTGCCAACCCGCAGGGAGACCGGCCTCGACCTGCTCCGAGGCACGCCAGGCCCTGCCGGGGACCCTCCAGCTGGCGGCCGGTGGGATACCCTCCGCGGAGGTGAGGGTCACGCTCAAGCTCCCGGGCTGGCTGGCATCGGTGGCCTGCGCTAGAAGGATCGAGCGCGAGAGGATGACGGGGACGCAGAGAGAGACGACCGCGGTGATCGCCTTAGACACGTACATCGGACACCTCCATGGAAACAACAGCACGCCCTCGGAGCCGGAGGCTCGTGGCCGCCTGTGGACGTGCCAACCCGTCCGTGGGCCTGTACTCCGCGCTCGTCGTGCTTTCTTTCCCCTCCCAGAGACGCGAGGGGGCCGGTTATAACGGAGCACCGAGGATCTTTCGCAATCAGCCGCCTCGTTCTCGGGACTGCGACCGCCCGGCCGCGGCCATTGAAAACTCCGCTCCCGTCGGCCACCATCGCGGGCGTGAGGGACATCCGGATAGGCGCCGCCCAGTTCGAGGCCCGGGACCGGGACGTGGCCCACAACCTCTCCCGGGTCCGCGACCTCGCCGCCGCGGCGGCGAAGGAGGGGGCCGAGGCCGTGCTCTTCCACGAGTGCTGCCTCACGGGGTACACGTTCCTCCAGACGCTCACGCGGCCGGAGATGCTCGAGCTCGCCGAGCCCGTGCCGGACGGGCCGTCGACGAGGGCCCTCGCCGAGGCGGCGCGGGACCTCAAGGTGACGATCCTGGCGGGGCTCCTCGAGCGCGACGGCGGCCGCATCCACAACACCTGCGTCGCCGTGGGCCCATCGGGGCTCCTGGCGAGGCACCGGAAGATCCACACCTTCGTGAGCCCGCACCTGACGCCCGGGTCGAGCTACACCCTCTTCGACCTCGGCGGCGTGCGGGCGGGGATCTTGATCTGCTACGACAACAACCTCCCCGAGAACGTCCGCGTCACGGCGCTCCTCGGCGCCGAGGTGGTCTTCATGCCCCACGTGACGTGCGGAACGCCGTCGCCCATGCCGGGCCGCGGCCTGATACCCCGCGAGGTCTGGGAGGGCCGGCACCGGAACCCCGTCCGCTGCCGCCAGGAGTTCCGCGGGCCCAAGGGCCGCGAGTGGCTCCTCAAGTGGCTCCCGGCCCGGGCCTACGAGAACGGCGTGTACGTCGTCTTCTCGAACGCCGTGGGCGTGGACCACGACACGGTGAAGACGGGGAACGCCATGCTGGTCGACCCCTACGGGGAGATCCTCGTCGAGTCGGACGAGCTCGGGGACGACGTGGTCGTGGCGCTCTGCACCGGCGAGAAGGTCGAGCGCTCGAGTGGCCGGCGGTACCTGCGCGCGCGCAGGCCCGAGCTCTACGCGTTGCTCGTGGAGCCGCACCCCGAGGGGCGCGGGCCGGTCACGGAGCCCGGCTGGCGGCTCGAGCGGCCGGCGGACGCGCGGTGAGGGGCTCGGCGGCCGGGTCGGGCGCGGCGCTGGCGCTGGCGCTCGGCGCGACCCTCGCCGGGCTCGCGGCCGGCTGCACCTCTCGCCCGCCGCCCGGCGGCGCCCCGCGCGAGCCGCGCCTCACCGACGTGACCGAGGAGGCGGGGATCCGCTTCCGGCACGAGTCGGGCGCCCGCGGGGAGATGCTCAACCCGGAGACGTTCGGCCCCGGCGCAGGCTGGCTCGACTTCGACGGGGACGGCCGCCTCGACCTCCTCCTCGTGAACGGCAACGTTCTGCGCGGCGCCCCCGATCCGTCGGCGTGCTCGGCCCTCTACCGGAACCTCGGCGGCGGCAAGTTCGCCGACGTCACGCGGGAGGCGGGCCTCGCCGTCCATACCTACGGCATGGGCTTCGTCTCGGGGGACGTGGAGAACGACGGCGACCAGGACGTGCTCATCTACGGGCTCCACCGCTCGGTCTTCTTCGCCAACGAGGGCGGCCGCTTCCGCGACGCGACGGAGCGCTCGGGGCTCGCCGCCCTGACGGGCTGGGTCGGCTGCGCGGCCTTCCTCGATTACGACCTCGACGGGAGGCTCGACCTCTTCGCCGGCAACTACGTGAACTGGAGCCCCGAGCGCGAGGCGGAGGCCGACTGCACCTTCGGCACGCCGGCCAAGAAGTACTGTCCCGTGGCCATCTTCCGCCCGAGCGTGCCCCAGCTCTTCCGCGGCCGCGGCGACGGGACCTTCGAGGAGACGACGGACCCCGCGGGGTTCAAGCTGTTCGACGCGAAGGCCCTCGGCGTCGCCGTCGAGGACTTCGACCGCGACGGCCGCCCCGACATCCTCGTCGCCAACGACACCGTGCCGAACCTCCTCCTCCGGAACCGTGGCGACGGGACCTTCGAGGACCGCGGCGTCGAGTCGGGCTTCGCCACGGGCTCGGACGGAGCGCCCTTCGCGGGCATGGGGATCGACACCGCCTGGCTCCCCGACGGCAGGCTCGCTGTCGCCGTGGGCAACTTCTCCGGCGAGCCCACGACGCTGCACGTCCAGGAGGGCGAGCGCTGGTTCGTCGAGCGGTCTTTCCGGGCGGGGGTGGGCCGCGCGACCGTGGACCGGGTCACCTTCGGCTGCGAGCTCCTCGACCTGGACCTCGACGGGTCGCTCGACCTCGCCCTCGCGAACGGTCACGTCTTCGACGTCGAGGACATCCTGCGCGTGCCGTACCGCCAGCGGGCCCAGGTGTTCTTCGGGCGCGACTGGAACCGGGTCGATGGCCTCTTCGAGGAGGCGAGGTCGTCCGACCCGGCGCACTTCCTCAACCGGCCGATCCTCGGGCGAGCCCTGACCCACGCGGACCACGACGGGGACGGCGACCTGGACCTCGTCGTGACCGAGAACCAGGGGCGCGCGGTCCTCCTCCGCAACGACCTGGCGGAGCCTCGGAGCTACGTGCGGCTCGAGCTGCGCGGCACTCGCTCGAACCGGGACGCCATCGGGGCCGAGGTGACCCTCCACGTGGCGCGCCCCTCGGGCCGCGCGAGCTTCCGGAGGACGCGGAAGGCCGTCTCGAGCTACCTCTCGCAGCCGGAGCGGCAGGTCGTCTTCGGCCTCGGAGCCTCGGATGCCCGCTGCGACGCCGAGGTCCTCTGGCCCCTGGGCCTCCGGGAGGTCTTCCGCGACGTGCCGCGGCGCAGGGAGGTCCTGCTCGTCGAGGGGACCGGAGAGCGGCTCGAGGCCGCGCTTCCCCTTCCTGAGCCGGCGGCGGCGGGAGGGGTCTCGCAGGGCGGACCGAGCGCGCCCGCGACCGACCTGGAGACGCGGCAGCGGGGCCTCGCGCACCTCGCGGCGAGGCGCTTCGAGCAGGCCGCCGCCGACCTGGGCGCCGCGGCGCGGCTCGACCCGCAGGACATCGCGGCCCGCCGGGCTCTGGTCCTGGCCCTCGCGCGGGCCGGAAGGCGTACCGAGGCAGAGGCTCAGGCCCGCGAGGCCGCGAGGGTCTTCCCCGACCCGCACCTCCTCGTCGCGCAGTTCGCCCTGGTGCTCCGGCAGGAGGGGCTCCCGGAGCTCGCGGCGCTCTTCTTCGAGGAGGCCGCGCGCCTCGACCCCCGGCGCCTCGATGCCTGGATCGGCCTGGGGAACATCGCCTTCGACGCGAAGGCTTATCCTCTCGCGCTCGAGCGCTACGAGCGGGCCCTCGCGATCGAGCCCCGCTCCCTCGAGGCCCTCGCGAACGCGGGGAAGGCGCTCACGATCGCGAAGGACTACGGCCGCGCCAAGGGGTACCTCGAGAAGGCGGTCTCCCTGCGCCCCGATTACGCCGCGGCGTTGAGCCCGCTGGGGGGGATCTTGATCGAGGAGGGGGACCTGGCGCGGGCCGAGGAGGTCCTCGGGCGCGCCCTCGCAGCGGCCCGGACGCGCGAGACGCTCCTCAGCGTCCACGGCAACCTCGGCATCCTCCACCTCCGCCGGCGGGACCGCGCCCGCGCCCTCGAGTGCTTCCAGAAGGTCCTCGAGCTGGACCCCGAGGACCCGCGGGCGCGCGAGGCGGTGGAGCGGCTGCGGCGGTGAGGGGGCTGTCAGGTACCTGTGAGGGGGCGAGGGGCCGCGAGGGGGCTTGACGCGGGCCCCGCGAGCGGTGAGCATGGGACTCGCCAGAGCGAAAGGGTGTGATCTCCATTGGCTCCAACGAGGAAAGGAGGGCATCTTGTCTCCTCGAACACTGTCCTTGCTAGCCGTTCTTGTCTCCCTGCTGGCTTCGGGAAGGGTCCCGGCCCAGCTCATCGGCACGTTGGACTACAGCGATACCTTCACCCTGGGGCTCAACGGCCGCGCGAACGGCGTGTGCTGCGCCCCTGGGCCCTACGCGGTGGAGGACACGCACGGGAACCCGCCGTCGACGTGGACCCCCCAGACGAACTACAGCTTCAACGACATCCCGGGCTCCTTCGGCACGGGGCCGGCGGTCCTCGCCGCCGCCACGGGCAACCCCGGCGCGGCGACCGGCGTGGCGCAGTCGGGAGG
>JACQVW010000511.1 GCA_016209535.1 Planctomycetota bacterium | reverse complement strand
GTCCTGGCCCGTCATGGCGTCACAGACCAGGAAGATCTCGTGGGGCTTCGTGAGCTCCGCCACCTGGCGCACCTCGGCCATCATCTGCTCGTCGATGTGCAGGCGGCCCGCCGTGTCGAGGATGACCGTGTCGCGGTTGTCCCGCCGGGCGAGGTCGAGGGAGTGCAGGCAGATCTGGGGCGGCGGGACGCCGGCCTCCGAGAAGACGGGCACGCCCACCTGCTCGCCGAGCTTCACGAGCTGGTCGATGGCGGCCGGGCGCTGCACGTCCGCCGCGACGAGGAGCGGCCTCCGCTTCGCCTCGGTCTTGAGGAGGAGCGCGAGCTTGCCGCAGGTCGTCGTCTTGCCGCTGCCCTGCAGGCCCGCCATGAGGATGACCGTCGGCCCCTTCGACTGGAAGTGGATCCGCGGGTCCACGGGGCCCATGAGCTTCGCCATCTCCTCGTAGACGACGGAGATGAACTGCTGGCCCGGGTTCACGCCCTTCATGACCCGCTCGCCCAAGGCCTCCACCTCGACCTTGGCGAGGAAGTCCTTGACGACCTCGAAGGCCACGTCGGCCTCGAGCAGCGCCACGCGGATCTCCCTCAGCGTGTCGCGGACGTTGCCCTCGGTGATCTTCTTCCGCAGGACGCCGCCGACGATGTCGCTGAAGCGGCGTGTGATGGCCTCGAACATGGACCGGCTTCGACCTCGAATGGAGCTTGGGATCCCGGGCGCGCCCGGCGCCGCGGTTAACGGAAGCGCGGGTAGGATACACGCGGGGCGCGGGGGGCGCCAGCGTGCGCGGAGACCGACGGTCGGGCGGGAGAGCCCACGCGCCGTCGACACGCGCCCCCGGCTTCTGTAGGATGCGGCAGGAAAGGGTCCCCGAGCGCTGACTTTATGAGCCGTACCGCCGCCACGCATGTCCTTACCGCCCGCGCCCCGCGGTTCGCCGCCGCGCTCCTGGCGCTCTGGGTCGCCGGCTCGAGCTGCGAGCCCGACGCGCTGCGGCCATCGAGCGTGGAGGAGGGCCAGGCCAGAGCCGCGGCCGAGGCGCCGGCCGCGCCGGCGAGACGCGCGATCTCGAAGGAGGACGAGGAGAAAGCCGCCGCGCTTGCCGAGGTGGCGCGCGACGCCGCCCGCCCGCGGGAGGAGCGGCGCGCTGCGGCGATCGAGCGCGCCCGCCTCCTGGGGTTCGAGGCGCCCCCCGAGCTCTTCGCGCCGCTCGAGCCCGCGCGGCGGATCGAGATCCCCGCTCCCGCGGGCGCTCCGGCCGCCGACACGGTCGAGCCCGGACGCTTCCTCCTATCCTACGACGTCGACTACGAGGGCGGCGCCCGCGCCTCGGGCCGCGTCGCCTGCCGCGTCCAGGTCTCGGGGGAAGCCCTCGAGGCGGAACCGGAGGACCCGCACCTCGGGAAGATCCAGGGGACGCTGCGCGGGGGGAAGGTCGCGGCCGAGATGACCGAAGGCGAGGCGCGCTTCCGCCTCGAGGGGCAGGTGACGGGGCCCGGCCGCCTCGCGGGCGCCTTGAGCGGCGGCCACGAGGCGAAGGGGATCCGGGTCCGGGAAGGCCGCTGGAGCCTCGAGAGGATCCCGTGAAGGACCTCCGCTTCGCTGTCTGCGCCGCGCTCACCTTGGTCCTGGGGCGCTGGGGACTCCCGGTTCGCGCCGAGGAGCCGCCGGCTGCCGCGATGCGAGAGCGCGCGGGGCGGTGGCTCGCGGCCTGGCTCTCGGACGGCGGGAACGCCCGCGTCGAAGACCTCGCCGTCGCCGTCGGCGCGCTGTCACGCCTCGATGCGCGCGGTCCTGCGGGAGCCGTGAGCCGCGGGCGGGCCGCGCTGCGGGGCCTCATCGCGGCAGGACGCCTCGACCAAGAGGCGAGCGGCGCGGCGCCGTGGCTCGCGCTCCTCGCCCTCGAGGGCTCGGGGGACTCCGAGGACGAGGCGGCCGCACGGCGCGTGAAGGACAAGGCGCTCGGTGACCGCACCGCGAAGGAGGACTGGGGACGGGACCTCGGCGGCGGCGACGAGGGAACCCGCGAAGCCCTCAAGTTCCTGAGCGCCGCCCGCACGAACGTCCTGACCCGCGGTGCCCTGACGGGCCAGGACCCGTACGAGGACGACCTCGAGCTCCATCGCCTCGCGGGGGGCCCCATCGACGCGCGCGAGGCCTACGGGAGGCTCGTCGCGGCCGCCGGATCGAACCAGTGGCCTCCCGCCGACGGCTGGCCGTGGCGAGGAGGCGGCGAAGTGTACCGGCTCCACCTCGCGGCCCGCGTGCTCGCACGCTACCGGAGCCCCCGCCTCGTAACGGGCGACGGCCAGGCGCTCGAGTGGCCGAAGGCCCTCGTCGAGAGGCTGCGCGCCAGTTGGTCCGAGCGCGAGGGAGCCTTCGCCGATGCCCCCGGCGGCACCGCGAGCCCTGTGGCCACGGCCTCGGGCGTCCTCGCGCTCGAGGCGCTGGCTCCGTGGACGGGGCTCGAGGCGCTCCTCGGCGAGGCGGAGAGCGCCGAGCCTTCGCGCCCCGCCGAGCTGCGGAAGGACTGCGTCGACTGCCACCGGGAGCTCCAGCCGGGCCTCGTCGTCGCGTGGGAGGAGAGCGTGCACCGCGAGGCCGGGGTCGGCTGCGATGCCTGCCACGGCGCGAACCACTCGAGGACTTTCCGCGAGAACGGGCGAGTGTCCGCCCGCGTCTGCGGCGCCTGCCACGAGCGGCAGACGGCGGAGCTCGCCGGCTCGCGGCACGCGGCCGCGGAGTCGAACATGCTCGCCTCGGCGCTCTTCCGCGCCACCCCGGCCGCGGCCCGGGAGGCCTGCTTCGGCTGCCACAGGATCGGCGCCGCCCACACCGACGGCTCTCGCGGGAGCTGCAACTTCTGCCACCCGGGGCACGGATTCAGCGCGGCCGTCGCAAGGGAGCCCGAAGCCTGCACGGGCTGCCACGCCGGCGAGGACCACCCCCAGGACACGGCCTACTGGACCTCGAAGCACGGAGCGCTCTATGCCCGCGACCGCGACTCCCGCCGCTCCCCCACCTGCGTCACGTGCCATCAGCCGCGCGGCGCCCACGGGGACGGCTTCGGGATCACCCTGGGCGGAAGCGGGAAGGGCGGCGTCCTCGCCGGCGAGTCGGCGCCGATCCCCCTGCGCGTCGTCTCGCCGGAGGCCTTCGCCGAGCGCCGCGCCGCCATGGTCGCCGTCTGCGGCGAGTGCCACTCGAGCCGCTTCTCCGAGGAGCACCTCCGGAAGGCGGACGAGGTCAAGCGGGCGGGCACGCTGCTCCTCGGCGAGGCCGCCGAGGTCTTGAAAGGGCTCGATGCCGAGTGGCTCCTCGGGGCTCGAGGGGCGAGGTTCGCCCTGGGAGGCGAGCAGGTGCGCCTGGGCCCCGGCGAGCCCGGCGCCGAGGTCCTGAACCTGTTCTACGACATGTGGCGCATCCACTACGCCCAGACCTGGAAGGGCGCCTACCACTCCTCGCCCAGCGTCGCAGGCCGGCGCGGCCTCGCGGCGGGCCTCGACCACGACCTCGAGGCGATCGGGGCCGCGGCGGAGCGGCTCCGCGCCGCGGCGCGCGGCAAGTGAGGCGCGTGCCGCGCCGCACCGAGCGGCCCCTATGCCCTCATCGTCACCGCCCCGCGCTCGACCTCGCGAGGCGGAAGATCTCCTGCGCCGCGTCCTCCCAGCGCCGTTCGAGCTCGCGCGCCTTCTCGGGATACCGCTGCGCCAGGTCGCGGGTCTCGCACCGGTCGGCGCTCAGGTCGTAGAGCTCCCAGCGGGCCCTCTCGCCTGCCGCGACGAGCCTCCAGTCCCCTGCGCGGATGGCGCGGTTCCCCTCGTGGAGCCACCTTCGGGGTCGCGATCTCGCCGCCGTAGCACCCGAGGTCGGAGAACCCGAGGTCGTCGGCCAGGATCAAGACCACGTTGGGGCGGTCCGCTCCAGCAAGGAGCGCGGGGCTCGCAAGCAGCAGGGCACCGACGAGGCAAGCCGAGGCGCGAGCGAGGAGGGATCGCTTCATGGGCCGCATGATAACCCGACGCGGCCCTTGAATCGCCCGTCGCCCGCGGGGAAGATAGGGTTTCCGGCGTGGTTCAACGCCGGGTTACACCCGGCTATGAACCACGCGTTCATTCCCACGATACTGCCCCTACCAAACTGCCCCTGCTGAGCTCTCTCCTGTTACCCGAATGGGGCCTGATTTG
>JACQVW010000049.1 GCA_016209535.1 Planctomycetota bacterium | reverse complement strand
TGGACACCCTCAGGGATCTTCGCCAGCGGAAGCAGTGGCGTTGCGAGCAGGTCGGGGGGTCCATGGACTATTTCTGCCGCAAGATCCGCCTGGTCAAGGCAGCGCTTGGTCTAAAAGGCGTGACCTGGTTCGGCGACGAGTCGAAGGACGGCTGCGAATGCCCATGACGGAAAGGAGCTTTCCCATGAGCCGAAGTGCATTCTGGAGAACCTTGTCCTTCCCCTTCGCTTGCGTGACGCTTACCCTCCTCCCCGGGCCGCGCGCCCCCGCGCAGACCTACGCGATCGAGGACCTCGGAACGCTCGGCGGCGCCGCGAGCAAGGCCCTCGGGATCAACGACCGCCGCCAGGTCGTCGGCTCCTCCGAGACCGGCGAGCGCGACCGCCATGGGCTCCCTGTCACCCACGCCTTCCTCTGGGAGGACGGCGTCATGACCGATCTCGGCACGGACCCTGTGTACAACGAGCGGAGCGCTGCCTACGACATCAACGACGCCGGCCAGGTCTGCGGCGTCTCGGGGTTCGTCGGCTTCGGGCACCGTGCCGTTGTTTGGGAGGAGGGCAGAGTGAGGCAGCTTGCGCGGCAGGGAGGCGACGACTCCGGCCGCGGCATCAACGAGCGGGGCGACGTGGTCGGCACCGCGGGTTCAGACGTCGTCGGCTCGGACCGCGCGGTTCTCTGGAGCGCGGACGGCCGCGCCGCGGACCTCGGCAGGCTCCCGGGGAGCGGTGGCCTCGTCGATGTCTCCGCCTCCGATATCAACAACTACGGCGAGGTGGTCGGTAGGAGCATCGATCACGACGGCGACGCTGACCACGCGTTCCTCTTTACCTCGGTCGACGGGACGATGACGGATCTCGGCACGCTCGGGGGCGGTTACAGCTCGGCGCAGGGCATCAACGACTTCCTGGAGGTCGCCGGAAGCTCGACGGTTGCCGGCGAGCCGCACACCCACGCCTGCTTGTGGCGGGAGGGCGGGATCGTTGACCTGGGCACGCTCGGAGGGCAGAACAGCTCGGCCGAGGACCTCAACGCCCACGGGCAGGTGGTCGGCTGGGCGGAGGCTGAGGACGGAAGCCGCCGTGCTTTCCTCTGGGACGCCGGGCGCCGCCCGATGGCGGACTTGAACGACCTCATCCCCACGGGTTCAGGCTGGGAGCTCACGATCGCGACCGCCATCAACGACCGCGGGGAGATCGTCGGCTCGGGGATGATCGGGGGCGAAGTGCACGGCTTCCTCTTGACGTCCATGAGCTCGCCGGCGCGGTTCCGGCGCGGGGACGCGGACGCCACCGGGGCGGCGAACGTCACCGACGCGGTCTTCGTCCTCAGCTATCTCTTTCGCGGTGGACCGGCGCCTCCCTGCCTGAAGAGCGCGGATTCCGACGACAGTGGCGCCGTCGAGGTCTCCGACGCCATTCAGCTCCTCAACTACCTCTTCCGGGGCGGCGTCGCCCCGAGGGAGCCGTTCCGCGCCTGCGCCGTCGATCCGACGCCGGACGGCTTGAGCTGCCACGCCCCTCCGCCTTGCCGGTAGGGTGGGCGGGTCAGTCCGCCCGGTTCTTGAACAACGCCGGAAAACATCTTGCCTTTTCCAAGGGCGCAACCCGAGACTTGAGGGCGTTGGGCGTTGCGTAACTCTTCAGCAGGAGGATGCCATGTGCAGGAGTAGCGCGGTCTCCGTTGATCGTCTCGCTGGCTGGACCCTCGTCGGACTGGCGATCGTGGTCGGGTCGTGGGGCAGGGGGCTCGCCTACGTGGGGACGGTGGAGGTCGTCCCCCCCAGGCCCACGGCGGATGACCCCGTCGTCGTGCGCGTCTCGGGCGACCTCCCGGATACGTGCTGGAGCTTCGTCGGCCACGAAGTGGCCGCCTCCGGCGGGCGGATCACGATCAGGGTCCAGACGAGCGTCAGGACCGGAATCTGCCTCTTCGTCCTCATCCCCTACGGCTTCGAGGCGGCCCTCGGCCGGCTCCAGCCCGGTCCCTACCAGCTCACCGTGATCGATGCCCAGGACTCGAAGACCGTGAGCTTCGAGGTCTCGGGCGAGGTCCCCGTCTAGCCTCCGTACATCGTGCGGGGCGACTCGACCGGCGACGGCACCGTGGACGTCTCCGACCCCATCGCCACCTTGGGTGCCCTCTTTCTCGGGGATGGCGAGCTCTCGTGCGAGGACGCCGCGGACTCGAACGACGACGAGGAGGTCGACCTGAGCGACGCCGTCCACACCCTCCTCTACCTCTTCGGCGGCGGAGAGGCCCCTCCGGCCCCCGGCCCGCGGGCCTGCGGGCGCGACCCGGACGGCGCTTTCCCCCCTCGATCCCCCGGCGATGCCCTGGGTTGCGGGCGCCACGCCTCCTGCGCGCCGGGGACCACCGGGGTCTACCGGCTTTACGACAACGGCATCGTTTGCGTCACGTGGCCCTGCCCGTCCTGGACCGCCGCGGGTGAGGACGGGAAGGAGATCCCCGTGACGGACGTGGACATGGCACCCCTCGGCCTGCCTCCCGAGAAGGCGCAGGAGGTCTGGCTCGAGCTCGGCGAGGGCCGCTGGCGCGTCCGGGGGTACACGGTCCCGGGCCCCGAGGGGCCCGCGGGCATCGGAACGACCTTCGTGGTCCTCGAGCTCGTCGAGCCCGCCGGCGAGGCGGGCTGAGGCGTTGCTCCCCGAGGTGTTTCCCGAGGGCCCTCAGTCCCTTCCCGCCGCGGCGGGGCGCTCCGGCTTGTTCGCCCGGTTGCCGTTCGCGCCCTTACCGTTCCCGAAGCGCCGCGTCCAGAGGCCGTAGATCACGCTGTCCTTGAGCGCGATCCAGCTCGCCTCGATGATGTTCTCCCCGGCGCCGACCGTCCCCCAGGTCGCCTCCCGCTCGCGATCGATCGACTCGATGAACACGCACACCTTGGCGTGCGTGCCCTCCTCGGCGTTGATGATGCGGACCTTGTAGTCGTTGAGCACGATCTGGTCGATCTCGGGATAGAACTCGCGGATGGCGCCTCGCAGCGCCCGGTCGAGGGCGTCGACGGGGCCCACGCCCTCCCCGACGGCGAGGTGCTCCTCGCCGCCCACGCGGATCTTCACCGTCGCCTCGGAGAAGGTGCCGCCCGTCGTGCGGTGCTCCACGGAGACGCGGTAGCGGACCAGGTCGAAGAACTCGGGGAGGCGGCCCATGTGCTTCAGGATCACCAGGGTAGAGGACGCCTCGGCCCCCTCGAAGACGAAGCCCTCGTTCTCGAGCCTCTTGATCTCGGCCACGGCCTGCTGTGCGGCGGCCGGGTGACCGTCGAGGTCGAGGCCTTCGACGGCCGCCAGGTGCTGCATGTTCGCGCGCCCCGAGAGCTCCGAGATCAGCACGCGGCGCGAGTTTCCCACGCTCTCGGGGGGGACGTGCTCGTAGGAGTCCGCGACCTTGAGGACCGAGCTCACGTGGACGCCGCCCTTGTGGGCGAAGGCCATCAGACCGACGTAGGGGTGATTCTCCGGGAAAGTGCGGTTCGCGATGGCGCAGACGTACCGGGCCGTGTGCGTCAGCCGCGAGAGGCGTTCCCGCGAGACCGAGAGCTCCCGGCCCATCTTTAGGATCAGGTTCGGGATGATGTCGGCGAGGTTCGCGTTGCCGCACCGCTCGCCGAGCCCGTTGAACGTCCCCTGGACGTGCGTGGCGCCGCGCTCCACGGCCTCCAGCGAGCTCGCCGTGGCCACGCCACCGTCGTTGTGGGTGTGGATGCCGATGCGCGACGCGGGGAAGCGGGCCCGCACCGCGCTCACGACCTCGCCGAGCGACCTCGGGAGGGTCCCGCCGTTCGTGTCGCAGAGGACCAGGGTGCTCGCGCCCCCGTCGAGGGCGGCGGCGAGCGTCTCGAAGGCATAGGACGGGTCGGCCTTGCACCCGTCGAAGAAGTGCTCGGCGTCGTAGATCACCTCG
>JACQVW010000544.1 GCA_016209535.1 Planctomycetota bacterium | reverse complement strand
CACCCCGCCTGCGGCAGCGACCCCACGCCCGACGGGCTCTCCTGCGAGAGGAGCACGGCGAGGTGCTGAACGGCCCGACGGCGACAGGCATGACCGAGAGCGCCCCCCGCCGCCGCGAGCTCCTGATCGTCGACCTCGAGGCCACCTGCTGGGAGCGCCGGGAGCACCGGCCCGAGCGCATGGAGATCATCGAGATCGGCGCGGTGCTCGTCGACCCAGCCCGCCCCGGGGACCGTCTGGAGCTGCAGACCTTCGTGCGGCCCGCCGCCTGCCCCGTCTTGAGCGAGTTCTGCAAGGCCCTCACGTCGATCCGCCAGGAGGACGTGGACCGCGCGCCGCCGTTCCCCGATGCGCTCGAGGGCCTCCTCGCCTGGCTCGGCGGCGACCCGAGCTCGGTCCGTCTCGCCTCGTGGGGCTACTACGACGTGCGGCAGCTCCTCCAGGACTGCGCCCGGCACGGCCTCGAGTACCCCTTCCGCGACGACCACTTCAACGTGAAGACCTTCGCCGCCGAGGGGCTCTCGACGCGCCCCATGGGCCTCGCCAAGTCGCTGCGGCGCTGCGGCCTCGAGCTCCAAGGCACCCACCACCGCGGCCTCGACGACGCGCGCAACATCTGGCGCGTCCTCGAGCACGTGACGGGGGGGGACCTGAGCGGGATCGTCGGACCCGGCTCCCCCTCCCCCTGAGCCGGACCGCGTGCCCCGGGCGGCCCGGCTCACCTGCGGCGGAACGCGTCCACCCCCGCCCGCTCGGCGCGGCCCTGCTCGACGAGGTGCTCGAGGGCGGCGCGGGTCGTGCGCTCCACGAGGGGCCGGAGCCGCCCTCGCGCCTCGGGGTAGATCTCGAGCGCGATCGACAGCGGGCTCCGGGGCTCGGGGCCGAGGAGCGTGAGGATCTCCTCGATCCGCGCGCGCCGGTGGCGCAAGGTGCCGTGGATGAGCTTCGCGGGCTCCTCGCTCGGCGTGCCGTGGGACGGGTAGAGCGTCTCGAGCCCGAGGGCCGCCACGCGCTCGAGGGACGCGAAGTACTCCCGCAGGCTCCCGCCCGGCGAGCCCACGTACATGCTCACGAGGGTCGAGACGAGGTCGCCGGCGATGAGGCTCCGCGCCTCCCCGTCGTGGAGGACGATGTGGTCCTCGGCGTGGCCCGGCACGTGGAGGACGCGCAGCGCCCAGTCCCCCCGGCCGTCGGGCACGCCGCCGACCTCCACGGCGTCGCCGTCCTCGAGCGCCCGCTCGAGCTTGCGGCCGAGGAGCTGGCCCGTCCTCGGGTGGGCCCAGACGGGCGCGCCGAAGCGCCGCGCAGCCTCCTCCAGGCACCCGACGTGGTCGGGGTGGTGGTGCGTGAGCACGATCGCGAGGAGCCGGTCGCCCGCGGCGAGCCGCCGGCCGACGGCCTCGAAAAGGTGCCCGCGCTGCGGGTCGCGCCGCGGGGCGGGGTCCACGAGGACGAAGCTCCTGCCCCCGACGAGGAAGGCGTTCGTCGGGATCTCGGGCGGGAGCGGCGGCGTCTCGAGGGGCAGCATCTCGTAGCCGGGCGCCGCGAGGACGGCCCGGCCCGAGCCGTCGAACTCGGCGGGCATCGCGCGCAGCTCGGCGAGCGCATCCTCGAGCGGGCGCGACGCGAGGGCCTCGAGGACCGTCAGGACGGGCGGCGCGACGGGCTTCCCGCCCGCCCGCCAGGCTCGCAGGGCCTCGGACGGGCTCCACCAGGCGCCGCCCGAGAGCTCGCCGGGGACGACCTCGGGCTCCCAGGGGGCCTCGGCGAGGAAGTACGCCGCGTCGAAGCGGACTTTCGAGAAGCGCGGCGTGATGAAGCGGCCCGCCGGCGCGAGGCGCGAGGCGTCGGCGGCGAGCCCGTGCTCGGCGAGGAGGCGCGCGAAGGCCTCGGCGCCGCGCTCGCTGCCTCCGCGGCCCCTGCCGCCCGTCGCGAGGGCCCGGCGAGCGGCGCGCAGCTCCTCCGGTGCCGGGCCTGCGCCCCCTCCCGAGGCGAGGAGGACCCCGGTCTCCTCGAAGAGCTCGCGGACGGCGCACGCGGCGAGGTCGCGGTCGACGTGCGCGCCGTCACGGCCGCCCGCGACGGAGCTCGAGGCGACCGGCACGGCCCCGTCGCCGGGCTCCACGGTCCCGCCGGGGAACGCCAGGCACCCGCCGAAGTACCGCAGGTGCGGCGCCCGCTCGACGAGGAAGACCTCGATGCCTCCTCCGGCGCCCTTCCGGCGGAGGATCACGGCGGCCGCACGGCGCGGGGCCGTCACGGTCGTGCGCTCCGGAGGGTACCCGCGTCGAGGAGCGCGCGCAGCTCGCCGGGCCGGTTCGTCGTGACCGCGTCGGCGCCGGCGACGAAGGCGCCCAGGAACGAGATCTCGTCGTCGATGGTGTAGACGGCCACGAGGTAGCCGAGCCGGTGGAGCCTCGCGAAGTCCTCGAGCCGCAAGGCCCGCGCGTCCCAGTGGACCATGCAAGCGCCGGTCCGCTCGAGCTCGCGGAGCCGCTCCTCGGTCAGCTCCTTCCCGCCGAGGGCAGCGACGGCGACTCGCGGCTCGAGGCCGCGCAGCTCCTCGAGCCAGGGCCAGTCGAAGGACTGGACGAGGACCCGCTCGACGAGATCGAGGCGCCGGAGCAGCTCGACGAGCTTGCCCGCGCCGCCTCGCTTGTGCTCCACCATGGCGATGGCGCCCGGCGCGATCGCCCGCAGGGCCTCCTCGAGAGTCGGGATCCGAGTCCCCGCGAAGCGCGGGTCCTTCCAGCGGCCCGCGTCGAGCCCCGCCACTTCCTCGACCGACGCCTCCGATACCTTCGCCTCCTTGCGCCCCAGGGCCTGCTCGGCGTCCGTCGTGCGGTCGAGGGTCTCGTCATGCACGCAGACGAGGACTCCGTCCCGAGTCTCGTGGAAGTCGAGCTCCACGAGGTCCGCTCGCCGCTCGATCGCCGAGCGGAACGCGGGCACGGTGTTCTCGGGCAGCGCCGCGCTGTCGCCGCGGTGGGCCACGACGAGGGGCGTGCTGCGCGCCCGGGTGCGCAGCTCCGCGCCGGTGGGTCCCCCCCGCGCCGCGGGGGGGCCCGCGGGAGGGCCTCCCGCCGGCGCGGCCGGCCCCGCCGTGCAGCCCCAGGCGAGGACGGCGGCGCAAAGCGCGAGCCCAGAGATCCCCCGTGCATTTCGACTGACCGTGCTCATGGGGCGTGCCCCGGCTATAATGCGCTCCATGTTCGGGCTCAAGAAGAAACTGCGCCTCACGGACCACGCCTCCTGCGCCGGCTGAGCCGCAAAGCTGTCGCCCGCGAGCCTGGTCGAGGCTCTGAAAGCCCTGCCGCCCATGGACCACCCGGACCTCATCGAGGGCCACGCGCGGTTCTCCGACGCGGGCGTGTTCCGGCTCCGGCCGGACCTCGCCCTCGTCCAGACGGTGGACTTCTTCCCGCCCATCGTCGACGACCCGCGCGACTTCGGGCGCATCGCCGCGGCGAACTCCCTGAGCGACTGCTACGCCATGGGAGGGCGGCCCGTGACGGCGATGGCCGTGGCGGGCTTCCCCTCGAAGAAGCTCGCAACGGCCGTGCTCGGCGAGATCTTCGCCGGCGGCGCCGAGAAGGTCCTCGAGGCGGGCGCCGTGGTCGTGGGGGGCCACACGGTCGAGGACCACGAGGTCAAGTACGGCCTCGCCGTGACGGGCACGGTCCACCCGGAGAGGGTCGTCTCGAACGCGGGCGCGAGGCCCGGCGACGCCCTCGTCCTCACGAAGCCTCTCGGCATGGGCACGGTCGCGACGGCCATCAAGCGGCAGGCGATCGACGAGGCCGGCACGCGGGAGGCCGTGAAGGTCATGGCCACCTTGAACAAGGACGCGAGCGAGGCCATGCTGGAGCTCGGGGCGCGGGGCGCGACGGACATCACGGGCTTCGGGTTCCTGGGCCACGCCTGCGAGCTGGCCGAGTCCTCGGACGTGACCCTCCGCATCGACGTAGGGAGCGTCCCCCTCTTCCCCGGCGTCCTCGACCTCGCCCGGCGAGGCTGCCTCTCGGGCGGAGCGCGGCGGAACCGCGAGTACGCGGGCGCCCGCGTCCTCACCTCGTCGCGGATCGACAGGACGGTCGAGGACCTCCTCTACGACTCGGAGACATCGGGCGGGCTCCTCGTCTCCCTCAAGCCCGAGGCCGCCGAGGAGCTCGTGCGCCGCCTCCACGCCCGGGGGCACGTGCACGCGGCGGTCGTGGGCGAGGTCGCGCCCCGCGGCTCGTGCCGCATCGAGCTCCTCCCGGCCGGGAGCCGCGCCGCGCACGCGGTGTGAGCCCGCCGGAGACGAGCGAGGATCCCGCGAGGGCGGCGCGGCATGCCGCGAGCGCGGCCGCCCGGGGCATGCGCTGGACGCTCGCCGGCGTGCTCGTGAGCGCCGCGCTCGCGGCCGTGAAGCTCATGGCGGGCGTCCTGGGCGACTCGTACGCGCTGATCGCGGACGGGATGGAGTCGCTCCTCGACATCGTGAGCTCCTTCGTGGTGTGGGGGGGCCTGAGGATCGCCTCCCACCCCCCCGACGCGGACCACCCCTACGGGCACGGGAAGGCCGAGCCTCTCACGGCCATGGCCGTCGCGGTGGCGCTCCTCGGCGGCGCGGTGGCGCTCGCCGTCATGAGCGTGCGCGAGATCCTCGTCCCGCACCACCCGCCGCAGCCGTTCACGCTCGCCGTGCTCGTGGCGGTCATCGCTGCGAAGGAGGTCCTCTCTCGCAAGCTGAGGAGGGTCGGCGAGTCGGTCGGCAGCACCGCCGTGAAGACGGACGCCTGGCACCACCGGAGCGACGCGATCACCTCGGCCGCCGCCTTCGCCGGGATCTCGATCGCGTTACTCCTCGGGAAGGGCTACGAGAGCGCCGACGACTGGGCGGCCCTCTTCGCCTGCGGGATCATCGCCTGGAACGGCACCCGGCTGATCCGCCCCGCCCTCGCCGAGGTCATGGACGCCGCGGCGCCCGTCGAGGTCGAGGGGCGCGTGCGCGAGGTCGCGGGCGGCATCCAGGGCGTGGCGGCCGTCGAGAAGTGCCGCGTCCGCAAGTCGGGGTTCGACCTCTTCGTCGACATCCACGTCGAGGTGGACGGCGGCCTCACGGTGCGCCAGGGGCACACGATCGCCCACCAGGTGAAGGACGCGCTCCTCGCCGCGGGCCTCGGGATCCGCGACGCCCTCGTGCACGTCGAGCCGGCGCCGCCCCGCTGAAAGCGCCCCGCTGACGGCACCCCGCTGAGGGCGCCGCGCCGAAAGCGCCCTGCGGCGCGGAGCGCCTCGCAGCACGGAGCGCCCCGCAGCGCGGCCGCTGCGGAAGCTGCAGGGGCGGCGCTGCGTCCCCGGCCCCGTCGTGCCCCCTGCGGATCGGGGCACCGGGCGCGAGCACTCGAGGCCACCTGGACTTGCGGCGAGGCGGGCTCCCGGCGCCCTTCGCGGCACGGCCTTTGTTCATTCGAGGCCGAGCAGCAAACCAACCCTCGCCGCGGAGCCCCGAATGGAAGAGACAGCCCGAAGCCGGCCAAGAGCCCTCGAGCGGTTCCTCGAGAGCTTCTTTCAAGAGCGCAACATCCAGTGGCTCCTCGGGACCGGGGTGCTGATCCTCCTCGGCTCCTCGTTCATGCTCGTCAAGAGCCACTGGCTCGAGATCACGCCCGCCTGGAAGTGCCTCGTCCTCCTCGGCTACACCGCGCTCGCCTACGGCGCGGGCCGCGTGACGTGCTTCCGCATGGGCCTCCGGCGGACGGGCACGGTCCTCCTGGCCTTGACGGTGCTCCTCGTGCCGCTCGACTTCCTCGCGCTCCACTGGCTGTGCCCTGCAGCCGGGTCCGAGGGGCCCTCGCGCGCCCTCCACTGGGCCCTGCTCGCCGCGACGGGCGCCTTCGCCTGGGCCGCCTCGCGGCGCATCTTCGAGCACTTCCTCCGCGGGCCGCAACGGACCTTCCTCGCGAGCTACCTCGCGCTCGCCGCGGCGGGGGCCCTCGCCCCGGCCCTGCCGCGGGGCCTGGCGCCCTACCTCGCGCCCTGGACCGCGCTCGCCCTGTGGGCCGTCCTCGCCGCCGGGTGCGTCAAGGTGAGCCGGCACGTCTTCTGGCTCGTCGAGGAGCGCCGGGCGCCGCGCGTCTTCGGGTTCTTCCCGGTCCTCCTCCTGGGCGGGCAGTTCGTCGCGGTCTTCCTCCTCCACCTCGCCGCCGAGATCGACGCGGCGTGGCTCGGCTTCGGCCTCGTCCTCGCCGCGGTGCCCGTCTTCCTCGCGGCCGACGCCGTGGCGCGGGTCTTCGAGGAGAGGACGGGAGGGGTCGTGAGGCCGATCCCGGCATCGATCATCCTCCCCTTCGGCCTCGGGATCCTCCTCTGCGCGGGCGGGCTCGTCCTCGCGGCGACGGAGATCTTTGCGGAGCGCCCCGGCGCCTTCGCCCTGGTCCCGGCGGCCGCCGGGACGGCCTTCATCATGACCCTCGCCGCGCGGCGGACGAGGAAGGAGGCCTTCGCCTGGGCCGCGCTCGCCGCCCTCACGCTCGCCTACAACTTCAGCCCGACCTACTTCCGCGACCTCGCGGCGCGCGCCGTGACCGGAAGCGCCGCGGCGCTGCACGAGGAGCGGCTCCCCTACGCGTTCTACGGCCTGACCTACCTGCCCCTCCTCGGCACGCTGGCCTTCCTGGGCGCCCGGCGGCGAGCCCCGAGCCTCGAGGTCTTCGCGCGCCCCATGAGGCGCTTCGCGGAGGGCCTCGGCGTGCTCCTCCTCGCGGCGGCGTACTCGCACCCGAAGGCGCTCCTGCCCACGGGCGGCGCGCTGTGCGGCTTCTTCCTGGCCGACGCGCTCCTCCTGCGCGAGCGACGCCTGCTCTACCCTGCCATCGCGGGCGCCGTGACCGCGGCGCTGGGCATCGTGCCCTTCGCCGGAGGAGTCCTCGGGCTCGACCTCCCCGCCGGGTCGTGCCTCCTCTCGCTCGCGGCCCTCGCCGCGCTGCTCCTGGCCCCCGGCCGCCGGCTCGACCGCGCCGCCGCGTCGTGGGCGGCGCCCGGCGAGGCGGCCGCGCCTTGCGCCGCGGCGAGCCTCGCCCTCGCCGCCGCCTGCGCGGGCGTCTGGCTCGTCGGGGCCTTCGTTCAGGCGCCGGGCGGCGCGGCCATCGCCTCGGCGGCGCTCCTCTCGGCGGCGCTCGGGGCCCACGCCTTCCGCTGGCCCATCGCCGGGATCGGCGAGGCGGCGGCGGCGTTCCCCCTCGCGGCGGTCGTCGCGACGTGCGCGCAGCGCGGGGCGTCCTTCCCGGGCCTCGCGAGCCTCGGGACGGCGCTCGCGGTCATTCTCTGGAGCGCGAGCTCGCTCGTCTCGCGGCGAGGCCCGGCGCGCGCCGCCACGGCCCTCGGCCTCCCGGCGATGCGGGTCGCGACGTTCGCCCTCGCCGCGGGCCTCGCCACGGTCCTGCCCCTTCTGCACGTGAAGGGGATCCTTCTGCACGGGGAAGGCCCCGGCAGGGAGGACCTCACGGCGACCTTCCATGGCCTCCTGACGAGCGGCCTCGCGGCGGCCTGGGCCTTCGCCGAGGCGCGGCGCGCGGGCAGCGCCGGGCTCACGGCGCTCGGGTCCCTGAACGTCCTCGGCTGGACGGGCGCGGTCGCCATGACGCGGCTCGGCCTCCCGAGCGCCGAGTGGCTGCCCTTTGCCTGGACCCTCCTCGCCGCCGCCGCCCTGCCCGCCCGCCGCCTTGCCCCGCGCCTCGACTGGGCCCTCGCTGGCGTCTTCACCGCCGCGACCGCGGCGTCCCTCGTGTGGCTCGACTGGCCGCCGCGCGCCGCGGGCCTCGCGGCCGCCGCCGGCGTCGTGGCCCTCGCGCGGCTCGAGGGGCGACCCGGGATGCGGGGCCTCGCGTGCGCGCTCGGCACGTGGCAGGCGGTCCTCATCGCCGCCCGCCTCTTCGCGCCCGGCATCGACTCGCTCCCGGAGCTCCTCGAGCAATGCCCCGTCGAGGCGGCGCTGCCGGCGGCCTTCGTCGCGAGCGCCGGGGTGCTCCTCTCGCAGTCCCTCTCGAGGGGCGTCCCGGCCAAGCTCGACGCGGTCTTCCTCGGCCACCGCCTGGCCCTCCGCGCCGCCGCAGCGGCCGGGCTCGCCGCGCCGTTCCTCGTGCGCGGCGAGGTGGAACCTGCCGGCGCGTTCTTCGCAGCGGGCTCCTTCCTCCTCCTCGCCGCGGCCGAGCTCCGCCGCGCCTGCGAGTGGGCCGACCCCAGGCTCGCCTGGGCCGGCGAGGCCATCGCGGGCGCAGGCGTCGCGTACCTCACGTGGTTCGGTTTTATCCCCCTCGAGACGGGCCTGAGCGTCCACGTCCTCGCGGCCGGCGCCTACGCCTTCCACGGGCTCTCGAGGCTCGTGCTCAAGGGCAAGAAGACTCCGGTCCTCGCCGAGCCCTTCCGGAGGACGGCGCTGGCGCTGCCCCTGGCCGCCGCGGCCGCCGCCGTGGCGCGGCACGCCGCCGGCGCCGAGGTCGCCTGGCTCGGCGCGAGCAGCCTCGCCCTCCTCCTCGCCGCCGGCTTCTACTTCTGGCGCGGGATCGAGGAGCGCCGCCGCGGGCTCCTCGTGCTCGCCCTGGCCGTCGTCGACGTCGCCTTCCTGCTCCTCTGGCGGGAGCTCGAGTGGACGGACCCGCAGCTCTACCTCGTGCCCGTGGGCGCCACGGTGCTCGCCCTCGTCGAGCTGCTCCACTCCGAGATCCCCGAGAAGCTCCACGATCCGCTCCGCTACCTCGGCGCCCTCGTGATCCTCGTCTCCCCCGTGTTCCACATCGCCGAGGGGAGCTGGCTCCACTACCTGAGCTTGATGCTCCTCTCGGCCCTCGTGATCGTCGCGTCCATCGGTGTCAGGGCCAGGGCCACGCTCTACGCCGGCGCCGCGTTCCTCGCCGCGGACCTCGCCGCGATGGTGGTCCACGCGAGCCGGGAGAACCGGAACGTGCTCTGGCTCGTGGGCGTGGGCCTGGGCGCGGCCGTCGTGGTCCTCGCCGCCCTCTGCGAGAACCGCCGCGAGGTGCTGCTCCAGAAGCTGCGGGCCGCGTCGGCGCGGCTCGAGACGTGGAGGTGAGGGCGCCCGTGTTCCCGTTCGGACTGCTTCTCCTGGACCTGTGTCCATCCGGTTCATCGAAGGAGGTTCGCCATGAGATGGCTCGAGAGCTTCAGTCTCGTCGTACGGTCGAGCATCAACACCCTGATCGAGAAGGTGGAGGACCCCGAGCGGATGCTCCACCAGCTCGTCCTCGACATGGAGGAGGAGCTGGAGCGCGTCCGCGAAAGCGTCGCCGAGGCCATGGCCGATGAGATCCGCCTCGGAAAGGAGGCCGCCGAGGCTCGGCGGGCGGCCGAGGGCTGGGCGCGCCGCGCCGCCGAGAGCCTCGAGCGCGGCGACGAGGCCTCGGCGCGCTCGGCCCTCGAGAAGAAGCTCTCCTCGGAGAAGCGCGCGAAGGAGCTCGAGGAGAGCCACTGCCGCCAGAGGGGCGAGACGGCGAAGCTCGAGCGGAGCGTCCGCGACCTCGAGGGGACGCTCGAGGAGGAGCGGCAGAAGCTGACCCTGCTCCTCGCGCGCCTGGCGGCGGCCGACTCGGACCGGAAGATCCAGCGCGCCTTCGACCGGGCGGGCGAGCGGTCGGCCTTCCGGCAGTTCCACCGCCTCGAGGAGCGCGTGGACCGGGCCGAGGCGCTCGCCGAGGCTCACGCCCGCCTCTCGGGCCGCGACCCCGAGGCCGAGGACCTCGAGCGCCAGCTCGAGGAGAAGGAGCGGCAGGAGGCCGTCGAGAAGCAGCTCGGAGATCTCAAGCGCCAGAAGGCGGAAGGAGGTGGAGCGTGAGGCGCGCCGGACTGGCCCTCGCCGCGGCCGCCGTCCTCCTGGGCGGGAGCGGGTGCATGACGGCCGGGGCCCAGTACTTCTACTGGGCCGAGGAGGACTTCGATGCCCTCGAGTGCATGGCCTACGGCGGCGTCCAGGGCGACTGGGCCATCGCGACGGAAGGCATCTGCTGTAGGGGGAAACCCGGATGGTGCGAGATCCTGATCGCCTGCGCGGACTTCCCGCTCAGCTTGGCCGCCGACACGGCGCTCCTCCCGCTGACGATCGGCCAAACGATCGCGCTTGCGGTGAGCAGGAGCGGTGAGGCACCATCGGCCGAGGAGGTGGACCGATGAGCCGTTCCGTGGTGACGATACCGGCGGCCGCCCTGCTCCTCGGCTCGAGCGGGTGCATGAGCATCCTCGCGCAGCACGAGTACTGGGAGGGCAGCCGGCGGGCGCCGCGCTTCATGGTGTACAGCGGGGTCCAAGGCGACTTCCTGGCGATCACCGAAGGCGGCGGGCACGCCCTGCCGGACGAGATCGCGGTAGCCGTCGGTGTCCTCGACTTCCCGTTCAGCCTCGCCGCGGACACGGCGCTCCTCCCGCTCACGATCGGCGAGACGATCGAGATCGCTCTCCGCGACCATCATGCCGCGCCTCCTCCGGAGCCTCGCTGACCTCCTCCTCGCCTGGTGGTGCGCGGACCGTGTGCGGGCCTCGCCTCGGGAGGGCCGCCTGCTCCGCCTCGAGCCGGGCTCGGTCCTGCGCGTCGCTGGGCGGCCCGCCGCCGTCGTCGGCCGCCGGGTCGGCGAGACCGCCGAGGGGCCTTACGTGGCCTACGAGTGCGAGTGCGAGTCGGGCCCCGCGGCCTTGGTCGTGCGCCACACGGCGGGCCTCGTCCGCTCCACCGTCTCCTGGAGCGAGGAGGGCACGGAGGTTCGCGTCCCCATCGCTGCCGTGGAGGCCTACCCGGCCGCGAGACGCGGGCGCGCGCTGGGAGCCAGCGGGCTTGGGCCACGGCCTCGTTCCAGGAGAGACCCGTGACCTGCTGGTGAGCCCGCCGCCACCGCGAGCTACCTTCCTTCCCTGGGCTCCCCCTGGGCCCCTCGAGCCGAGCAAGCCGCAGGATCCATTCCTTGCCTTCCAGGGCGATCCCGTCTTCAATGGACATGCGTGCCCCGTCGGCCTTCCAGGATCCGGGGCGGGGAAAGGAGCCTCGCATGCGTGGAAACGCTTCCGGTTTGAGGGCAGCCCTGGCGATCGCCGCGTCGTACGCCATGCCGCAGGTGGTCCTGGGCCAAGGCGAGCTCCCCGCGGTCGAATGGCGGAGGATCTACGGTGAGGAGCCCGGAGTCTCTTACCTCCACTCGGTGCAGCAGTCTTCGGACGGGGGGTTCATCGCCGCCGGCTCGAAGAGGTCGTTCGGCCCCGGCGGACGCGGGGGCTCGGAGGCGTCTCCGTCGGACACGTACGTCGTGAAGACGGACGCGGAGGGCGGCGTCCACTGGGAGCGAGCGCTGGACCTCTCGGAGCACGACGTCGCCACCTGCGTCCAGGAGACTGCCGGAGGCGGCTACGTCCTCGCCTCCGAGGACGACGACCTCGGGATCTCCTTCCTGGCGGCGCTCGACGGCTCGGGGGGCCTGAAGTGGACAAGGAGGCTCCAGGGCTCCGGCTCGGCCGTGGTCGAGGCCGCCGACGGCGGATTCGCCGTCGTCGGCCAGGTCTACGGAGCGCAATCGGACGTGCGCGTAGCGAAGACCGACCTGCAAGGCGAGCTCTTGTGGGAGCGGGCCTTCGGGGGGGATCGGGACGACTGGGGCATCTCCATCGCCGGGACCCCCGATGGCGGGCTCATCGCCGCGGGCTTCTCCTACTCCTTCTCCGAGCAGCTCCAGATGCTGCTCATCAAGACCGACGGGGTGGGCGCCCTGGTCTGGCAGAAGACCTACGGGGGCTCCGCGGGCGAGAGCCTGGCCCGCTCGGTCTGGCCGACGCAGGACGGAGGCTTCATCGCGGCCGGGATGTCGAGGGCCTTCGGGACCTTCCCCTGGTTCGACCTCTACCTCGTGAGGACGGACGCCTCGGGGGGCCTCCTCTGGGAGCGCACGCTGGGCGGTGCGTACGACGAGTACGGCTACTCCGTGGAGGAGACGGCCGATGGCGGCTTCGTGCTCGGGGCGCAGGGCGGCGGCATCCTCGTCTTGAAGACGGACTCCGAAGGCAGGGAGGAGTGGCGGAGGAGCTTCCAGGACGCAGCGGTGGGCTTCGGGAGGGCGGTCCGGCAGTCGAGCGACGGGGGCTTCATCGCGGCGGGCCAGAGCTTCTCGGGCGATGCTCAGCTCCTCAAGCTCAGCGCCGTGAGGCCTTCGGGGGGCCCCTTCCTGCGCGGGGACTCGAACGACGACGGCCGCACGGACCTGTCCGATGCGGTCTTCGCCCTGGGCTGGCTCTTCCGGGGCCAGGCCGCCCCCGCCTGCGGCGACGCCGCGGACTCCAACGACGACGGGGCCCTGGACATCTCCGATCCCGTCTACCTGCTGTCCTACCTCTTCGCGGGCGGCCCGGCGCCGCCGGCCCCGCACCCCGAGCCCGGGCTCGATCCGAGCCTCGACGACCTGGGCTGCGGGACGCTGTGAACGCGTCGGGTCCCCGGGAACTAGCGACAGAAGGACTGCCGCCTCGTAACCGCTCACCGGGAAGCCGTCTTCCTCCGCTTCCTGCTCTCCTCCAGGAGCTCGCGCAGGACCGCGTCGCCCGAGAAAAGCTCTCCCCGGCGCGTGGAGTCCAGGCCTTCGCGGACCTTCCTGCGGACCTCGTCGAGGGCGGCCCTTTGCTGCGCCTCCCGCTCCTCGAGCAGCCGGAGGCCGTCGCGGACGACCTCGCTCGCGGACTGGTATCGTCCCGAGGCAACCTGGTCCTCCACGAACCTCTCAAGCTGGGGCGTAAGCGAAACGTTCATGGTCGATCGTGTAGCCATGTCTGAAGATTAGCGAGCCAGGAGCATGGTGTCGAATTGTGCCACAGGCTCCCGGGGCCGCCGTCCGCCGTGCCGTCCCATCCCTCCATGGGCAGGATCGCCCAGCGGTTCCCGACCGTCACAGGCCCGAGCGCGATTGTTGCCGCGAGCGGCGAGCGCCCCGCCTTGAGAACGTCCGCGTCGCACGGCACGTCCGGAGCGACCACGGCGAGGTGCAAATGGCCTGCGGCCGTCTTTGGGCGCCGGCCATCCAGGCAGCGCGGAAGGGCACGCCGGAGACGAAGTAAGAAGGAGAGGGATCGGGCCGGCTACGACGGGCTTGGCGACTCCAGCACATGCAGGCGGCAGCAGTTGGCGTGTAGAATGGCGGGGAATCAAGCGCGCCAGGGCGCTTCCCGCGTGAAACGATGATCGAAGCCAACGAGATTCTCGCCAAGATCGAAGCGCGCCAGCTCTGGGCGCAGTTCCACAAGGATCTCCTCATCGAGATCCGCACGCTCTTGCGGCGAGCGCTTCCAGAGGAGTACGCCATTTTCGTCGAGACAGAAGCCGTGATCATCGCGCCCCCGCTTTCAGCGAGGGTCGCCACCACGGAGCCCGACGTCGCCGTGGGGCGCGACGAAGCGATATTACCCGTGGCGCGTCCCGGGAGCCGGTCAACGACCGCTGCGCTCGAAGTCGATGAGGACTTTGAGCTTTACACCGCGTACGCCCTCGTGATCCGTCGAGCCCCGGAGAACCGGCTGGTCGCCGTCTGCGAGATGCTCTCGCCCACGAACAAAGGCTTGGCAGGAAAGCTCGAGAAGGAGAAGTGCTTTCGCAAACGGGAGCTCTACCTGGACGCCGGAGTCAACATCCTCGAGATCGACGCGCTCCTCGAAGGTGACCGCTTGGTTCCGCCGGCCCTGGCCGGTCTTTCGCGTTACGCCCGCAACGCGTGGACGGTCCTCCACGGCGGCGCCAAACGGCGCTGGCGCGGCTGGGGTTGGGACCCGCACGAGCCTTTGCCGGCGATCGACTGGGAAGTCGAGGAGGGAGTCCAGGCCAGCTTGAGCCTCGGCCAGGCTTTGGAGCAGGCGGTGACATTCAACCGGTGGGAGAGGCTGGCGCGCTGACGAGGCGGCGAGTCCCGGATACCGGATACAGTCTCCCCTCCAGCCGGACGCGTGGCCTACGAGTGCGAAGGCGAGTCGGGCCCCGCGGCCCTCGTCGTGCGCCACGCGGCGGGCCTCGTCCGCTCCACGGTCTCCTGGAGCGAGGGAGGCAAGGAGCTGCGCGTCCCCACGGCGGCCGTGGATGCCTACCCGGCCGCGAGGCGCAGCCGCTACAATGCCTTGACCCGATGGACACGCTCCGCGCCACCTGCCTCGGCGCCGCCGCGGTGATCGACACCCTGCTCCTCCTCGCGCTCCTCGAGCCGCGCAACTGGCGGCGCGCCATGCTGCCTGCCTTCACGCTGGCGCTTGGCATCTGGCTCTGGCACGCGGGAGCCTTCTCGCGGGCCAGCTCGCCCGCGGGCGCAACTCGGGCGGTAGATGGCTATCCGCTTGGATGTAGATTTCGCCCAGGACCGCTCGCTGCGCCTCGGCGTAGTCGTCCCCCACGGGCTCACCACCCTCGCAGGAGAAGTGGAGCGCGGCGAACTTCCCGCTTGCGGTCAGCTTCTCGGCGATGGCCCTGAGCGTCGTCGTCTTCCCCGTCTGCCGCGGCGCGTGCACCACGAAGTACTGGCCCCGCTCCACGAGCCCCCGCGCCTCCGGCAGCCGCTCCGCGGCCGGCACCATGTAGTGCAGTTTCAGGCTGCACGGGCCCGCGGTGTTGAAGTCGCGCATGGCGCCACTCTAACCCGGTCGGGGTCCGGTCGCCAGGGGAGCGCCGGAGCGCTCGCCGGAGCGCCTCCCGTCACCGAACGCCGCACGCTACCGCCCGGCGGGGGAGAACCGGCCCGATCCCGGGGCCATTCTCTCGCGCGAGGACGATGCTCTCGATCCCGACATCCCGCGCGCGATCGAGGAGCCACCCGAGCCGCGCGAGAGGGAGCCACGTCCAGCGGAATGCGCCCCCGCGCAGGGCCGCGGTAGACCTTGAGGTGGACGAGTCGCCCGAGAGCCTCCGCCTCGCCTCCGTGCGCCTCGAGGCATGCTTTATAGCGTGTGCTCCAAGATCGGCGTGAAGACGAAGGCGCCCACGGCGGGCGTCAAGTCATGAGCAAACAAGGCGCCGTGGAGCCAACCAGAGAAGCATGCCAGGCCAAAGACCCTTGGGTGTTCAAGCTCGCTCTTCCCACGTCCCTCCGGCCGTTTCTGTGACTTCGGTCTCGGCCCTCTCCCCCGCGCTTCAAGCTTCCCCTCGTCAAGCCCTTCCCCCGCAAGAGCCGTTGGCCCACTCGGCGTCGGCTGAGTTGTTGAGCGGCAAGGGTGGGTCACGGCGGTTTTTCCGCTTGACCCGATGGAACCCATCACCACAATGAAGGGCTGCGACTCCATCAAGACCCACATAGGTTTCAGAATCTCAGATGACCATCATCGGCGTGAACGAGCTCAGCGAGCGGACCGCGGACATCCTGCGAAGGATCCAGGACGAGCGTGCCGAGTACGTCGTCACTCACGAGGGGAAGCCGGTCGCGCTGCTCCTCCCGGCCGGCGCGGAGCTTGTGGAGAAGGCCAAGCTGGAGGCCGGCGGCGAAGCGCTCAAGCGGTCCTGGGAGGCCTACGCCAGCATCGCTGAGAAGATCCGTTCCCAATGGCCTCGGGACCGCGCCTCGGCAGACGTCCTGAATAGCCTTCGGCGCTAAGGGGGAGAGGTGTTCACGGTGGACGCGAGCGTGCATCTAAACGCCTTGAACCCTGCAGAGGGCGGATCCACCCAGAGCCAGGCATTCCTCGACCGACTCCACCGGCGACCGTGGCCCGTACACTCGCCAACGCTCTTGCTTGTCGAGATAGCCGGGGCGGTCGCCCGGGTCCAAGACGACGCAAAGCGAGGAGTGGAGCTCAGCAGGGCTGTGGAGGCGCTGCCTGGACAGACTTGGGTTCCTCTCGACCAAGCTCTCGCCGAGAAGGCGGCTGGGCTGGCCTCGGAGTGCCGGCTGCGAGGAGCCGATGCGGTCTATGCCAGCGTGGCTCTGCGCCACGGCTCTGTCCTCGTCACGCGCGACCGCGAGCAGCTCGAGCGCCTGCCGCCCCTCGTGGTGACCATGACTCCCGAGCAAGCGCTGGAGCGCCTCGAGGCTCTGGAGACAACGTCCCCCTCGGCATGAGGTCGCGATCGCGAGAGATCCGCGTCACATCACACTTTGCGCCAACAGTCCGGGCTGATCCTGGGCCGGAAATGCCTTGACCCGATGGACACGCTCCGCGCCACCTGCCTCGGCGCCGCCGCGGTGATCGACACCGTGCTCCTCCTCGCGCTCCTCGAGCCGCGCAACTGGCGGCGTGCCATGCTGCCGGCCTTCACGCTGGCCCTGGGCATCTGGCTCTGGCACGCGGGGGCCTTCTCCAGGCTCCTCCTCGAGGAGACGGCGGGCCCCTTGGCCACGGAGGTGCGCTTCGCCCTCGCCCTGGTCCTCGTCGCGGGGCTGCTCCTCATCCCGGGCGCGCTCCTCCACCTCGCCCTGCGGCTCCGGCGCTACGGCGAGCCGCGCGGGCCCTTCAGCCTGCCTCGCGCCGCCGCGTACCTGCCCCTCCTGCTGCTCCTGCCCGCGGCGCCCTACCTGCGCTCGAGCGGCGCCGGCCCCCTCGAGCTGCCGAGGAGCTGGATCGCCCTCCACGTCGCGTACCTGTGCGCCGTGGGCGGCTTCTGCGCCTGGGAGCTCCGGCGCCTCCGCCGCTCGGCCCCGAGCCCCCCCACGGCGGCCTTTGCGGCCGCCATGGCCGGTACGTTGACGGCCGTCTGCGCCGCCGCGGCCCTCCTCCAGCTCCTCGCGGCGCCCCGATGGCCGGCGGCGCGGCCCGCGATCGACCTCGCGACGATGCTCCTCCCCCTGCCGCCCGCGATCCTCTTCGCGGCCTATGTGATCCGGCACAACGTCCTCGAGCTCGTGATCGAGCGCACCTTCGTGTACGCGGCCCTGCTCGTGGGCGGCCTGCTCTTCCACCACGTGACCCTGGGGGCCTGGGCCTCGGCACTGGAGGACCGCTTCCGCGTCGACTTCGCGCTCATCGAGGGCCTGGCGGTCCTGGCCCTCATCGTCGCCTACCAGCCGCTCCGCCAGCGCGCCGCCGAGGCCCTCCGCTACCTCCTGGGAGCGCGCGTCGCGCGGGAGAGGAACCTGTTGCGCGAGACGTCCGTCCAGCTCTCGGGCCTCGCGGGGCAGGCGCCCGAGGAGATCGTCGCATGGTTCGCGGACAGGCTCCAGGCGGCCCTCGACCTCGAGGGGGCCGGCGGCTGGCTCCTCGGCCCCGGGGACGGCGCCCCGCGCCGCTCCGGCGCCGCCCCCGAGGTGGCGGGCGAGCTCCTCCTCGCCGCGCACCGGGAGCTGGCCGAGGGGCGCGCGGCGACGAGACTCGACCCCGCGGGGCCCGCGGCCGCCGAGCTCCTCCAGGCCGCGGAGGGCTCGGCGCTCATCAAGCTGCCCGACGCCGGCGCTCCGGGGCTCATGATCCTCGGGCGCCGGAGGGGCAACCGCGACTACTCCGAGGAGGAGCTGAACGCCCTCACGCTCCTCGCGGAGCAGCTCGCCGGCACGCTCCGCACGAGCCGGCTCCAGGCCGAGCGGCTCGCGGCCGAGCGAAGGGCCCTCCAGTCGGAGAAGCTCTCGGCCCTGGGGCTCCTCGCAAGCTCCATCGCCCACGAGGTGAAGAACCCCCTCTCGTCGATCAAGACCATCGCCACGGTCCTCGCCGAGGACCTGGGCCCCGGGAGCCCCCATGCGAGGGACTTGAAGCTGATCCTGGACGAGGTCGGCCGGCTCTCGGCGCGGACGTCGCAGCTCCTCGAGTTCGCCCGGCCGCCGCGCGAGCGCGGGGCGCCCGTGACCCTGGCGGAGGTCGTGGAGCAGACGCTGGCCGTCCTCCGGCACCTCGCGAGGCAGCGGGACGTCGCTCTGCGCCTCGAGGCGCGCGAGGGGCTCCCGCCCGTCGCGGGCGACGAGGCGTCGCTCAAGGAGATCGTCTTCAACCTCCTCTCGAACGCCGTCGACGCGGCTGCGGGTCCCGGCGCCGCCCTCGAGCGCAGGGTGGACGTCCTCATCGCCCGCGAGGACGGCCGCGCCGTCCTCGCCGTCAGCGACACGGGGCCCGGGATCGCCTCGGACATCCTGAACCGGATCTTCGACCCCTTCTTCAGCACCAAGGACGGCGGAACCGGCCTCGGCCTTTACGT
>JACQVW010000505.1 GCA_016209535.1 Planctomycetota bacterium | reverse complement strand
GTGCACCGTCTGGACAAGGATACCTCGGGCGTCCTCGTCGTGGCGAAGCACGACTTCGCGCACAACTACCTCTCGCTCCAGTTCAAGGAGCGCACCGTCGAGAAGACCTACTTCGCGATCTCGCGCGGAGAGCCCGAACGGCTCGAGGGACGGGTCGACCTGCCCCTCGGGAAGAGCTACACCAACGCCAAGAAGCAGATGGCGCGGTTCGACGGGAGCGGGCGCGAGGCGGTCACGGAGTACAGGGTGATCAAGAAGTTCCGCGGCTACGCCGCGATCGAGTGCCACCCCCTGACGGGCCGGACACACCAGATCCGAGTGCACCTCGCGAGCCTCCGCCTCCCCGTCGCCTGCGACCGCCTCTACGGCCGCGAGAAGAAGATCCTCCTGAGCGACCTCACGGGGGGGGCAAGGGAGCCTGCCGAGGCGCCCGTCCTGGCACGCCAGGCCCTCCACGCCGCGAGCCTCGTCATCCGGCACCCGATCACGCATGAAGTCCTTAGCTTCACGGCGCCCCTGCCCGCTGACATGCGCGCCCTCCTGGAGGCCCTGGAGCGTTACAGGTTGTAAGACCAAGTCGGTCCGCAGGTTAGAGGGTCGAGTGTGGGACTGGGACACCCTCTAAAGTTCCGGAATAGAACTGCCGATAAAGGGTCCGATGAGCCGGCGTGCAGGCGCGGCCTGCCGAGGACCGGCCCGGTGATCGGCAACCCAAAGAGAGGGGATCTCGCGCCCATGAGAAGGAGACTTCCGCACTGCTCCAGCGCCCGGCTCAGCTTCCGCGTGCCCTGCCTCGGCCTCCTCGGCCTCCCCGGCCTGGCGACGGTGCTCGCCTCCTGCGGCAGCAGTCCGCCTCCGCGCGGCGCCGGGGTGCGCCCGGCGCTCGAGAGGGGCGGCGAGCCTGACGAATCTCGTGCAAGGCCGGCGGAGACCGAGACGGGGACCGAGACCGAGAAGGTCTTCTACAACCTCACCCCCGTGACGCTCTCCCCCGCCGAGCACCCGTCGGCGCAACCCGCGGCCAGGACCCTGCGGCCCCAGGACGCCGAGGCGGTCCCGGCCGCCCCGCGATCGCTCGACGACCTCCCCGACGCGGCGCTGGTCTCGGAGCTCCAGCACCGCTGGACGCGCCGGTGGACGGCTCTGAGCGGTGGTCTCGGCAAGAGCGCCTCCACGGACCACGAGCCCGCTCGGCGAGAAGCCTCGAGGCACGTCCTCGCCTTGTGTTTTCTCCGAGAGGACCATGGGTCCGGCGACCCGATCGTCGCGGAGGCGCTGGCCTCCGCCGCCCAGGACGACGCCTGCGACGACAACCGACTGCTTGCGGCCGCCTGCCTGAAGCACGCAGGGATGGACGAGGAGCTCCACGCGATCCTCGAGACCTTCGCGGGACGGAGCGAGGGCCCCGCAGAGAGGACGGGCGAGACCGAGGACGAGGCCCCAGCAGGGGCCCCCTTCGAGGTGGTCGGCTTGACCTTCGCCCGCAGCATCGAGGGGCCAGGCAAGTACGAGCAGCTCGACGGCTCGGAGATCGCCCCGGGGAGGACGGTCCTGATCTACGGCGAGTTCAAGAACTTCCTCAGCGTCGCCGAGACGCACGACCGCTCCGCGAAGCCCTCGTACCGCCGTGCGTTCGCCGCGGAGCTGCGCGTCCTCTCGCCCGAGGGCGAGGAGATCGATCGCCTCGTCTTCCTCCCGGAGAAGCGCGGCCACCAGACGGCGCCGGCACATGCCGAGGTCATGAACTTCTGGGCCCGCTACCGCATCCCGGCGAGCCTCCAGCCGGGCCAGTACCAACTCGTCGTCGAGGCGCGGGACGTGCTCGCGGGATCGACGGCCTCGGCCGAGATGCCCTTCGAGGTCCAGGGCAAGGGCGACTGACCGGCGAGGCCCCGGCACAGGAACGGGCGGCCGACGATGCGGATCATCGCTGGGGAGGCGAGGGGCAGAAGGATCACCGCGCCCGGGGACAGGTCCGTACGACCTCTGCTCGACAGGATCCGCGAGTCCCTCTTCGCGCGCCTGGGAGACCTCGAAGGCGTGGAGGTCCTCGACCTCTTCGCTGGCGCCGGGACCTTCGGCCTCGAGGCCCTCAGCCGAGGCGCGCGCAGGGCGACCTTCGTCGAGAAGAGCAGGGACACCCTGTCCGTCCTCCGCCGCAACGTGGAGAGCCTCGGTTTCCAGGGCCGCTGCGAGACCCTGCAGGGTGACGCGCTCCGCGTCCCCGACCTCGAGGCCGTCGGCCCTCCGGGTTTCGGCGTGGTCTGGCTCGACCCGCCATTTATAATGTTCGACCGTCCGGAGGCCGCGGAACGAGTCTTCCTCCGCGTCCAGGAGATCCTCCAGAGCTCGGCCCTCGAGCCTGGAGGGAGAGTCCTGTTGCGGCACCCCACCAGGTTCCGGGGCATGCGTCCCCTGGCGGCGGCCGATGAGCGCAAGTACGGCGAGTCCGTCGTGCTGACCTTCGTCCGGTGACCCACACTTCGAGGCGCCTGCGTCGCGCGACACCCGTTGCTCCCCGAGATCGATCCCCTGACCGCTGGCTTCACCCTCCTCGTGGGGTGCGCCCTCGCCTTCCTCGCGACGGCCCTCTGCACGAGGGGCCCCGAGGATACCACCGTCGTGGCTTGCCTGCGCCTCCTCTGTCGGGTCTACGCGCGGGTCTTCCACAGCCTGAAGGTGGTCTGCCCCTCAGAGAATCCTCTCCCCGAAAAGGGCCCCGCCATCGTGGTCGCGAACCACCGGAGCAGCGTGGACCCGGTGATCGTGGCCGTTGCGACGCGCCGGCGAGTGTTCTTCCTCATGGCGCGCGAGTACTACGAGTCGAAGGGGCTGCGGTGGATCTTCCGGCTCCTGGGCTGCATCCCGGTGAACCGCGACGGCAACGACCTGGGCGCGACGAAGGCGGCCCTCAAGACGCTCCAGGCCGGCAAGGTCATTGGCATCTTCCCCCAGGGTGGGATCCGCGATGCCGAGAGCTCCATCGAAGGGAAAGGAGGGGCCGCGCTGCTGGCGCTCAGGACCGGAGCGCCGGTCGTGCCTGTGTTCATCGACGGGACGCCGAACCTCGACTCGGTCGTCAGAGGTCTCGTGACGCCGTCGAAGACCACGCTCGTTATCGGCCCCATGCTTAAGCTCGACGGGGGCCCCGAGCGGAAGCCCCCCCGTGAGCAAGTCGAGAGGCTGACGGCGTCGATCCTCGGGGCCATCGAGGCCCTCGGCAGGAGCCAGAGCCAGGATCGGGAGCAGCCGGCAGCGGGCTTTGACCGGGGCGGGACCGCCCGCTAAACTGTCCCTCTTGATCTCCGCCCACGCCATTCCGTCTGCAGGGAGCTTCGCCCCATGAGAGTCACCGCATGAGAGTCACCGTCGCCAAGGCCCTCGGAACTTGCTTCGGCGTGAGGGACGCCATCGACCTGGCGATGAACGAGTCTTTCCGCGGCGACCTCACCGTCGTGGGCCAGCTCGTACACAACCCGCAGACCGTGGAGCGGCTCAGAGACAACGGCGTGCAGATCGTCGACAAGCTCGAGCCGGACCGGATCAGCAGCCAGCGGGTCATGATCACGGCCCACGGCGCCCCGGAGAGCCTCCGCCGCCGCGCCGAGGGAATGGGCTACCAGGTGATCGACGCGAGCTGCCCCCTCGTCCTCCGGGTGCACACCGCCGTCGCAGAGCTCGTCCAGGGAGGCTACCACCCCGTGGTCATCGGCCAGGAGGAGCACGTCGAGGTCAAGGGCATCGTCGGCGACCTCAAGGAGTACACGGT
>JACQVW010000486.1 GCA_016209535.1 Planctomycetota bacterium | reverse complement strand
GAAGGTCCTGGCCTGGTACGACAACGAGTGGGGCTACTCGGCGCGCGTCTGCGACCTCCTCGAGAAGATCGCGAAGTGACGCGCCTTGACGCGAGCGCCGCCGTCGGCTGCGACGTCGGGGGCACGGCGATCAAGCTCGCCCGGCTGACCGATGGCCGCGCCGGGGAGTCCGTGGCGCTCGACGAGGTGCCCACGCCGGCCCGCGCCGGCTCGCGGGAGGTCGTGGCGGTCATCGCCGCCGCCGTGACCCGGCTCCTGGGGCACGGAGAGGCTCGAAGGAGGCGCCGGGGCACCCTGCCGCCGGTCGGCATCGCCCTCCCTGGCTTCCTCGACCCGGAGCGGAGCCGCGTGGTGCGGCTCTCGAACCTCCCGGCCCTCGACGGCGTGCCTCTCCGCACCGAGATCGAGCGCCGCACCGGAGCGCGCGTCGTCCTCGACACCGACACGAACGCCGGCGCGGTGGCCGAGGCGCGCCGAGGCGCCGGCCGGGGCTTCGAGCGCGTCCTCTACGTGACGATGGGGACGGGCCTCGGGACGGCGCTCTCGGTCGGCGGTGGACCCGTGCGCGTCTCGCGGCACACGGTGGGCCAGGCGGCCCACGTGCCGCTCGACGCCGAGGGCCCGCGCTGCCCCTGCGGCGACCGCGGCTGCGCCGAGACCCTCCTCTCGGAGCGCGGCGTCCTGTGGCGGGCGCGGCGGGCCGGGCTCGAGGGTATCGGCTCGAGCGCGGAGCTCCACCGCCTCGCCATCGATCGCGGCGGCGGGGGACGGGCGCGCGCCGCCCGGGGCGCCTGGCGCGAGGTGGGGCTCGACCTCGGCCGGCTCCTCCGCATCCTCGCGGGGCTCTTCTCGCCCGACGTGATCGTCGTGGGCGGCGGCGTGGCCGGCGCCGCCGGCCTCTTCATCCCCGAAGCGGCGCGTCACCTCGAGCGGCGCCTGGGGCCCCGGCTCGGGACCAGGGTCCTCCTCAAGGCGGCTCGCCTCGGCCGGCACGCGGGCGCGATCGGCGCCGCGCTCCTGGCGAGGGACGCCGCGGAGGGAGGCTGGGCTCTCTAGCCTCCACGTGCGACGCGCCGGCGGAACGACCGTCCAGGGCCTGGACAGCCCGCCGCGCCGTCCGTCCGGCGGACTCCGGCGGAAACCTCCGCGCCTGCGCGGCTTGCGCAGCGGGCCCGCCGGTTGCTTGGAGAGGCCAACGGAAACCTCCCCACCCACAACGAGGATCCCTCCCCCATGCTCGCCCTGCCCCGCCATCCGCTCAGCCTCCCGCGAGCGATCGCCTGCGCCCTCGCCCTCTGCGTCGCCTGGAGCGGCCTCAAGGATCTGGTGCTCTCGATCCGCTGCTGGTCGCCCGTCGAGGTCTCCGCAAGAGGCCTTGCGGAGAGGGCCGCCGGCGGGCTCGTGTGGGCCCGCGTCACGGCCGTCGTCGCCGCGGACGACGCGATGCTCCTCACGACCGCCACGGGCAACGGCCACGGCGCGTGGCTGGCCCTCACCGACCCGGCGGACTCTGGAGTGGCCGTGGCCGTGGCCGCCGGCGAGGACCTCGGCGACCTGGACGGCCTCGACCCCCGCAGGGGTCCCGTCGCGGTGGAGGGACTGGCCCGACCGCCCGGCTCGAAGGAACGCGGGAAGATCGCCTCCTACCTGAAGAGGCTCCGCCTGCGGTCCGCGGGCGAGGTCCCGGCCCTCGAGGTCGGCCGCAGGCCTCCGGGCCTCCTCGGCGCGGCGATGCTGCTCCTCGGAGGAGCCCTTGCGGCCGCGGCGGCGTTCCTGGGCCTCGAGCTCCCGGTGCCTCCCTGGCTCCGGGACCGCCTGAGCTGGCGAGCGCGAGCCCAGCGGCCCGCCGAGCCTCACGCGCTCCCGCCGATCGAGGACGGCCCGCTCCCCGAGGAGGTCAAGGTGGAGGTGCGGCAGATGCTCGACAAGGTCTGGTCGGGCGTCGACTGATCAGGAGCAGTCCGGCGGCACGCAGGTCGCGAGGTCGTCGTCCGACGGGTCGAGCCCGGGCTCGGAGGGCCCCGGAGCGGGCGGCGGGGCGCTCCCGAGGAACAGATAGCCGAGGGCGTAGACGGCGTCGGAGAGGTCGATCCTCCCGCTGTCGTTCGCGTCGGCGGCATCCAGGCACGGAGGCGCAGCCGAGCCGGCGAAGAGGAAGCCCAAGGTGAAGATCGCGTCGGCGATGTCGACGAGGCAGCTCGCGTTCGAGTCGCCGCGCTGAAAATGGGCCCCCGGGCACGTGCCCGCGTTGGCCTTCCTGGGGGTCGGCTCCTCGCTCACGACCCAGCAGCCGCTCCGCTGGCCGTCGGGCACCAGGCTGAGGGACTTGTTGCGCGGGAGATCCCTGAACGCGACTCCGTGGATCAGGCCGAACCTGTTGGCCTCGGTGTCGAAGATGAAGATCTCGTCGTGGTCGGCGTTGAGGGCGAAGTTGGTGTGGTACTCCTTCGTCGCCACGTCCGTCGGGTCGGGGCACTCCCAGAAGCACGGCTGCTGGGAGACCGGCTTCGACGGATCGGGGCACTGGCCGCCGTCGCGGTCGAGCCAGACGATGAGGCGCTCGCCGGGGGTCAGGATGGCGCTCGCCGGGAACTGCCAGACCTGCGGGTTGAAGGGGCCGTCGGAGAGCCAGAGGCCCGAGATGTCCACGGTCTGCGTGGCCGAGCTGTTCACGAGCTCGATGAAGTCCCCGCGGAGCCTGCAGCAGTTCCGGTTCGATGCGGGGCAGTTGTCCTCGTCGTCGCACGCGGGCTCCGTCAAGTCCTCGAGGAGGCCGTCCTGGGCGGCGACGACCTCGTTGATGACGAGGGGCAGCACGTCCGCTCGCGGCGCATGGCCCACGGTGTAGCGGAAGGGCTTCCTGCAGGCGACGTAGCGGACCCCCTTGTACTCCGGGTTCTTGCAGGTCGTGTCCTCGAGGTCGAGCTCGCAGCCCAAGTCCGGCGGGCCGAACTCGCGGTCGCAGGGCCCGACGCCCTCGGCGCACAGGACATCGGGGCTCGTGTCCTCGGCCCCCTCGGCGTCGCGGGCGCGGAGGTAGAACTCCACCACAGCCCCAGCCGCCTGCCCCGGGATCTTCCCCTTCCAGTAGGTCCAGAGGTTGAAGGGGTTGGGCCCCACGACGGTGCCATCCGCGTCCTCGATGACCCCCTGCTGGACTCCGGCCGCCGCGTCGTAGGTCAAGCTCACGGCCTGCTCGGCGCCGCCGTTCACGCGGTAAAGGACCTCGACCTTCGCGATGTTGGGGGGCGCGGGCCCCTTCTCGTCCTCGACCTGGACGGTCAGATCGACGGCCTCGCCCGCGGCGGGGCTGTTCGTCGAGTAGGTCTCGAGGCCCACCCGGGGCGCGATGTTGCCCCCGGGCCCGTTGGGCGCCCCGCGGCAGAAGCGCTTCTTGAGGTCCGTGCCGCAGGTGGCCGGGAGGCTCGTGCAGGAGCCGAACGTCGACGTCCCCGGCGGATTGAAGACGAAGGTGCCGAGGACCTGGTCGACGGGGACGGGCGCCGGCCCGGCCCCGTCCGGGTACCGGCCGAAGGACACGTTTTCCCGGAGCGGCGGGAGCCACACCTGGTCGAAGATCGGGCGGACGGGACGGCCCTGGGCGTCGACGCCCGATACGGGCCCCCAGAGCGTGATCGGCTCCGTGCCGTCACTCGCGATCTGGAAGGATGCGTGGGGCTCGCAGAGGTCTTCGGCGGGATAGTCCTGATCGCAGAAGACGATGATGGATTGACCCGCGAGGACCTCGACGCCGTTCCGGAACGTGTACGGCGGGGGGT
>JACQVW010000494.1 GCA_016209535.1 Planctomycetota bacterium | reverse complement strand
GCTCGTGCGGAGGGCCCTCGAGCGCGTGAAGGGCGTGCGGCTCCAGGCCGCGGACCTCCTGGGGATCCACAGGAACACGCTCCGCAAGAAGCTCAGCGCGGAGTGACCGCCTCGCTGCACAGGCTCGGTGCAACTGACCCGGCTGGGGCGGTGCCGGTGCACCGAGAGGGGTCAAGCCGGGGGGGTGCCCGCCGGAGATCCTGCACTTCCGGCCCGCTCCCGGCGGCACTTGTGGTGTCGCCCCGCGGGCGGCCCTCGCTTTGCTTGCGATGTGTCCCTCAGCGTTCCCAGCGCAGGGGATCGTCGTCAGGACCCCACACGGCGAGACCCTCCGTAGGCCTCCCCGACCCGTCGCCGGCGCGAGCCAGTGGCGGGAAGGGGAGTTTGTTTTGGCGGTCCTCTCCCGCGGTTCAGCGGATCGGAGGGTCAGCGGACCGAGCGGATCAGCAGCTCAGCAGCTCAGCAGCTCAGCAGCTCAACGGATCAGCCCCGTATGCTGCCCGATCCAGTACATCCCAGCCAGGTGGGGGATCAGGACCGCGAGGGCCATGAGGGTGATCGCGCGTCCCATGGGGATCGCGAAGACTTGGGGGAAGAACCGCAGGCTCAGGACCACGTAGAGGAGGAGGACGGCGACGGCCGCGACGGCCATGCCGCTCGTGCTCCGCAGGAGGCTCTCGAGGCTCGGGAAGAGGGCGCTGCCCGAGGCGGCTGCGCCGCCGGCTCCCACGCTGGCCACGAGGATCCCGATCCCGGCGAGGGCGAGGAGCGTCGAGAGCGTGAGGGACTCCGTCAGGAACACGGCGCGCATCGACTTCTTGAATGTCGCGTCCTTCACGAAGGTGATGTTCGCCGCGAGCCAGACCAGGATCCCCTGGACGATGGCGTGGGCGAGGAAGGCCCCGAGGAGGACGCCCAGCACCGAGTGCAGGGGCCGGCCCAGGAGGGTCTTCGAGGAGACGTTGTTCGCGATGTTCCGGAAGACATCGATGCCGCTCTCTCCGGGGTCGGCGCTCCGGGCCGCGCCGTCGACCTCCTCGTTCCCCTCGAAGCTCCCCGTGCCCGGGTCCAAGGCGAAGGTGCCCCGGGAGGGCGGGTCGCCCCACGACCCGTCGCGGGGCGGCACATAGACGATCGCCCCGGTCCGCAGCCGGTCCGGCTCGTCGATCCAGGGGTTCGCCTCCCAGATCCGAGGCCACTCGAGGCCGTTCCCGTAAGCGCGCTCGGCGATCCCGAAGAGGCTCTCCCCGGGGCGCACGCGGTGGTTCGTGCCCTCCTGGGGGGCCGGCGCCGCCGCGATGTCGCAGCCGGCGAGGAAGAGCGTGCTGAGGAGGATCGCTGATCTCCGTAGGGTCCGCATGGGTCGTGGACGGCGTTGTTTTCGGCGTGGTTCAACGCCGGGTTACACCCGGCTATGAACCACGCGTTCATTCCCACGATACTGCCCCTACCAAACTGCCCCTGCCGGATTCTCTCCTGTCACCGACAGAGGGCCTGATTTGAACCACGCGTTGTTTTCTTCATCTTTTTCGGCCAACATCCCTGGGGAGTTGAGCGAAAGACCCAGAAACTCTTGCTCAACGGCAACCGGCCGTTTTACCGGAACCCGATCCAAGCCGCTCGACGAAGCGACACGCATGGCCCAGAACGCTCTGATCCTCCTCGCCACGGGCCGCGACCGCCCCGGGATCGTGGGGCGCGTCTCGGGGCTCATCTACGACGCGGGCTGCAACCTCGAAGACTCGCGAATGGCCATCCTCGGCGGCGAGTTCGCGCTGATCGTCCTCACGACGGGCTCGAGCGAGGGCCTGGCGAGGGTCCGGCAGGGAATGCCCGCCCTGGCCAAGGACCTGGGGCTCACGGTCCAGCTCAAGGAGACGGTCGCGGGGCGCGAGACGAGGAGGGGCGCCGCCCCGAGCATCCCCTTCAAGATCAAGGCCGTGGCCATGGACGACCACCCAGGGATCGTCCACAAGCTGACGCACATCCTGGCCGCCCGCGAGGTCAACGTGGCGCGCCTGGACACATCCCTCTCGAACGCGCCGGGTACGGGGACCCCAGTCTTCTCGATCGACCTGGAGGCGGAGGTGCCCACCGACGTCTCGGTCGCGGCGCTCCGAAGCGAGCTCCTGCGCTTCGCCGAGGAGGAGAACATCGACCTCGAGATGCGCGCGGCGCGGTGAGGGCGCCTCCCGGCGGCAGGAGCGACCTCGAGCGCCACGCCCGCGCTCCGGCTCACGCTCCGGCTCACGCTCCGGCTCACGTGCCGGCTCACGCTCCGCCCTTGTGCTTGCGCTTCCCTCTACCGGCTCCCAGGGCCCAGAAGGCGGCCATGTAGAGGCACCCGACGACGTCGCCCGCGAGGGTGAGGGCGCCGACGACGAGGGGGAGCGCGACCACGGCCGCCTTCTGCTCCTCGCTCGCGGGGAGGGGGCCCGCGCTCTCGCGGATGATCCGGGGCTCGGCCGCCGGGAGGTCGCGGTAGCTCAGGTAGGAGGCGGCGAAGCCCGTCGAGCCCGCGGCGAGGCCCAGGCCGAGGAGGAGCCCCACGACGTGCCTCCGGGCCGGGATCGCCTGGAAGATGGCGAGGAGGAACACCACGGCCGACGCGACGAGGAGGATGCCCAGCACGATCCCGGGCCACCCGGCGTGGTAGAGATCGAGCCCCAGGTCCCGTTCCTGGTAGAACCGGAGCTGGGACTTCCGGACGAACTCCAGGAACGCGCTCACCGGAGGAACCGCCGCTCGATCGCCTTCAGCTTCTCGAGGCGGCGCAGGTGGCGCTCCTCGCCGGAGAACCGGGCCCCCAGGAACGCGCGCACCACCTCGCGGGCCACCTCCTGGCCCACCACGCGCTGGCCCAGGCACACCACGTTCATGTCGTCGTGCTCGACGCCCTGGTGGGCGGAGTAGGTGTCGTGGCACACGCCCGCGCGGACGCCGGGGAACTTGTTGACGGCGGCGCAGACCCCCACGCCGCTCCCGCAGACGACCACGCCGCGCTCGGCCTCACCCCGGGCCAGCGCGCCGCCGACGGCCTCCGCCGCGTCGGGATAGTCCGAGGGGACGGCCTCGTCATGAGTCCCCAGGTCCAGGACCTCGTGGCCGAGGCACAAGATGTCCTTCTCCAGGACCTCCTTGAGGCGGTAGCCGGCGTGGTCGGAGGCGATGGCGATCTTCAACGGTCGAGCTCCCGCTTTTTTCTGCTGCCTTTCGTCGGCGGAAGGCCGTATTATTGGCACTCGGTCGGCTGGGAACCAGAAGAAAGCGTTGGGAGTCACGCGATGCTGGGGGAGACGACGTGAAGAAAGACGTGAAGGAACCGAGAAGACCTGTGTCCTATCGGGCCCTCGTGCTCTCGGTCTCCTTCCTGTGCGCGGGAGGAGGCCTCCAGGCCCAAGGTGACGGCGATCGAGCGGCCCTGCCCCGCGCCGGCGCCGACGTCCGGACGGCGCTGCGCTCCGAGGGTCGCGCCGTTGCCCTGGCCGTCTTGAAGGCCCCGGGCCCTTCCGCGGCGCCCCTCCAGGCCCAAGAGGTGGCGCGCCGGGCCCGGGAGGCCGCGCGCCGGGCTGGGGATCGCGTCGAGGCGCGGCTCCTCGGGGCCTCGGGCGCGCCGGGGGGGGGAGTGGCGCCGGGGAGTGGATGGGCCGCCGTGCGGCGCCGCTTCCGCTGGGTGCCTGCGCTCCTCCTCGAGATCCGCGACGAGCGTGCCCTCGACCTGCTCGAGGGCGACCCGGACGTCGCATCGGTCCACCTCGACGAGCGAGGGCGCGGCGCGCTCTTCGAGAGCCTCCCCTACATCCACGCGGCGCGGGCCCACAACCTCGGCCTCCACGGGGAAGGGACGACCGTGGCCGTGCTCGACTCGGGCGCCGACGTGAGCCACCCTGCCCTCAGGGACGCGGTCGTCCACACGTACCACTTCCTCGGACAGGGAGCCGACGTGGGCCCCGGCGGGGCCGAGGACGGACACGGCCATGGGACGAACGTGACGGGCATCATCGCCTCGCGAGGCAGCGTGACGCCCCTCGGCGAGGTCGTGCCGGTGGGGGTCGCGCCCGCGGCGAAGGTCGTGGTCGTGAAGGTCCTCGACGACGAGAACTCGGGCTGGCTCTCGGACTGGGCGCTCGGCGTGGACCACGTGATCGGCCTCAAGCAGGAGGAGGGGATCCACGTCGACGCCATCAACATGAGCCTCGTCTCCAGCCGCTCCTACCCCGGCGTCTGCGACGACCGCGTGCCGGTCTTCGCCGCGGCCTGCCAGGCCGCCCTCGACGCGGGCATCGTCCTCCTCGCCGCCAGCGGGAACGACGGACTCGCGGGGGGGATGACGATCCCCGCCTGCTACTCCTCCACGGTCTCCGTGG
Source organism: Planctomycetota bacterium (assembly GCA_016209535.1). Classification (GTDB taxonomy): domain Bacteria; phylum Planctomycetota; class UBA8108; order UBA8108; family SXIK01; genus JACQVW01. Next base: position 829 of record JACQVW010000494.1, on the reverse strand, counting down.
GCTCGATGATCGACAACCCCCCCGACAGGATCTCGAGCTTCACCAACCGCAGCGAGGTCCTCGACCTCCTCGCCCCGGGTCAGTCCACCCTGAGCACGGGGAAGGGGGGCGGGACGAGCACGTTCATGGGCACATCGCAAGCCACGCCCCACGCGGCCGCGGTCGCCCTCCTCCTCCGCCAGGCGGACCCGGACATCGCGCCCCCGGAGATCGCCGAAGTCCTCGTGCGCTCGGGGCGCCCCTTCAAGGACCCAACGACGGGCCTCGTCTTCCCCATCCTCGACGCCCGGGCGGCCGCCGAGGCGGTGCTCGTGCCCCGCGTGGAGGGGCTCTTCTGCGCGGCCTCGGAGGGAGCCATCGCCGCGGCGTGGGACCCGCAGGCCGGCGTGGACCGCTTCGCCGTGAGGGTCCTCCGTGGCGAGGAGGTGGTCCACGAGGGTGGCGTGGCCGGCACGGAGTCCAGCGTCGAGGTGGCCGCCCCGGCGGGCGGGACCTACTCGATCTGCGTGCGGGCGTGGGACGCGGGCGGCCTCGCGGGCCTCGAGGCGTGCTGCGTGCTCGCGGTGCCCGGGGCTCCCGCCTTCCGCCGCGGCGACTGCAGCCCCGACGGCCGCGTGAACATCGCCGACCCCATCCGCACGGTCACCGGGCTCTTCTCCGGCGGGCCCCCGCCGCCCTGCGCGGAGGCCTGCGACGCCGACGACGACGGCCGCCTCAACATTACCGACGCCATCTACACGCTCAACTTCCTCTTCCTCGGCGGCCCCGCGCCGCGCGAGCCCTTCCCCGGCTGCGGCGCCGACCTTGCGCCGCCGGCGGTCGGGTGCGC
>JACQVW010000493.1 GCA_016209535.1 Planctomycetota bacterium | reverse complement strand
GCTTCTCGCAGTAGACGTCCTTCTTCGCCTTCGCCGCCTCGACGATGGGGATCGCGTGCCAGTGGTCGGGGGTGGCGATGCAGACCGCGTCGATGTCCTTGCGGGCCACGAGCTCGCGGAAGTCGACGTAGGCCGCGCAGCCCTTGTAGGCCGAGTCCTTCGAGTACGCGCCCTCGACCCGCTTCTTCGCATGCTCGCGGCGTTTCGAGTCGACGTCGCAGACGGCGAGGACCTGGACGTCGGGGAACCGCAGGAGCTCGGGGAGGTGGTAGTCGTTGGCCATCTTCCCCGTGCCGATGACCCCCACCGCGATCCGCTCGCCGGGGCCGCGCGGCCTCCGAGGCCGAGGGCCGTCCTGGGCGCGATCGCGGGCGCCGCGAGGACCGCGGCGGAGGCTGCCTTGAGGAACCGGCGGCGGGTGAACGCACGAGGTGACTTCGGCTTCATGGGATCGACTCCTTTCCCCTGCTCGGGTGGAGCCCCAGTGTACCTCATCGGTTCCCGACCAGCACGAGCTCCTCCTCGAGCCCGAGCCGCGCCGAGGCCTTCTCGCGGAGCCGGGGCAAGAGGGAGGGGAACTGGAGCTCGAGCGTCTCGAGCTCCTTCCTCGAGGCGATCAGGTAGACGTCGCGGGGCTCCTCGAGGAACGCCTTGAGCTCTCGGAAGGCCGGACCCTCCGAGTCCAGCGGATCGGGGTAGTCGAGGTGCCGCGGGGCCCTCTCGGGCCCCAGGTAGTAGTAGACCTCAGGCCTCTTCGCGCCGTAGACGGCCAGGGGGGCGCCGGCGCCCATGGCCGCGGCAGCCGTCCCCACGGCGGGCCGGCCCGACAGGAGGGCGTTGAGCGGACCGTGGGCATAGCTCGCGGCGAAGAAGAGGAAGAGCGCCGCGCACGCGAGCTCGAAGGCCGCCCGCGGCGACTCCCTGGCCCGGACGAGCCTCCGCACCCGGTAGGAGACCCAGTACAGGAGCGCCGCCACGGCCGCCGCGAGCGCGAGCGCCGACAGGGCCTCCCGGCGATCCGCGAGCGCCGCCGCCAGGCGCGCGTCGAGGAGGCCCTCGGAGCGGCCCGTGAAGTGGAGCGCCGCGGCCCCCAGGACGACCAGGGCCGGCGCCCGGAGGAGCGCCGGCAGGCCCGCGCACACGCCGTCGCGGAGGAGCTCTTCCCAGATCGAGAAGACCTCGCGCGTCTCGAAGAAAGCCGCCGCGACGAGGAGGCAGAGCGGAGGCCAGACGACGAGCAGGTACCCCGGCTTCTTCGCCGAGACGAAGGTGAGGGCGAGGCCCATGACGATGACCCAGAGGAACGCGAGCCGCTCGCCTCCGCGTGCCATGCGGTCCTTGCCGTGGAGGAGGCCGAGGGGCAGGAAGAGGGTCCACGGCAGAAAGCCGCCGAGCAGGACGAGGAGGTAGTAGTACGGCGGCTGGGCGTCGAGGGGCGAGCCGAAGAGCCTGCGGAGGTGCTGCGAGACCACGTGCGACTCGAGGAGCGCGGCGGGCTCCCTCCAGGCCGCGGCGGCGTACCAGGGCGCGGCGAGGAGGACGAGGAGCGCGACGCCCGGGACCGGCCGCGCCCGCCGGAAGCCCTGGCAGACCCGATCCACTCCGCCCTCGAGGAAGAGGAAGAGGAGGAGCGTGGGGACGACGAGACCGAGCGCGAGGAGGGCGCTCTTCGAGAGGGCCGCCCCCGCGAGGCCTGCCCAGCCGGCGAGGCCCCAGCCCGCGCCGGCGCCCTTTCGCGAGGCGAGCGCGAAGGACGTGAGGGCGAGCTGCACGCTCACGGCGAAAAGGAGGTCGTCGTCGAGCCAGGCCGCCCGGCGGAAGAAGAGCCACGTCGACGCCTGGATCGCCGCCGCCAGGAAGCCGATCCGCCCGTCGAAGAGCTTCCGCCCGGCGACGTACGTGAGCGCGAGGCTCGCCACGGCCGCGAGGACGGCGGGCAGGCGGTAGCTCAGCTCGGGCGCGAGCCCCGTCGCGGCGCGGGCGCCCGCCGCGAGCCAGTAGCCGAGCGGCGGCAGGTCGAGGTGCGGCCCGCCGGCGAACCGGGGGACGATCCAGCCGCCGCCGGAGGCCATCTCCCGCGCGATGCCGGCAGCCATCGTCTCCTCGGGCCCCCAGAAGTCCCGCCGCCACGCGTTCCAGGCAAAGAGGACGCCCCCGAGCGCGATGAGGAGCGCCACGATGGGCGCCCGCGGGCCCCGCGGGACGCCCCCGGGCACGGGCGGAAGCTGCACGCCGGCCGGCGGGGCTGCGGCATCGGAGGAGGTCATGGTGAGCTCGCGTCGTTCCGGTGCATGAGCCCACCATGTCTAACCGAACCGGTGCACGGGCACAACGGGCCGGCGGGACACGGGCCGGCGCGCCGCGCCACGGGCCGGCGCGCCGCCGTTCCGCCCCATGGCTGCGCGCCCGCCCCCCGGGCTACCCCGCCCCCACGGGTCCTCCGGCCGCGTACACGTCCACGGACGGACCGGCCGCGGGCGCGGGATCCCCACCCGCGACGAGCAGGAAGCGCTCGGCGGCGATCGCCGGTCGGGCGAGGCGGTCGCGGACGCCGCGGGCGGCCTCGAAGGCGTCCCGGCGCGCCGCGGCACGGCCGACGAGGACGATCCTGCACCGCCCGCCCTCGAGCCGCGGGACGATCGCGGCCTCCAGCTCCTCGACGGCGGCCGCCGGCAGCAGGGCGCCGCCACCGCGGCCGGCGCGCACGGGCACGGAGCCCAGGCGCGTCCAGGCCGCGCCGTCGGCGACGAGGCGCCGCTCGGGCGCCTGCGACGGGCCCGAGTCCTCGGCCTGCCGCATGCAGTAGACGAAGACGAAGAGGACGAGGAGGAGCGACATGAGATCCGCGTACGTCGCCGCCCAGGGCGGCGCCTCGAAGCTCCGCCCTCCTCGCCGGGACCGCTGGGCCGTCATGGCTCCTCCAGCGCGGCGGGGAAGATGTCCACGCGGTCGCGCGGGTCGCGGCCGCCGGCGGCCTCGGCCTGGACGGGCGCGCCATGGTGCCCGCCGCTTGCGGGCTGGAACCGCGGCGCCCCGGCGCCCGCGCCTCCGAGCCTCGCCTCCTCGCCCGAGAGGATCCGGACCACGGCCATGGCGCGGGCGAAGCCGAGCTCCTCGGCGTCGCGCGGCGGGCTCCACTTCCAGGGCTCCGCCAGGGGCGAGGCGTATCCGGCGGCCACGAGGGGCACGGGGAAGCTCCAGAGGGCCGGCGCGAGCCGCTCCAGCTCCCTGCGGGCCGGCTCGGGGACCTCGGCGCTGCCGCGGTCGAAGAAGACGCTCACGAGGAGGGACGCTCCCCTCGCGTCCCGGGCCGCGGCGGAGCTCCGCTGCTCGAGGATCCCCTTCGTGGGCCGCCGGGGCTCCTCCTCGGCGAGCGCGACGCGCTGGATGCGCCTCGAGGGCATGCCAGCGACCGCCAGGGGCGCTTTCCTGAGGACGTAGAGGAAGGCGAAGAGGACGACGAGGAGCGACATCACGTCTCCGAACGGGAGCACCCAGGCCGCGGCGCCGCGCCGCTCAAAGCGAGGGGAGGGCCGCATCGGACCTCTCGGCCGGCGGGAGGAAGACCGCCAGCTTCTCCTCGACGACCCTGGGGTTGTCGCCGGACTGGATCGCGCGGATGCCGCTCAGGACGACCTGCATGCGGAGCGACTCCTCGCGATCCTTCTCGGCGAGCTTGTCGGCGAGTGGCAGCGCGACGGCGTTCGCCAGGAGGACGCCGTAGAAGGTCGTGACCAGCGCGAGGGCCATGCCGTGGAGGATCACGGTCTCCCCCGCCGCGGCCGCCTCGCCCGCCCGGCCCGCGTGGGCGGGCGACAGCATGAGGATGAGGCCGATCACGGTGCCCAGCATGCCGTAGGCCGGCGCGTAGCGCGCGAGGAGCTCGAGGAACGCCTTCCCGCTCGCGTGGCGCTCGCGCGTCTGCTCGAGCTCGTCCCGGAGGGTCGCCGCCACCGCCTCGGGGTCGGCCCCGTCGACCGCGAGCTGGAGGCCGCGCGCCAGGTAGGCTTCCTCGAGCTGAGGGATGAGGAGCTCGAGGGCCAGGATGCCGTCGCGGCGGGCCGTCTCGCTCAGGTCGACGACCGACCGGACGAGCGCCGCCAGGTCCCTCCTGCGCTCCTGGAACGCCACCCGGAGCGCGCTCCCGGCCTGGAGGGCGCTCCTCGCCGGCATGCTCATGAGGGCCGAGCCGGCGCTCCCCCCGAGGACCACGAGGAGCGAGCCGAGGTCCAGGAACTGCCCGATCTGGTCCAGATCCGTCAGCTTGGCGACGAGGCCGAGAAAGACCATGCCCAGGGTGAGGAGGAGCCCGAGGACGGTGGTGAAGTCCATGGCCTTCCATCTTCGGAAACCGGGCCTGGTTCAGATCAGGCTCCATTCGGGTAACAGGAAAGAGCGGCGTGGTTCATAGCCGGGTGTAACCCGGCGTTGAACCACGCCGGAAACTGGGCCTCATCCCCTGCAGGAGCCCGGGGGTTTACAATGGGAAGCGCCCCATCCACAATCCTCGGCTCCCAGATCCCGTCCCGTAATCCCGCAACCCGGAGCATGCCCATGCCTTCGCTGCCTCACCAGATCTCGTGCCTCCTCGCCTTGAGCTTCGCCGCCGGCTGCGTCGCCCCGGCCGGCAGGAACGCGCCCCTCGATGACCCGCCGGCCCCGCAGGCGTCCCCCGCGCCGGGCGCGGCGGCCCCCGCCCCGGCG
>JACQVW010000482.1 GCA_016209535.1 Planctomycetota bacterium | reverse complement strand
TCGAGCCCCTCGTGGAGGCCGACCCGAAACCGGCCCTGGAGCTCGCCGGGGGGGCGCGTATCGAGCTCCTCCGCCGCTCCCTCGTGCGCCGCGCCGCGGCGCGCGTCGGCGACCTCGAGCCGCTCATGGCGCACCTCGCCCGTTCTGGCGATGGCTCCGAGCAGCTCCTCTGCCTCGACGAGACGCTCCGCGCCTTCGAGGGGCACGTCTCGCTGCCCATGCCCGATGGCTGGAAGCCGATCTACGCGGCGCTCTCGCGGAGCGCCGACCCTGCCGTGCGCGAGCGGGCGGACGCCATCGCCGTGAAGCTCGGCGACCGCCGCGTCTTCCCTTCGCTCCGGAGGCTCCTCGCCGACCGCGGAGCGCCCCTGGACCGCCGCGAGCGCGCGCTCTCGATCCTCCTCGACGGCGGGGACGCCGAGGCGGTCGAGGCCCTGATGGGGCTCCTCGACGAGCCCGCGCTGCGACCCCGGGCCTTGAAGGGCCTCTCCCGCTTCGACGACGCCCGGGTCCCTGCGGCCATCCTGGCGCGCTACGCCTCGCTGCCGGCCGAGGAGAAGGTCGACGCGGTCGCAACGCTCGCGGCGCGGCCCGCCTCCGCGAAGGCCCTCCTCGAGGCCGTGCGCTCAGGCAAGGTGCCGCGCGTGGACCTCGGGGCGGTCGCGATCCGCCAGCTCCGCGGCTTGAGGGACCCGGCGATCGACGAGGCCATCGCAGAGGCCTGGGGCACCGTCCGCGAGGCGAGCGAGGACCGCCGGGCCGAGATCCAGCGCTGGAAGGAGAAGCTCGCGGCGGATCGGTTGGCGAACGCCGACCCGCGGGCCGGTCGCGTCGTCTTCGCGCGCGCCTGTCAGACCTGCCACATGCTCTTCGGCGCGGGCGGCAAGGTGGCGCCCGACATCACCGGCTCGGACCGGGCCAACCTCGACTACGTCCTCGAGAATATCCTCGACCCGAACGCCGTGGTGGGGAAGGACTACCTCGCGAGCGTCTTCGCGGCCCGCGACGGGCTCCTGGTCATGGGGCTCGTGACGGCCGAGACCGAGACCGCGTACACCGTGCGGACCGCCAACGAGGAGGTCCTGCTGCCGAAGAAGGACGTGGCGTCGAGGACCGAGTCCGAGCTGTCGCTCATGCCCGAGGACCTCCTCGTGAACTTGAAGGAGGAGGAGGTCCGCGACCTCGTCGCCTACCTCGCGAGCCCGGCACAGGTGCTGCTGCCGGGCTCGAGCGTGAAGATCGACCCCGGAACGAAGAAGGCGCCGGGCGTCCTCGAGGGCGAGGATCTCAAGGTCCTCCAGGTCACCGGCGGGAACGCCGGCCCGCAGGACATGGTGCCCTTCGGCGACGGCCTCTGGAGCGCGGGGAAGCACCTCTGGTGGACGGGCGGGCGTCCCGGGAGCCGCCTCGAGCTGCGCCTGCCCGTCGCGAAGGCGGCGACTTACGCCCTCGAGGTCGCCTTGACCCAGGCGCCGGACTACGGCGTGGTGCAGCTCGATCTCGACGGCCGCAAGCTCGAGTCGCCGGTCGACCTCTACCACCCGCGGGTGGTGCCGACGGGCCCGACCCTCCTCGGCGAGCTCAGCCTCGAGCCCGGCGACCACGTGCTCGGTGTCGAAATCGTGGGGACGAATCCGAGGGCCGTGAAGGCCTTCATGTTCGCGATCGACTACGCGCTGCTCGTCGAGAAGGCGTGAGGGGGGGGCCTCGCAGCCGGGGTGCTCAGCCCGGAGGCCTGCTCGGGCCCCGGCCCAGCACACGCTCCGTGTACTTGTAGCCACTCGGGAGGCGAGCCTTCGTCGTACCGCCCGCAGCCGCACGTTGCGCGCGATGGCCCCAGCGAAAGGGAACAGACTGGGCAACTCGACCGCACCCCTCAGTGCGACCTCAAAGGCGTCAGGTGCAGCCGGCCGGTTCTCGATCCACCATCTGCCTTGGTCATTGGTAGAAATCAGGCGCGGTGCCCTTGCGGGTCCGGGCTCCTGAATCCTCCTTTCAAACCGTGCGTGCGGTTTTCCCGCACACGGCTTACCGATGGCCTTAGCATACCGCGTTCGCGTGCCCCGAATGGGCGGCGCTTGGCAGGTATGTAGAGTCTGCGTTGGAGTTGTCGTGCTTTATTCGTGGGGTTGTTGGGCCTTGCGGCCATGCCCTCGCACTTACCTCCACGTACAGACGCGACCAAAGCAGGGCCCCTTCCCTCCGGCGGCGTTCTGGTCGCCGCCTTCTTGCGGTACTATGGACCCCTCGGACTCCCTCCCAGCACAGCGCCGCTTCGCTCTTGGCTTATAGGCGCTGCCTTCGCCCGACGTGGGCAGCCGGGTAGGGTCTCTCCTGTTCCGTGCAAGGCTTTCGCCACGTGCCCTCCCCCATACCTCGGGAGCGTCCTGAGCCCCTCCGGTAGTGGAGGCCCCGACCCGGTTGCCGCACGCGGCTACTGGGGTCCACGCCTCCCTCTCGGGCTCAGTCTGTTGTCTTCGCCGCGACATGATCGGCTCGACCGCTCCTCCCTTTCGGTTGTTTATCTCACGAGGCTGCAGGGTTCACGCTTTCGCATTGGGCCCGTGGCTTTGCTCCCCTCGCATGGGGCCTTATGGCCCCATGAGGGCTTTCGACGCTCCGCTCAGGCGAAGGGATTACTCCCCGTACCCGGAGCCTGCTACGCGGCGCACCGGCGCTTACCGCGGCGGGACTCTCACCCGCTAGTCCAGCACAGCATGAAGCTGGCTCGATCCGCCATCTTCGTTCAGGACGCGACATAGCAGGGATTGTAGCAAGGCCTTGGTGCACGCGGTACCAGGAAGATCCTCGCGGACACATCGGCGGCAACGACCACGAAATGCTGGAGAGACCATCTCGTGGCCAGCCCCGAAGCTGCCTATGCTGGAGCGTGACTTCGCGGGGATAGAAGGCTTCGGGCACGGCAAACCTCGGCACGAAGTCCCCGCCCGCCTTGCCTACCTCGCCCAACGAGATTCGGGTTCGCGCCGCTACTGCGCGCCCTGTCTCTTCGCGATCTTCGCGGCGCGCTTCTCGGCCTTGGTCTTGAGGGGCTTCTTCTTGACGTTCTTCTCTTTGCGAAACTCTTTAGCCATGGAGACGCAGTGTATCGAGGTCGAGGGCCCGTTGCCAGGGGGTTTTCAAGAGGTTCCGCGGGCGCCCGAGCGCCGTCGACTGCAGGCAGAGCTCGCGCCGTCCCGCGCCTCACGAGCAGGCCGGGGCGCGCCCGCAGCCGAGCGGGTCCTCGGTCGGGTCGGCCCCGCAGGCCTCCGGGCCGGAGGCGGGCGGGGCCGTCACCGCTTCGAGACGATTTGCCTCAAACTCCCTCCCTCGGGCCCATCGCTTTCTGGTGTTCTCGAAGAGCTTCTTCGCGAACGCGAACACGGGCGCTGACGAAGTCGCTCGTGGGCCCGCCCTCCAGGGTGCCGCAGCCTAAGGGCAATGCCCGTGAATGAGTTCATGCCGCCTCCCCGAGGATCCGGATCTCGGACGCCAGATCTCTGTGGACCCCAACATCTTGTGTCGGATTCTTCCGCTTGAAGTTCGACATCTTGACCTTGACGACGCGCGGGTAGGCTCTTGGCCTCCGCGTCCGCCCGAGCTTGCAGGCGGCGATGCGTTCAAGCATCGCCTGGTAGAGATC
>JACQVW010000478.1 GCA_016209535.1 Planctomycetota bacterium | reverse complement strand
GCGTTGAACCACGCCGAATTCCCCGCCGCGCCGGGGGCACGTCCCCTGCTCGAGGCGACCCGAGACCGGGCGGAGCCCGATTCCTTGTCCTAACCCGCTCGGCTCTTGACCTCGGTGCGCCGATCCTGGTACGCTGGTTTAGCGGGTGATAAAGGGTGTTATCACCCGCTATCCCGAAGGGGTTTGGAGCGGCGGTCGGAATGGCGGCAACAGCGAGTGGAGGGTGCTCGCAGAGCCGGATCGGCTGCGAAGGGGGCCGGCCCGGGACGTGTGGAGGCCCAAGCTGATCGGAAAGCTCTCACGCCCCGCACGGGTCAAACTCCACGCACTCCACCCCGTCCCGCGTCGGGTCGTACCCGCAGCGCGGGAAGGGGGCGGGCAGCTGGCGGCCGCCCAGGAACAAGTAACTCAGGAGCACCACGGCGTCCGTCAGGCGCAGGAGGCCGTCGTCGTCCGCGTCGGCGGCGTCGCGGCAGGGGAGCCTGCGGCTGTTCAGGAAGAGGTGCTCGAGCAAGGCCACGGGGTCCGTGATGTTCCACGTGCCGTCCGCGTCGGCGTCGCCGCGCAGGAAGCGCGGGGGGGCGCCGGGCTCGCACTCGTCGGGGACTCCGGTGGCATCGTGGTCGAAGCTCAGGGCGCCGCCATCGTTGCGCACGAAGAGGACCGTGGTCAGCCAGCCGTCCTCGACGGTGCCCACGAGGTCCCGGTCCCCGTCGCGGTCCATGTCGGCCGTGAGGAGGTGGCCGGCGGGGACGTAGAGCGGGCATTCGAGGATCCGCTGGAACGCGCCGCCGGCCCGGGCCTCGAGGAGCGTCACGCCGCGGGAGCCCATGAGCGCGAGCTCCGCGAGCCCGTCGCCGCCGAGGTCCTCGATGACTGCGTGGTAGAGGGCCCAGGGAGGCGCCTCGGGGACCGGCGCGGCGGCGAGGTCGCCCTGGCCGGGGTTGCGCAGCAAGGTGGCGTTCGCGAGGGCCTGAGGGTCCAGGTTCGTCACGAGGAGGTCGGCGTCACCGTCCGCCTCGAGGTCGCCCGCGGCGATCGAGGTCGAGAAGAGGGGCACCGCGAGGTTGCGGCGGGGGCGGAGCTTGCCGTCGCCGGGGTTGACGAAGATGGTGACATTGTCCGCGAGGAGGGGGTTCGCGTTGGCCGTGGCGAGGTCCAGGTCACCGTCGGAGTCGATGTCGGCGGCGACGATCGAGACGGGGTTCCCGGCGGCGGGCTGCGCGTCGGTGACCGCGAAGGCGCCCGGGGAGACCTGGAGCACCGTGTCGACGAGGAGGGGCGTCGCGGCCGCCAGGTCGGCGTCGCCGTCCGCGTCCAGGTCACCCACGGCGAGCCCGAGCGCAGGACCGTCAGTCTGGACGAAGGGCGCCGGGCGGAGGAGCGCCTGGGCGTCCTGGAGGAGGACCTGGATGCCCGAGCCGTCCGAGGCGGCGAGGTCGGCGTCGGCGTCGCCGTCGAGGTCCGCCGAGAGCACGAAGAGGAGGTTGCTCGTAGCCCAGGCGACGCGCCGGTCGCCGAGGCCGCCGTCGCCGGTGCCGCGCAAGACGCCGAGCTCGCCCGAGAACTTCCCGGCCAGAGCGAGGTCCAGGCGTCCGTCCGAGTCCAGGTCGCCCGCGGCGGCGACGGAAGCCCCGCCCGACTCGACGAAGCGGAGGGCGAGCGCCGCGAAGTCGCCGCCCCCGAGGTTCCGGTGCACCGAGATGTAAGGGTCGTAGGTGCGGGCCAGGGCGAGCTCGGAAAGCGCGTCCCCGTCGAGGTCGAGGAGGGCGGCCGCGGGGACGCCGGTCCCCCCGAGGGTACGCGGGAGGAGGGGGGCGAGCCGCGCGTCGCCGGGGTTCCGGAGGATGGCGATGGCGGCGCCGTTCGAGCCGGAGAGGAACGGGAAGACGACCCCGAGCACGGCGGCATCGACGTCGCCGTCCGCGTCGACGTCGTCGAGGACCAGGCCCTGGGGATAGACGCCGGCGGCGGTCTGCCCGAGCCGGGTGAAGACGCTGGCGGTCGAGTGCTTCCAGACAGTGACCTCGCAGCCGGACTGCCCGCAGCCGGCCACGGCGAGCTCGTCGCCTCCGTCGCCGTCGAGGTCTCCCGCCCCGACGAGGTCCCGGCCGCTCTGGGTGGGGGCAACGCCCTGAGGCGGTGCGAGATCGCCCTTCCCCGCGTTGAGAGAGACCTTCAGGCCCCCCTGGTCCGAGAGCGCGAGGTCCAGGTCGCCGTCCCGGTCCACGTCGGAGGCGACGGCAACGGCGGCGTGGCCCTCGAGGGGGAGCGCCTTCCAGGGCGCGAAGGCGCCCTGGCCGTCGGCGGCGAGCGTCCGCAGTGCCGGCTGGCCCCCGCCCGCGTCCGCGTTCGCGTCGAGACAGGCGAGGTCCTCGTCCCCGTCGCCGTCGAGGTCCGCGGCGAGGGCGAAGTAGGGGGTGCTCCCCGCGTCGAGCCTCCTCGGGCGCGAGAAGGCCCCCGGCCTCCGGCCCTCGAGGAGGAACGCGCCTCCGCGGTCGCCGCAGGGACCGGGCCACCGCGAGGCCACGAGGTCCGGGATGCCGTCGCGGTCGGCGTCCACGGGGAGCACGTGGAGCGGGGCCTCGAAGCGGCTCGCGAGGTGGGGCGCGGACAGCGAGCCCCCCGAGGAGCGGTAGGCGTACACGGCGGCGAGCCGCGGCGGGCAGCAGGCGTCGCCGAGCGCCACGACGAGGTCGGGGCTCCCGTTGCCGTCGAGGTCTGCGGGCGCGAGGCTCCAGATGCCCCCCCAGAACGTGACGGCGGCCGTCGCGGGCGGCAGCCAGGGCAGGGGAGGGAGCCCGTCGAGCCGGGCCGCGGGCCTCAGGTCCTCCTCGTCGGGGATGCCGTTCGAGTTGCAGTCCGCGCTCGGGCTCGCGCTCACGTCGCAGTCGTCGGGGACGCCGTTCGCGCTCGCGTCCCTCGCGAGGAGCTCGCAGACGTCCAGGATGCCGTTCCGGTCGCAGTCGGCGCCCGTCCCGCCTGCGATCTCGCAGGCATCGGGCCGGCCGTTCTGGTCGCAGTCGGGGTCGCAGGAGTCGGGGACGCCGTTCCCATCGCAGTCCGCCAGGGCGGCGTCGCAGGCGTCGGGGATGCCGTTCGAGTCGCAGTCGTTGGCCTCGAGCTCGCACTCGTCCGGGACGCCGCTCGAGTCGCAGTCGCGGCTCGTCGTGGCGAGCGCCCCCCGGAAGACGATGAGGGCGGTCGGGGGGCCCAGGCTCACGAGGTCGAGCTTGCCGTCGGAGTCCAGGTCCCCGAGGGCCGCCTGGACGAGCGGGCGGTCCGCCCGCATGGAGACCGTCCAGCCGAGCCTGCCGCCCCCGAGGCTCAAGGCGAGCCACGCGTCGCCCGCCGGGGCATCGCAGCCGCGCCCGGCCTGGTTCGTGCCGGCGAGGTCCGGCCGCCCGTCAGAGTCGAGGTCCGCCGAGGCAAGCGACGCGACGGCCGCGGGCAGCGGCTGCCGCTCCTCCCGGAAACCGTTGCCCGCCGCGACGTCGTTCCACAGGAGGGCGACTTTCCCCGGCTCGATCGGACCGGCGGCGGCGATGTCCGGGTCGCCGTCGCCGTCGAAGTCCCCGGAGGCGAACCGGGTCAAGCCGGGGACCGATGCGACGGGGCGGTGGCGATCCCCGTCGTATCGGTACGCCACGAGCCCGGTCCCGTCCCCGAAGGTCAGGACCAGGTCGAGGTCCTGGTCGCCGTCGAGGTCCCCGGCGGCGATCTTGAGCGGCGGCGAGCGGCCCGACGACCGGAGCAGGATCCCCGCCTCGAGCTTCGATCCGCCGTCGTTGCGCAGGGCGATGACCAGGGCCTGGTTGCCCGGGCAGCAGGCCTCGAAGGCCCCCGCGAAGAGGTCCAGGTCGCCGTCAAGGTCAAGGTCGGCGGCGGCCAGCGCCGAGGCGATGTGGCCCGCGAGGTCGGCCGCAGGGCCTGGCGCGAAGGCGCCGCCGGCGCCCTGGAGGAGGGTGACCACCTGGCCAAGCTGCGCCAGGCCCGCGGCGAGGTCCAGATCGCCGTCCCCGTCGAGGTCGAGGGCGGCCACCGACTGGGGCGGGCCGCCGGCCGGGACGTTCCTGGGAGGCTCGAAGGCCCCTGCGGCGCCGGGCCGGAAGACCGCGAGGGCGCCCGCCGTGGAGTCGGGGAGGACCACCTCCGGCTTCCCGTCCCGGTCCAGGTCCGCGAGGACGGGCTCGTGGGCGGTCGCGGGCGCGGGGGAGGCGACCGGGGCCAGGAGCACGGGCCGCTCCTCGCGCACGTCGCGCTCGTCGGGCACTCCGTTCTCGTTGCAGTCGGCGGCCCGGAGGGCGGCGACGGACAGGGCGATCGCGGCCGTGAGAGGGACGATCGCCGCGAGCACCGACCTGGCCCGCCTCACCGGCCGCGGCTCCACCCCACGGAGCCGCCCGCGCCCGCGCCGTCCGCCGCGCCTGCCGCACCGGCCGCGCAGGGGCCCGTGATGACCCCCGACGCGACGCCGCCCGTCGGGAACGGCGGGCACTCGCCCGCAGCATCGAGCTGCTGGTCGAAGTAGCCCAGGATGGGCTGGCCCTGGTCCGTCACGGTCAAGACGAAGTCGTAGACGTGACCCTCCTCGGCCTTGAGCTCGCCGCAGAGCTCGATCGGCCCGCACTGGGCCGTGTTTGCGAAGACGCGCACCTTGCAGTCGGGCGCCGCCTCGACCTCCTTGCAGATGCTCGATGTCCCGGCCTGGTCGAAGCTGTCCGTCACGGTGCCGTCGCACGCGTCGAGGCGGGCCGGGAAGGGTTGGTCGGCGCATTTGAGGACGTTCAGGAGCCGTATGCGTGCCTTGCCGGGAGGCGGCTGGCTGCAGTCGATCGGAACGGGCTCGGCGCCCCCCCGGAAGAGCCAGTTGAGGAGGTGGACGGCGTCGGAGAGGTTGATCTGGCCGTCCCCGTTCACGTCGCCGTTCCCCGAGACGGCGCCACCCGAGCCGCGCCCCAGGGCGCGCGGGCCGAAGCCCCCGAGGAGCGACGCGAGGAGGAGACCGACGCCGAGGCCAAGACCGAACGTGCACAGCCGTCTCATGGTTGCCTACTCTCCTTTCCAGGGAGGTGGTTGCCCGAACCCGAAGCTGGCTCCAGTATCGCACGAGGGCCGCCTCGGGTAACGCATAACTTTCCGCATCCTGAACTGCGTGTTCAAGAGCGGCCCAGCGCCCCCGGCGCCCTTCCCGGCGGCAGGCCCCGATCCGGCGGGGGAGATGCTGGGGTGCGCGCGGTAGTCGGGCCCGCCGGGCCGGCTCTCGAGCCGGCAGTTCTCAGGACGGGGCGGATGCGGTAACGTGTGCGCCATGCCCTCCGAGCACCGCTACCGCCGGCGCGTCGAGTTCGCCGAGACCGACATGGCCGGGATCGCCCACTTCTCGGCGCTCCTGCGCTACGCCGAGGAGGCGGAGCACGACTTCTACCGGTCGCTGGGCCTGAGCGTCCACCCGCGCGAGGGCGGCGGCGAGGGCTCCATCGGGTTCCCCCGCGTCGCGTCGCGCTGCGAGTTCATGGGGCCGGCGCGGTTCGAGGACGTCCTCGAGATCCAGATCTGGGTCCGCCGGAAGGGCCCGAGGTCGCTCACCTACCAGTTCACGGTGTCCAGGGACGGCGCGCCCGTGGCGAGGGGCGAGATGGCCGTGGCTTGCTGCCGGACGGGGCCCGGCGGCTCCTTCGCGCCGGCGCCCCTGCCGCAGGCCTTCGCCGAGCGGATCGAGGAGTCGCCGCGGCCGCCCCTGGAGCTCCGGTCATGACCGTGGCGGGCGGCGGGAACGACGCGGTGCGGCTCCGCGCCGCGGGCCTGAGGAAGAGCTACCCGGCGCCGGGAGGAGAGCTCGCCGTCCTCGACGGGATCGACCTCGAGCTCGAGGGGGGCCAGTCGCTGGCCGTGACGGGCCCGTCGGGCTCGGGGAAGAGCACCCTCCTCCACATCCTCGGCGCCCTGGAGCGACCGAGCTCCGGCCGGCTGGAGCTCGGCTGCCCGGGCTGCGAGACCGTGGACGTCCTCGCCCTCGGCCCCCGCGAGCTGGCGAGGTTCCGGAACCGGCAGGTGGGGTTCGTGTTCCAGGACCACCACCTCCTGCCGCAGCTCTCGGCCCTCGAGAACGTGCTGGTCCCTACCCTCGTGCGGGGAGCGCCCGGCCGCGAGCTCGACCCTGAGCCCTGGGCCCGCGCCCTCCTCGAGCGCATGGGCCTCGGGGACCGCCTGGACCACCGCCCGGCGGAGCTCTCGGGCGGCGAGCGGCAGCGGGTGGCCATCGCCCGCGCCCTCGTCACGAGGCCCCTCCTCGTCCTCTGCGACGAGCCGACGGGGAACCTGGACGCGGCGTCGGCCGCCGGGGTCGCGGACCTCCTCCTCGAGCTCCACCGGGAGCTCGGGAGCATCCTGGTCGTGGTCACGCACTCGAGCGAGCTCGCGGGCCGGCTCGGGCGGCGGGCGGAGCTGCGGGCCGGACGCCTCGCCGAGCCATGAGCCGCCTCTCGATCGCGCGCCTCGCCGCCCGGAGCGCCGCCTACCACTGGCGCGCGCACGCCTTCACCGCCGCGGCGGCCGCGGTGGCCGCGGCCGTCGTGACCGGCGCTCTCCTGGTGGGCGACTCGGTGCGCGGGAGCCTCGCGGACCGGGTGCTCGAGCGCCTGGGCTCCGTGGAGCAGGTGCTCCTCGCCTCGGGCTTCTTCCGCGAGGCGCTGCCGGGCGAGGTCGCCGCGGGCGCCGTGCCCGCGATCGTCTTGAGGGGGTCCGCCGAGCACGCCGCGACGGGCTCGCGGGCGAGTCAGGTCAACGTCCTCGGCGTCCCGCGGCAGTTCTGGAGCTTCTGGGGCGCTCCGGGGCCGCCTCCGGGCCTCGCGGAGTCGTGGGGCGGCCGCAAGGCCGCCGGCAGCGAGCGCCTCGCGGCGGCCCTGGGGGCAAGGGAGGGGGACGCGGTCCTCCTCCACGTGCGGAGGGGTGACGAGGTCCCGGCCGAGCACGCCCTCGGCCGCCGCACCGGGACCGTACGGGCCCTCCGGATCGACCTGGAGCGCGTGCTGCCCGGCGAGGGGCTCGCGCTCTTCGACCTGCGGCACGAGCAAGCGGCGCCGCGGAACGTCTTCGTGCCCCTCGACGTGCTCCAGCGGGCGCTCGAGAAGGAGGGGCTCGTGAACGCCGGGCTCTTCGGCAGCTCCGGCGCGCCGGACCTCCTGGGTGCCGAGATGGGCAGGTCGGAGCGTCTCGAGGTCGCCCTCCGCCGCGCCTGGAAGCTCGAGGACGCGGGGCTCAAGCTCCTCGTGCGCGCCGAGCGAGGCCACGCGTCCCTCGAGAGCCGCGAGCTCGTCCTCGCGCCGCCCCTGGCCGAGGCGGCGCGGGGCGCAGCGCGGGAGGCCGGCCTCGAGGGCCGGGAGGTCCTCACGTACCTCGCCAACACGATCGCCGCCGCCGACCGGCAGGTGCCGTACTCGACGATCGCCGCCGTCGAGTCCATCGCAGGGCGCCGCATCGAGCCGGGGACGATCGTCCTCACCGACTGGGCCGCCCAGGACCTGGCCGCGAAGCCGGGGGACCCCGTCAGGGTCGCGTACTACGCCGTGGGCCCCGAGCACCGGCTCGAGGAGCGCGAGGCGCTCTTCCGCGCCGCGGCCCCTGTGCCCATCGAGGGCGAGGCCGCCGACCCGGGCTGGACGCCGGAGTACCCGGGGATCTCCGATGCGAGGAGCCTGCGCGACTGGGACCCGCCCTTTCCCATGGACCTGGGGCGTATCCGCGACCGAGACGAGGACTACTGGGACGCGCACCGCACGACGCCCAAGGCCTTCGTCTCCCTCGAGGACGGCCGGAGGCTCTGGTCGAGCCGGTTCGGGGACCTGACCGCGGTCCGCGTCCGGCCGCTCGACCCCGCGGTGCCCCTGGCCGAGGCGGCCCGGGCCTTCGAGGCGGCGCTCCTCCGCGCCCTCGGCCCGGGCGCCGCGGGCCTCGCCTTCCAGGCGGTCAAGGCTCAGGGGCTCGAGGCGGCGCGCGGATCGACGGACTTCGGCGCGCTCTTCCTCGGCTTCAGCCTATTCCTGATCGCGAGCGCCCTGACGATCCTCTCCCTCGTCTTCCGCCTCGCCTGCGCGCGGCGGTCGAAGGAGCTCGGGCTCCTGGCCGCCGTGGGGTTCACGCCGGGCACGCTGCGGGGGCTACTCCTCCTCGAGGGGGGCCTGGTCGTCGCCTGCGGCTCGGTCCTCGGCGCGGTGGGCGGCCTCGGCTACGCCGCCGCGCTCGTCGCGGGGCTGCGCGGCCTGTGGCGCGGGGCCGTGAGCGCTCCGTTCCTCGCGCTCCACGCGGCGCCCGGCAGCCTCGCCGCCGGCGCCGCGGCGACGGCTGCGCTCGGTCTCCTCACGGTGCTCGCCGCCGCCCGGCGGGCCTCGCTGGAGGCGCCGCGGGCCCTCCTGGCGCGGGGCGGCCTGGACCCGGGGACCGGGCTGCGGTCTCGGCCGCGGGGCACGGCGGCTCTCGCCGCTGCTGCGGCCTGCGCGGCCCTCGGAGCCGCGCTCCTCGCCGCCGGCAGCCTGCCTCGCGGCCTCCCCCAGGCGCCGGCGTTCTTCGGGGGGGGGGCCCTCCTCCTCGCCGCGGCGCTCGCCCTCGCCAAGGCGTGGCTCGAGCGGCCGGCGCGCCCGTTGCGTCGCGGGCTCCTGGCCCTCGTCCGCCTGGGCGCGAGCTACGGCCGCCGCGCGCCGGGCAGGAGCTTCGCGAGCGTCCTCCTCGTCGCGTCGGCGTCCTTCGTCCTCGTGACGGTCGCCGCGAGCCGGCGCGACCCGGCGAGCGGCGGCCCGCGCAAGGGCTCCGGGGACGGAGGCTTCGCCCTGGTCGCGCGGGCCTCGGTGCCGTTCACGTCCTCGCTCGCGGCCCCGGAGGGGCGCGAGGCCTTGAGCCTCTCGGAGGAGGCCTCGGGGCTCCTCGGGCGGGCCCAGGTCCACGCCTTCCGCCTGCGCCCGGGCGACGACGCGAGCTGCCTCAACCTCTACCGGCCTCGGTCCCCGTCCGTCCTCGGGGCGCCGCGGTCGTTCCTGGAGCGCGGGGGCTTCGCCTGGTCCCGCTCGCTGGCCGAGACGGCCGCCGAGCGCGCGAACCCCTGGCTCCTCCTCGAGCGGGAGCTGCCCGGGGGCGCCGTGCCCGCCGTGGGGGACGCGAGCACGGTCCGGTGGATCCTCCACGCGGGCCTTGGCGACGACATCGCCGTCGCGGACGAGAGCGGCGGGGAGCTCCGGCTCCGCATCGCCGGCCTCCTCTCGCACAGCCTGTTCCAGGGGGAGCTCCTGGTCTCCGAGCGGCGCTTCCTCGAGGCGTTCCCGGGGACCTCGGGGTACGCCTACCTCCTGGTGGAGGCTGCGCCGCGCGACGCCGCGCCCCTCGCCGCGGCCCTCGAGCGAGACCTCGCGGGCCACGGCCTCGACGCCGAGCCGGCGGGGGAGGTCCTCGCGGGCTTTCAGGCCGTCGAGAACACTTACCTCGCGACCTTCCAGCTCCTCGGCGGCCTCGGGCTCCTCCTGGGCACGGCGGGCCTCGGCGCGCTGCTCCTCCGGAACGTGGAGGAGCGCCGGGCGGAGCTCGCGGTCCTCCGCGCCGTGGGCTACCCCGGGGGCGCCGTGGCCCTGGTGCTCGTCGTCGAGACGGCGTCGCTCCTCGCACTGGGGCTCGCCGCCGGCTCGGGCGCGGCCATCGTCGCCGTGCTGCCGAACGCCGCGAGCGCTGGCTCCGCAGTCTCGTGGGGCGGCATCGCGGCCACCCTGGGCGCGATCCTCGCCGCGGGCCTCGCCGCGAGCGCCCTCGCGGTGCGCGCGGCGCTCCGGGCGCCGCTCATCCCGGCCTTGCGAGCCGAGTGACATCCCCCCACGGGATAGCGCCGGAAGGGCCGCGCACGTTGCCCTCGAATCCGACGTAGACGCGGCCGAACTTGACCCGTACTCTTGGGGTCGTCGCAGGACTCGTGACCTGCGGCGCTCCCGACGGACAGCCTGCTCCTGGAAGCAAAGGTACAAGGAGGCTTCCATGGTGCGAAGGCTTGTCCCCATTCTGGCCATCTGCCTCGCCGCGCCCCGTGCGCCGGCGCAGGCTTCGGCTGGGCCCCTCGAGCTTGGCGAGGCGGCGGGCCGCCCCGGCGAGACCGTCGAGGTGTCCGTCCGCGCGACCTTCGAGCGCCCGCTGAGCGGGCTCTTCGCCGTCTTCCTCTTCGACCCGGCGCGCCTGGAGTACCTGCGCTACGACGTGCGCGGCTCGGCCGCCCAGGGCGTGCCGCCGACGGCCGTCGGCTTCCGAACCTACGAGCCGGGGGAGGGCGGGTTCGGCATCCACGACGGGGGGGACTTGAGCCGGGGCGTGACGGTCCCCCCGGGCGAGCGCCAGCTCCTGGGCAAGCTCCTCTTCCGCATCCGCGCCCTGGCCGAGGCCGGCGCCGCCGAGGTGCGGCCCGTCGAGCGCATCCCGACGACGGGCGCGGGGACCGCGCTCTACTTCAAGCAGGACCGCGAGTGGCTGAGCGCCGCCCCCAGCTCGCTCGTGCCCGGGGGCGTGACGGTCCTCCCGCCGGCAGGCCCGAGGCCCGTGGGGGACCTCCGCTGCGAGCAATACCTCGACCGCGCGTTGATCTCGTTCTCCCTCTCGGGCCAGTACGACGCGATCGAGGTGGCGCGCGATGGAGAGGTCATCGCCGTGCTCCCTGCCGCCGCCACGCGCCACACCGATCCCTTGCCGGGGGTGGGCAGGTTCGCGTACGCGGTCACGGGCATCCTCCGAGGGGAGCGGTCGGTCCCCGCGACCTGCGAGGTCTTCGCGGTCGCGCCCGCCGCGCCGCCCGTCCGGGATCTCTCCTGCGGCGATGCCGGGCTCACGTGGTCGAGCCCCATCGACTACGACAGCGTGGTGGTGCTGCGCAACGGGGAGCCGATCGCGGAGCTCCCTGGCAGGAGCACGAGCTTCACGGACCCGGATCGGCCCGACGCCCTGACCGTCTACACCGTCCTCGGCGTCAGCGAGGGCTTCCGGAGCCCCGAGGTCCACTGCCTCGACCACGGCCTCTGGATCCTCGAGGTCGGGGACGTCCTGGCTCCCCTCGACGCCGAGGAGGTGCTCGTCCCGGTCTGCGCCACGACGCCCATCGCGACGGCCGGGTTCGAGGCCCACCTCGAGATCGAGCTCGACCGGTTGACCTACCGCACCGACCCGCAGACCGCCCTCGAGGGCACCGTGCTCCACCCACGCACCGAGGGCGTCTACATGGGCATGGGCTGGAAGGGGCTCCCCTCGGTGGGCGTCATCTTCGACGCCTTCCCGCCCATCGAGCCCGAGAAGCAGGTGCCCGCGGGCCTGCGCCAGCTCGTGTTCCGGTTCCCCTTCCGTCCGAGCGGGGCCTTCGCCGACGGCGAGTCGCTCCCCGCGTCCATCGGCTACGGCTCGTTCGTCGCCTACGGCCCCGCCGGCACGGCGGGCGGAGCGATGTCGTACTCGCCCGACCTCGTGGTGCCCGGCGAGGTCCGCTTCGGGACGGGAGGCCCGGCGCCCGTGAGGGGGCTCGCGGCGGCCGTGGACGAGGGGGCGAGCCAGGAGGCGGCGCCCGCGACGGACGTGGTCCTCTCCTGGCAGAACGGCTCGTGGTACGAGCAGCTCCGCCTCGAACGGAACGGCTCGCTCCTGGCCGAGCTCGGCGGCGGCGCGACCTCGTACCGCGACGCGCGGGTCCCGGCCGGCGTCTTCACCTACAAGGTTTCGGGCGTCCAGGCCGCGCGCAGGAGCTTCCCCGCGAGCGCCTTCCTGAGCACGCTCTCGCCGCCGGGGGCGTTCCTTCGCGGGGACTCGACCGGCGACGGGAAGGTGGACCTGGCCGACCCGGTCGCCACGCTCAACTACCTGTTCCGCGGCGGCGACGCGCCCCCCTGCGAGGATGCCGCCGACGCGAACGACGACGGCCGGATCGCGATCACGGACCCCGTCATCACGCTCCAGCACCTCTTCCTGGGCGGGGGCTTGCTCCCCGCGCCGGGGACCGCGTACCCCTGGCTCGACCCGACCCCGGACGCGCTGGGGTGCGGCGGGTGAGGGCCTTCCACAAGAGAAGGCGCTGAGCGAGCCAGCCCGGGCAGCGCGGGGCGGCCGGGAGCCCCGGCCTTGGCCTGGGCTCTCCGGCCGCCGGGACCGCGGAGGTCCCGGCGGCGGGGGAAACGCCTTGGGACACGGCCGGGCCGCCCTTATCATGGCCTGGGTCTGCGTGAGACCGGTACGAGAGCATGAAGCTGCCTTCCTCGCAAGAAGAGACCCAGGTCGGGAGCTACTTCGTGGCGAACTACCCGCCCTTCGGCTCCTGGAAGGGGGAGCTCCTGCCCGAGGCCGAGGCCGCCGTGGACCGCGCCCGCGAGGGGGCGGCGCCCCTGGGGCTCTACCTGCACATCCCGTTCTGCAGGAAGCGCTGCCGGTTTTGCTACTTCCGGGTCTACACCGACAAGTCGAGCCGCGACGTGGAGCGCTACGTCGCTGCCCTGGCGCGGGAGGTGGAGATCTACCGGTCGAGGGGTACTTTCGCCTCGAGGCCCCTCGAGTTCGCCTACTTCGGCGGCGGCACGCCTTCCTTCCTGAGCGAGAGGCAGCTCCTCGGCCTCGCCGAGCGCCTGCGGCGCGCCGTCTCCTGGGACGGAGCGAGGGAGGTGACCTTCGAGTGCGAGCCCGGGACCCTCACCGAGGGGAAGGTGCGGGCCATCCGCGAGATCGCCGTGACGAGGCTGTCCCTGGGCGTCGAGAGCTTCGACGACGCGGTCCTCGAGGAGAACGGCCGCGCGCATCGCTCGGGGGAGGTCTACCGCGCGTACCGGTGGGCCCGGGACGCCGGCTTCGCCCAGGTGAACGTCGACCTCATCGCCGGCATGGTGGGGGAGACCCGGGAAACCTGGCAGCACGGCGTGGAGGAGACCCTGGCCCTGGCGCCGGACTCGGTGACGATCTACCCCATGGAGCTGCCCTGGAACACGATCTACGCGAGGAGCGTGCTGGAGGGCACCCTCCAGGTCCCGGACTGGCGCACGAAGCGCGAGTGGATCGACCACGCCTTCACGGAGCTGGAGCGCGCCGGCTACAGGATCTCGAGCGCGTACACGGTCGTGCGCGGCCCGGAGTGCCGCTTCGTCTACCGCGACGCCCTGTGGCACGGCGCCGACATGGTCGGGACCGGCGTCGCGTCGTTCTCGCACCTCTCGGGCGTGCACTTCCAGAACGTCGACGGGTTCGAGGAGTACTGCGCGGCCCTCGAGGCCGGCCGGCTGCCCCTCGGACGCGCCCTCGCGCCGACGCGGCGCCAGCTCTTCATCCGCGAGCTCGTCCTCCAGCTCAAGCTCGGCCGGATCGAGGGGCCGTACTTCCGAGCCAAGTTCGGGGTCGATGTCCTCGAGGCGCTCGCCGAGCCCCTGCGGGAGCTCGCGGAGGAGGGCCTCCTGGAGCTGGAGGAGGACGGCGCGAGGCTCACGCGCGAAGGCCTCCTGCGGGTCGACGCCCTCCTCCCTCTCTTCTTCGAGCCCGAGCACCGCGGCGCGCGGTACACGTAGCGGAGCGATGACCTACCCGATCATCCCGCCCGCCGTGCCCTCCGTGGACCCCGAGCTCCGGGCCATGCTCCGGCGGTTCCCCGAGAGCGCCTTGAGCCGGGCCGTGCTGGAGCGGGTCGATGAGGGCTCGATGCCCGAGGCGTACCGCAGGCTCCTCGGCCACCGCCACCACATGACGGTCGCCCTGGAGGAGCGCCACGGCGCGCCCGTGGAGCTGGAGGTCCTCGAGCGCAGGCTCGCCGGGAGCGAGTACTCGCGGAGGCTCGTCCTCAGGTGCGGCCCGCCAGCCAGGGTCGTCCTGAAGGGAATGATGAGCCTCCAGCTCGAGCGCCTCGGGGAGGAGGTGAGGCGGCGGGTGCTCGAGGAGCGGGAGCCCCTGGGCCGGATCTTGATCGAGGCGCGGGTCCTGCGCTGGATCCACCCTCATGCGTACTTCCGGGTACGGCTCAACGACGAGCTTCGCCGGATCCTCGAGGCCCCGGGCGCCGTCGAGACGTACGGCCGCCTGGCCTTCATCCTCTGCCACAACCTGCCGGCCGTGGAGCTCCTCGAGGTCGTGAGCCCCGAGCGGAACGGGACCGGAGCGAGTCGCCCGAGATGACCGAGATGAGCGAGATGGCTGAGACGGCACGGGCTTGCGAGACGTGCGAGGTCCTCGTGATCGGCGGCGGCCCGGCGGGCTGCGCGGCGGCGGCGGTCCTCGCCCAGGCCGGGATCGTCGCGCTCGTCCTGGAGCGGGAGCGCTTCCCCCGGTTCCACATCGGGGAGTCGCTCATGACGGAGACCTACTGGACGCTCCGGCGGATCGGCATGCTGGAGAAGCTCAAGGCGTCGGACTTCCCCCGGAAGTACAGCGTCCAGTTCTTCAGCGAGAACGGCACGCCCTCGAGGCCCTTCTACTTCCGGGAGCACAACCCCCACGAGAGCGCCGTCACGTGGCAGGTGGACCGGGCCGAGCTCGACGCCATGCTCCTCGAGAACGCGCGCGAGAAGGGGGCGCGGGTCCGGACGGGCTGGAGCGTCGAGGAGGTTGTCTTCGAGGGCCGGCGCGCCGCCGGCGCCCGCGGCCTGGACGCCGCGGGCAGGCCCTTCGAGGTGCGCTCGAAGGTCGTCGTGGACGCGACGGGGCTCTGCTCGCTCCTCTCGCGGCAGCTCGGGGCCGTGAGGACGGACCCGAAGCTCATCAAGGCGGCCGTCTACGCCCACTTCGAGGGCGGGAGGCGCGACCCCGGGATCGACGAGGGGGCGACGCTCGTCCTCCACACGAAGGGGAACCGCGGGTGGTTCTGGTACATCCCGCTCAACCGGGGCCGCGTGAGCGTCGGGGTGGTGGGGAACACGCGGGACCTCCTCAAGGGGCGAGGGCCGCCCGAGGAGGTCCTGGCCGAGGAGATCGAGGCCTGCCCGCGGGTCCGCGAGCGCCTCGAGGCGGCTCGCCGGTGCTCCACCGTGCGGGTCACGAGCGACTACACGTGGCGCTCGACCCACTGCGCGGGGGAGGGCTACGTCCTCGTGGGTGATGCCTTCGGCTTCATCGACCCGATCTACTCCTCGGGCGTCCACCTGGCCTTGAAGTCCGGAGAGCTGGCCGCGGACGCCATCGTCGAGGCGCTGCGCGCGGGCGACCTCTCGGGCGCCCGCCTCTCCGCCTGGGGCCCGAGGCTCGCCGCGGGCATGGAGGCCCTGCGCAAGCTCGTCCACGCCTTCTACACTCCGGGCTTCAGCTTCGCGACCTTCGTGAACCAGCACCCCGAGCACCGCCCGAAGCTCATCCAGCTCCTGATCGGCGACGTGTTCCGGGAGCCCGTCCGCGAGATCTTCGAGTCCATGAAGGAGCTCTGCGAGCTGCCCGAGGAGATGCCCCTGGAGACGCGGGGGTGAAGGCCTTCGCGGCCGGGAGGGCGGCGCCGGTCAGGGCGCACCGTCCTCACCGCCCCGGCGGGCCGGCCTCCTCGTCCTCGAGGCACCGGAGGAGGTACTGCCCGTAGCCGCTCGAGACCATGCCCTGGGCGATCCGCGCCACCTCGTCCCGCGCGATGAACCCCATCTTGAGCGCGACCTCCTCGAGGCAGGCCACCTTGAGGCCTTGGCGCTCCTCGATGGCCTGGATGAAGTTCGCAGCCTGGAGGAGCGCGTCGTGGGTGCCCGTGTCGAGCCACGCGATCCCGCGCCCGAGGACCTCCACGTGCAGGGCTCCCTGCCGGAGGTACTCGAGGTTGAGCTCCGTGATCTCGAGCTCGCCCCGCGCCGAGGGTTTCAGGCCCGCGGCGAGGTCGGAGGCGCGGCCGTCGTAGAAGTAGAGGCCCGTGACGGCGTACGAGGACCGGGGCCGCTTCGGCTTCTCCTCGAGCCCGACCACGCGGCCGTCCGCGGCGAACTCGACGACGCCGTAGCGCTCGGGGTCGCGCACGCGGTAGGCGAAGACCGTGGCGCCGGCGGAGCGAGCGGCGGCGCGCGCCAGGTACTGGGGGAGCCCGTGGCCGTAGAAGACGTTGTCCCCCAGCGCCAGCGCCGCCGGGTGCCCGCCGAGGAAGTCCCGGCCGATCAGGAGCGCCTCGGCGATGCCCCGCGGCTGGGCCTGGACGGCGTAGGAGATCGAGAGGCCCAGCCGGCTGCCGTCGCCGAGGAGGCGGCGGAACGCGGGCTGGTCCTCGCCCGTGGTGATCACCAGGACCTCCCGGATCCCGGCGAGCATGAGGACCGAGAGCGGGTAGTAGACGAGGGGCTTGTCGTAGACGGGGACGAGCTGCTTCGAGACGGCGAGGGTCACCGGGTAGAGGCGCGTGCCCGACCCGCCCGCGAGGATGATCCCCTTCATCGCCCGCCCTCCAGGGGCGCCGGGAGCCTCGCGTCCTCGAGGGCGGCGCGCAGGATGTCCTCCTGGGCCCGGAAGAGTGCATCGGAGCCTTCCTTGCGCGTCTCGGCGAGGGTGTTGGCGATGATGATCGAGAAGGCGAGCAAGTCCTCGGGCCGAGGAGGGCCCCGCGGCCGCTCCCGGAGGTCCAGGTAGCCCGAGAGGGCCTTCGAGACGTAGACCCAGCGGCCGCTCAGGCCGCCGCGGTAGACGAGGGTGCCCGTCTTCGCGTGCACGCGGGCGCCGGGCTCGCCCGCCCGGAAGGCCTGGGAGAGCGTGCCGTCGGCGCCGCCCACGGGCAGGGCCTCGAAGAAGACGGCGAAGTCCGGCCGCGAGGCCATGTGCCTCAGGAGGGCCACGGTCCAGCGGGGCGTCAGGTGGTCGCCGCGCCCGCCGCCCGAGCCGCTCTGGATCACGACGGCCGCCGGGTCGAGGCCCGCCTCGGCGAAGAGGCGGGCGATGACGCCGTAGCCGGTCCAGCGGTCGCCGTGGCCGCCCTTGAGGGCGCCCACGAGCGGCGGGAGCATCGTGGCGTGGAGGTTGTGGCTCACCTTCAGGACCACGCGCAGCGCCTCGGAGAGGGGCGGCGAGACGTGCGTGGCGAGCGCCTTCCGATCCGCGTACGCGCCGGGGCCGAGCCGCAGCCGCTTCGGGCGGCCCTGGACCCGGACGCCCAGAGCCCGGAGCTCGTCCGCGAGGAAGCCCGCCGCGGCGACCGCGGGGCTCCGGAAGGGGGCCGTGCGGAGGACCGGCGGCGAGCCGGCGGAGATCCTGCCGAGGAGCTGGAAGCTCGCAGCGCCGTCGCGCGGCTCGAGGGAGAGCTCGGTCTCCTGGCCCTCGGGGGCCGTCACGGCCGTCGAGACGAGCTCGACGAGGCTGCCCTCAGGCTGGTGGTCGAACCGTGCGGGGTCTCCGGGGCGCGCGCCGGGGGACACGGTCACGTCGAGGAGGTTGTCGTTGACGCAGGCGGCGCTCAAGGGCCCCACGAACTCGTCATCGGTATCGGCGAAGAGGCCGTCATCGGCGGCGATGTCCCCGTCGACCTGGCGCAGGCCGGAGTCCTTGACCTGGCGGGCGAGCGCCCGGACGACCTCGAGCGGATCGCCCGGCACGAGCTCCGCGTCGAAGAACCCGGCGTAGGAGTGGTCCTTGTCGCGGAAGTGGAGCCTGCCCTCGGGCGAGATCCGCTGGGAGAGGTTCGGGTCGCCCGAGGCGACGAGGACGAGGTCGCCGCGGAGGACGCCGCCGGCGACGGTGCCCGCCGCCACGACGCGCGTCTCGAAGCGGAAGTCCTTCCCGAGGGCGAGGAGCGCGCCGGCGCAGCTCACGAGCTTGGTGCAGGAAGCCGGGGCGAGGAGCTTGCCGGCGTTGTGCTCCAGGAGGATCTCGCCCGTGTCGGTCCGGGCGACGAGGACCCCGAGGGTGCTCGTCACGAGCTCGGGCCGGCGGAGGACGGCGTCGAGGGCCGCGGCGAGCCGCGGCTGGGTCGAGGCGGCCGTCGGGCAGGCGGCGCAGGCCAGGAGACAGAGCCAGGACATGCGTTCCCAGGCAGGATAACCTCGCGGGCGGCGGGGCGCCAGCGGCGGGGGCGCCTCGGTGCCTCACCGGCAGCCCAGCTCGTCTTGCGTCGGGTCCGTGGCGGCGCCGGGGTAGGGCGGCGGCGGCGGCGGCTCGCCGAGGAAGAGGTAGCGGAGCGAGTAGACGGCGTCGGAGGCGTCGAGCTTCCCGTCGTCGTTGGAGTCGCCCGCGTCCATGCAGGGGATGGACCCGCCGGCGAAGAGCCCTCGGAGCGTGTGGATCGGGTCCGAGATGTCGAGGAGCCCGTCCAGGTTCGAGTCGCCGCGCGTGAAGACGTCCGGCCGCACGTACAGGAAGCCCGCGGCGAGGGCCGCGGCGCCGTAGCGGTTCTCCATGCGGATCTCGACGGCGCCCGGCTCGGCCCGCGCCGGCAGGACGGCCTCCAGGCGCGTCGAGCTCAGGACCTTGAGGCTCCTCGCCTCGGCGCCGCCGGCGAGGAGGCGCGTGTCGGCGGCCGTCGTGAAGCCCTCGCCGGTGACGGCGACGGGCGTCTCCTCGGTCGTGAGGCCCATGGCCGGCCGCACGCTCGCGAGCCTCGGCGGGGCCCCCGCGATCCGGTAGCCGCTCACGAGGTACGCCTCGCCCGCGTCCGTGTGCAGGTTGTCCGAGCCGTCGCCGCGCATGGCGTTGGGGAAGAGGTCCGCGTAGCCGTCCCCGTCGTAGTCCGCGGCCTCCATCGAGTAGCTCAGGAGGTCCTTCATGCTGCCCGGCCCCAGGACGTAGGCGAGCCTCAGGCCCTCGGGGACCTGCAACGACTGCGGCGCCCAGATCTCGGGCCACGGCTCGGGGCGGCCGAAGGCCAGAGCGACGGTCCCCACGTCGATGACGGGGTCCTCCTGCGGGCTGTACCTGACGTCCTCCATGGGGATCCCGACCGCGAGGTCGTCGATGCCGTCGTGGTCGAAGTCGCCCGCCGAGAGCGTGTCGCCGAGGAGGTCCAGGTCGCCGAGGCCGTAGAGCTTCGAGACGCGGAGGCCCTCGGGCCAGCTCGCGCGGGCGCCGGGCTCGAGGTCGATCGCCTTCCCCTCGAGGCCGGGTATCCAGTAGAGGACGTAGGCCGTGCCGGTGACTCGCCCGAAGGGGTTCGCGCCCGTGAGGGCGCCGACCACGAGGTCCAGGTACCCGTCTCCGTTGAAGTCGCCGCTCGTGAGCTCCTCGCCGGCCGACTCCAACGCGTGCGAGCCGTAAATCGTCGTCACCCGGCCCTCGAGGGCCGGCGGAAGCGGCAGGGCGAGGTCGAGGACGGGCGGGAGGCGGCCGCCGTCCTTCGGGCCGAAGATCACGTAGACCTCGCCGCAGTCCGGGCGCTGGCCGTCGGGGCCATCGCCGCCCCCGCTCGAGGCGGGGTTCGGGTTCAAGGCGCTGCCGGGGTTCTGGCCCGCGGAGTACCGGTTGAGCGCCGCCGAGACGATGAGCTCGTCCCGGCCGTCCCGGTTCAGGTCGCGGCTGTGAAGCGTGCAGCCGAAGTGGTCGCAGGGATCCCGGCCGCGCACGACGCTGACCCCAGGCACGGCGGCCGCACCGGCGAGGTCGAGGACGGCGGGGAACTGGCTCCTCCCGTAGATGACGACGGCGAGCCCCGTCCGGTGCTGCGGCGTGCAGGTCCTCTCGGCGCGGGGGCGCGGCTGGTCGGCGCCGATGAGGACATCGTAGACGCGGTCGCCGTCGAGGTCGCCGGCCTCGATCCAGACCCCGAGCCGGTCGCCCGGCTCGGCGCCCACGATCGTGACGACGTCGGCCGGCGGCGCGGCGAGGTCGATCGTCCGGCTCCGCTCGAGGAGGTCCCGGCGGCCGAAGAGGATGAAGGCGCCGCCGCAGGAGTCGCGGAGCCCGTCGGGGCCGTCGTAGTTCTGGGAGCTGAAGAGGAGGTCCTCGATGTCGTCGCCGTTCACGTCGGCCGTGAAGAGCTCGGTGCCCAGGAAGTCCCCGGCCCTCGCGCCCCAGATCGTGATCCCCGGCGGCAGCGTCTCGGGCGCGGAGCGGTCCAGGACCCCCTCGATCCTGGCGTTCCCCCGGTAGACGTAGACCTCGCCCGATGTCGCCCGGGCGCCGCCGCCGGTCGCGGCCATGGGGGCCAGGACCAGGTCCGGGGCGCCGTCCCCGTCGAGGTCTCCGATCTCCAGGGGGAGGCCGTACTCGCCGCCCTCGGGCGTGGAGTTGTACACGCTGAGCTGGCCGCGCTGCGAGGTGTCCCGGAGGTCCCACCGGGGCAGGAAGGGAGCTATGGCCCGCGCGGCGAGGGCCGCCAAGGCGAGGCCGAGGGCGAGGGCCCAGGTCCGCCGCAGCAAGCAGAGGCTTCGGGGGGTGAGCATGGGGGGAGGAGAGCCCCCATCTTATCGGCGAGGCCTCCCCTTTGCACCGGTCGAGGAGATGGGCTATAAACGCGGCCTTCCCCGGGTCCGGCGAGGCCGGGGAGCCCACCGAAACTCAAGGAGCACCTGAGAATGAAGACGTTCCGCATCGGAGGCGTCGCGGAGAAGATCATCGAGCGCTCCGACATGCCGCCCGCGAAGCTCAAGAAGGTCCTGGGCAGGGAGACCGTCGCCGTGGTCGGTTACGGCGTCCAGGGGCGCGGGCAGTCCCTCAACATGCGCGACAACGGAGTGAGGGTGTTGATAGGGCTCCGCAAGGGCGGCGCGAGCTGGCGGCTCGCCCTGAATGACGGCTGGAAGCCGGGGACGACGCTCTTCGACATCCCCGAGGCCGTCCGCCGGGGCACGGTGATCCAGTACCTCCTGAGCGACGCCGGCCAGAAGGAGCAGTGGCCCGTGATCCGCGAGAACCTGAAGGAGGGCGACGCGCTTTACTTCTCGCACGGCTTCAGCATCGCCTACCGGGACCAGACCGGCGTCGTGGCGCCTCCGAACGTGGACGTGATCCTCGTGGCGCCGAAGGGCTCGGGGACCACCGTCCGCCGCCACTTCCTCGAGGGGCGCGGCATCAACGCGAGCTTCGCCGTCCACCAGGACTGCACGGGCAGGGCGCGGGAGCGCGCGATCGCGCTCGGCATCGCCATCGGCTCGGGCTTCCTCTTCGAGACGACCTTCGAGCGGGAGGTCTTCAGCGACTTGACGGGCGAGCGCGGCGTCCTCATGGGCGCGATCTACGGCCTGTGGCTCGCCCAGTACGAGGTGCTCCGGGAGCGCGGGCACTCCCCGTCCGAGGCGTTCAACGAGACGGTGGAGGAGGCGACGCAGAGCCTCTACCCGCTGATCGGCGAGAACGGGATGGACTGGATGTACGCGAACTGCAGCACCACGGCTCAGCGAGGGGCGCTGGACTGGTTCGAGCGGTTCCGCGACGCGGCGCGCCCCGTCTTCGAGGACCTCTACGGGAAGGTGAAGGACGGGACCGAGACGCGGCGCGTCCTCGAGGCGAACTCGCGGCCCACGTACCGCCAGGACCTCGAGCGGGAGCTCAAGGAGGTCCGGGAGTCGGAGATGTGGAGGATCGGCGCCCTCGTGCGGTCCCTCCGCCCCGAGCGGCAGGGGGCGAAGAAGGGCAAGACGACCGCGACGGGCAAGGCGGGCAAGGCGGGGAAGGCGGGGAAGAAGAGGCGCTGACTCACGGCCCCGGATGCCCCTTGCCCCGCTCGAGCCGGTTGTAGGCGTCGCGCTGGACGCTCCGGAAGATCTCCACGAGCCCATCGGGCCAGCGCACGCGGACCCACTCGACCTGGCCGTCCTTCCCGAGGCCCACCACCTGGCGGTGGTCGTTCGCGGCGAGGTAGCTCCCGGCCGTGCGGACCTCGATGGGGACGGGCAGCTCGCGGAAGGACACCTTCACGTCGAGGCGCGCGCCGTAGCCGTCGCGGTTCGACGGCCCGCCGCCCCGGACCTCGAATCCTGCCCACCGGTTCCCGCTGGGCCGCCTGTTCTCGAGGAGAACGCAGCGCTGCCCGACGTTCACGATGAGGACGTCGATGTCGCCGTCATCGTCGTAGTCGGCGAAGGCCGCGGCCCGGCCCACGTAGCGCTCGCGGAACCAGGCGCCCGACGACCCCGAGACGTCGCGGAAGAAGCCCTTCCCGTCGTTCTCGAGGAGCAGGTCTGGCTGCGCGTACAGGTTGCCCGTGCCCGGGTGGAGGACCTCGACGTTGTCGAGGATGTGCCCCTGGGTGCAGTAGATGTCGAGGTCCCCGTCGAGGTCGTAGTCGAAGAGCTTCATCCCGAAGCCGAGCGGCGTGAAGGTGACGTCGGCGATGCCGCAGCGCAGCGAGGACTCGGTGAAGAACCCCCCGGGCTCGCCGAGGAAGAGCGAGTACGCCTCCTGCGAGAAGTTCGTCACCATGTAGTCGAAGAGGCCATCGCCGTTCACGTCACCGCCATCGATGCCCATGGACGCCGTGGGCGCCCCGACGGAGCTTACCGCCACGCCCGCCTCGACGGCCGCGTCCTCGAACTTGAGGTCGCCCCGGTTCCGCCAGAGGAAGTCGGGGACCGAGTCATTGGCGATGAAGAAGTCCACGAGCCCGTTCCCGTCGAAATCCGTCGGCAGGACGCCGAGGCCCTTCGAGAGGATCCTCCCCGTCACGGCGATGCGGGCCTCCTTCGAGATGTCCCGGAACCGGCAGCCCCCCAGGTTGTGGAACAAGCAGTCCGGCGCGCCGTCGAACTTGTTCGGGTGGCAGTAACCTGGGATCCGCTTCGGGTTCCCCGTGCACGCCTTGTGCACGCGGGGGTCGTAGTAGAGGTAGTTGGCCACGTAGAGGTCGAGGAGGCCGTCCAGGTCGATGTCCGCGAAGGCGGCGCTCGAGCTCCACAGCGGGCAGGCCACGCCGGCCTGGTCGGTGATGTCCGTGAAGGTGCCGCCGCCGTCGTTCCGGTAGAGGACGTTCGGCCCGTAGTTCGTGACGTAGAGGTCGGTGTCCCCGTCGTTGTCGATGTCGCCGATCGCGAGGCCCGCCCCGTAGTGGCGGTCGCCGACGCCGGCCTTCTGCGTGACCTCCTCGAAGGTGCCGTCGCCGCGGCTCCGGTAGAGGACGTTGGACTCCTTCCCGGGCGCATAGGCGCGCGCCGAGTCCGAGTGGCCCTGGACGAGGTAGACGTCGAGGTGCCCGTCGCCGTCGTAGTCGAGCCAGCCGCTGCCCCCGACCATCGTCTCGTAGAGGTGCTTGAGGCCCGTCGCGCCGTTCACGTGGACGAAGCGGATCCCCGCCCGCTCGGTCACGTCGACGAAGACCTCCTCGGCGCGAGCGGCGCCGGCCAGGACGACCAGCAGGGGCAACGCCCGCAGGACAGGGAGCCGTTCGTGGACCATGGGCGAGAAGTATATCGGGCCCGGGAAGCGCGTGCGCTAGGGGAGGCCAGCTCGGTCGTGCGTTGTGCGCGGCAGCGCTTGCGTGGGCCAGCTCTCGCGTGCGCCTCCGGCCCCGCCCGGACGTGACAAAACCCTGGCAAGGCCCCCGCGCCCCCGTATAATGGCCGCTCTCGCCGGCAAGCCGGCGCGAACGAAGCGAACCGAACCAAAACGAGCTAACCTATCGGGCTGTGGCGCAGTCTGGTAGCGCGTCTGACTGGGGGTCAGAAGGTCGAGAGTTCAAGTCTCTCCAGCCCGACCAACAAAACCCCCTGGAAAACAAGGGTTTTCTGGGGGGTTCTTCTCGTGGTACGAAGGCGGCCTGAGCACCCCGTCACCATAGAGTCACCACCGGAGAGGACCCCGCCAGGCACCCCCGTCCGTAGCTAAAAACTGGCCGCCTCAAGCCTGAGGGCTGCGGAGAAGGCGTCCCGTGCGGTCTGAGAGGCATCGATTTTTCACCCGTTGGGTGAAATTTGTGTTGACGTGGGCCGTGTC
>JACQVW010000477.1 GCA_016209535.1 Planctomycetota bacterium | reverse complement strand
GCCAGGGGACGCTCCCGTGGGTCCGGCTCGCGTCCCAGCTCGACCTGGTCCCGGGGCACACGGTGGAGCTGGAGGCGCCCAACGACGCGCTCGACGACGAGAGCTACTTCCTCGCCCGCTCGGTCTACGCGGCAAAAGGCTCGCCGAACGCTGGAGATCTGACCGCGTGGATCCTCGAGCCGCCCAGGACCTCGCCCCCGGACGATCCAGCGGCGGTCGGTCCCTTCCTGCGGGGCGACTGCGACGGGAGCGGCGATGTGCCCGGCTCGATCAACGACGCCGTCGCGAGCCTCCAGCACTGCTTCCTGGACAAGGCGGTCCCCTGCCGCGCCGCGTGCGACACGACCGGCGACGGGAACCCATGCACCGGCGTCACCGATGGCCTCCGCATCCTCCTTTACGTCTTCGGCGGTGGCGAGCCGCCGCCGGCACCCTTCCCCGCCTGCGACGTTTCGCGGCGGCCCGAGGACCTGGAGCTGGGCTGCGAGGAGAGCGGGTGCCACTAGGGGGGCGCCGCCCGGCCCGGCCCTCCCGCGCCCCTCTCCGCCGGCTTGGTCCACGCCCTCACCGGACCGAGGCCGGAGGAGGAGGGGCAGGAGGCTGAAGATCGCCGCCAAGGCCGCCGGCGTGCGAGCTGCCAGGCTCGCGCGCCGGCGTCGTTTCCTGGAGGCCCGGGCGCCGGAAGAAAGGCCTGTTAACTCCCGGGCCCTCGCCAAACGGCTCCTCCGAAAGGCCGAACGATCCTACCCGTCAGGGCCACCAAGGAGCCATTGCCATGCGCCGTCTCTTGAGCTCTCTCCGGAATCACCTGATCCTCGCCATCCTCGCGATCGCGGTCATCGCGGCGCCCCCCGCCTTGCGCGGGCAGGCGCCCTTCGTCCGCGGCGACTCGAACGGGACGGGGGAGATCGACATCTCCGACGCCGTCTTCACGCTCGTCCGGCTCTTCGCCTCCGGCGAGCCGTTCCCCTGCGAGGACTCGGCCGACACGAACGACGACGGGGGGATCGACATCTCCGACGCCATAGGGATCCTCGCCTACCAGTTCCTGGGCGGCGCGGCCCCCGCGCAGCCCTTCCCGGGCTGCGGAGCGGACCCGTCGCCGAGCGACCCCCTCGGGTGCGAGCGCTCGCCCGCGTCGGGGTGCCCCACGAGCGGGCCCTCGGGACTCCTCGTCAAGCTCCTCGCGGCGATCTCCCTCGACGGCACGGAGCCTTGCTGCCTGCCGGGCCTCGGCCTCTACGCAGTGCGCGCCGGCAAGTGCGCCTCGCTGGGCGGCACGCCGGCCGGCGATGCCGGGTGCGTCGAGGCGCCCGCTCCCGCTCCCGGGCTCCTCTGGCGCCGGCTGCCGCCCGTGACGGCCGTCGATCCGTACTTCCCGGTGGAGGTCGTGCCCGCGGGAGGTCTCGACTTCGACCACCTCACGCTCGACCTCTACAAGGTCGAAGGGACAGGTGCGCTCGTCGGGCCGATGCGGGTCGGCGAGGGCGCCGTCGCGCGCAGCGGGTCCGGCTGGCTCGTGAACGCCGGCGCGCTGCCCAAGGGCGAGTACACGCTCCGAGCCACCGCATGGAAGCGCGCCGCCGCCGATGCGGGCGCCGCCGATGTCACGGTGGACCTGCACGGCGAGGCGGCGCTGCTCGGCGACGTGGTGGAGGGCGAGGTGCCCGTCGCCGTCATCGACCTGCCGGCGGCGTTCCGCGCCCACCCCACGGCGGCGGAGACCCTGAGCATGGCCGAGCTCGCCGACCTCGGCAGCTACGCCCCGGCGGGCGACCCGGTCATGGGACGCCTCCTCGCGAAGGTCCAGGCGGCGGAGGACATGCTGCGCGCCGTGGAGGCGAGCCTCTCCTCGCCCGCGATCGAGGCCCTGCGCCGCCGGATCCGCGATCTGGAGGCTCAGCGTGCGGCGGCAGCGGCGGCCGGGACCGACGCCGCTGCCGCGCTCGAGGACGCACAGCGCAGGCTCGACGCCCTGCGCCGCGAGCTCGAGGCCCTCGTGCTCGTGAACCGCTATCTCGACACCTACTTCGACGAGGACGACCTCGAGGAGCTCGAGGATCTGATCCGGCGCCGCGAGGAGATCCTCTCGGGCGCTGCCCAGGACGACCGGAAGGCCCTCGATGAGGCCCTCGAGAAGAAGCGCGAGCGGAAGGCGGAGGTCGAGGCGGCCCTCGCCGACAAGTCGGCGAAACTCGAGCAGCTCAAGAAGGACCACGCGGCGAAGAAAGATGCGGTCCGCGCCCAGTTCCACACCACTCGCCGGTCGATCGGCGACAACTTCGGCCGCTTCAGCATCACGGACGGCGAGGTGACCTACGAAGTCGTCGGAATCCTGGTCACGGGCGGCGGCAAGGGCTACGTCCTCTACGCTCCCTACGGGGACAGGTACAAGGAGGAGAAGGCCAAGCTCGACGCCTTGATCGAGGAGTACAAGGGCCTCTGGAAGGCGATCCAGGACTGCGAGAAGGAGATCGCCGACCTGGAGAAGGAGAAGGAGTGGCTCGAGGCCAACATCTCGAAGCTCGAGGGCGCGGCGGGCGAGGTCGAGGAGATCGATGAGGTCCTCGACGCGTGGTTCGGTCCGCTCGGCGGCGCCGCGCCCCAGGCCCCGCACCTGCGGGACCTGATCGACCGGCTCCGCGAGACGGGGAACGGCTGGCTCGCGGACCTCCTCGAGCAGCTCTTCGGCTCCGTGCCGAGGACCCCCGAGGAGCTCGAGGACTTCGCGCGGCGGCTCCAGGCCCTGCGCGCCGCGAAGCACGCGCGGGAGGCCGAAGTCAGCGACCAGATCCGCCGGGCCGAGGACGAGGCCCGCGATGCGGAGCGCCGCATCGAGGAGGAGGAAGCGCGCCGGCGCGAGCTCGAGGAGGCGACCCGCGAGGCCGAGGAGCGGCTGCGGAAGGCCGAAGAGGAGGCGCGCCGGGCCGCCGAGGAGGAGTACCGCCGCCAGCAGGCAGCGGCCGAGGAGGAGGCGCGCCGCCAGCAGGCGGAGCGGGAGCTCGAAGAGCGCATCAACAAGCTCCGCGAGCGAGCCCAGGCTGGTGACGAGGAGGCCCTCAAGGACCTCGCGATCCTGCTGGGGCTCACCCTCCTCGACGAGCTGGTCGAGGGCCTGCCCCTGGGCTCGATGATCGGCGGGCTCCTGACAATCGCCGAGATGCCCGAGTGCGCCTGCGAGATCTTGAAGGCGATGCTCGCCCTCTTCTCCGACCGTGGGGAGTTCCGGGTCCCCCTCGCGAGCGAGGTCATCCGCCTCTTCCGCGAGTGCGCGGGCCTCCCCGGGATCTCCTCGGTCGAGCTCGGGGCGAGCCAGCTCGCCCAGGCCGTGGACCGCATGCCGCGGGATGCGCGGCGCAGGGTCTGCGAGGCGCTCCAGCGGGCGATCCGCGCCCGGGGCTGCAACTGAACGCTTGGGGACGGCAGCGGGGCCGGCACGGTGCCGGCCCCGCGGGCCGCCCTCGGACTTTTACCCGGGCCCTGAGCTCATCTTGATGCGCACGATGGCCGCGCCTCCGCCCCGAGCGGGGGCGCGGCCGCTGCCGCCTGCGGAGGCCTCCGCAGAAAGGTTTCCGCAGAAAGACATCTCCGCAGAAAGACCTTGACAGCGCTTCCGAGGAGCCCGTAAGCCAGAAGGACGGTCAGGAGCCGAAAGGGAGGATAGCGAGATGCAAGGGAGACTCACCGCCGCAGCCTGCTTCGCAGCTTGCCTCGCGGCGGCCATCGAGGCCCGCGCGACGCACGTCTGCCCGGGCCGCCCGAACGGGACCGTCGACTTCGGGCCCTTCCCCGACCCGCCGTTCCAGCACGCGCACGCGATCGGAGCGCCCTGTCCGGACGCCTCGGCGACTGCCGAGGCGGGCGCGATCGCCCTCGCCGGCGGAGGCTTCGACATCGGGCAGGACGGCGACCAGCTCCTCTTCGCCTACAGCGTCGCCCCGGGCGACTTCAGCGCCCGGGTCACCGTGGCGGCGAAGAACCTCGTTCCCGGCTCGCGGTGGGGCAAGTTCGGCATCATGGCGCGGCAGGACTGCTCGGACCGCTCGCGGTACACCCTCATCCACGACTGCGGCGAGAACCTCGAGGACAACACGCGGCTCTCGCACCGGCCGACCCACGGAGGCAGCGACAACTTCGAGACCGTGCCCGCCGGCAACTTCAAGCACGCCCGCTCGCTCCGACTCGACCGGAGGGGCGGCGTCTTCACCGCCTACGTCCTCGACGAGACGGGCGACTTCGGGACGGCGCCGGGCACGTGGCTCGAGGTCGGACGGAACGACTGGGGGTTCACGGCGCCGCCGGCCGTCCTCCTCGGCCTCGCCGTGAGCTCGCACTCGGAGTGC
>JACQVW010000497.1 GCA_016209535.1 Planctomycetota bacterium | reverse complement strand
GGTCCTCGGGCCGCGCCGCGAGGGCTTTCCGGCAGATCCGCTCGAGCTCCCCGGGGAACGAGCGGTCCGGCGCTGCCACGGACGGCGGCGTCACGTCGCCGCGGCGGGCGCGGGCGAGCGCCGCGGCGATGTCGCTCTCGGGATAGGGGGCCTGGCCCGTGAGGATCCGGTAGAGGATCGCCCCGAGGCCGAAGACGTCGGTCCTCGGGTCGACCGAGCGCACGTCGCCTCGGGCCTGCTCGGGCGCCATGTAGGCGACGCTGCCCAGCACGGTGCCGTTGAGGGTGAGGAGCCCCGCCGGGCGCCCCGTGGCCACGGCGTCCCCGGCCGTCCCGCCGCGCTCGGGCCCTTCGGCCCGCTCCGCCGCGGCCTCGGCGCGCCGCAGCACCTTCGCCAGGCCCCAGTCCACCACGTGGACCTCGCCGTAGTCGCCCACCATGACGTTCTGGGGCTTCAGGTCCCGGTGGACGACGCCGCGGGAGTGCGCGAAGTCCACCCCCATGGCCGCCTGCTGGAGGATCTGGACGAGACGGATCGCGCTCGCGTCGCCGGCGCCGGACCGCAGGACCTCCTCGAGGTCGCGGCCCCGCACCCACTTCATCGTGAAGAACGGAGCCCCGCTCGGGTCGATCCCGACGTCGTAGACGGGCGCGATGTTGGGGTGCTCGAGCTGGCTCGTCGCCTGCGCCTCCTCGAGGAAGCGGGAAGCTCGCAGCGGGCTCCCGGCGCCGTCCCTGAGCACCTTCATGGCGACGCGCCGCCGCAGGTCGCGGTCGTAGGCGAGGAGGACGCGCCCCATGCCGCCGCGGCCGATCTCGCGCTCCAGCACATAGCGCTCGGGGCCGGAGCTCAGCTCCTGCGCCGGAAGAGGCTCGGGCCCGGCAAGGGTCAAGGCCGCCCGCACCCCGCCGGCGCCGAGCGCCGCGAGGACGCTGCGCGAACCCACCGCCCCCGAGCCGCCCTCGACGACCTTGAGGAAGAACAGGCACCGCTCGCGGAGCCCGGGGGGCCACGAGCCGGGCACCTCGGCGGCCCCCGTCTCGTAGTAGCGCTCCACGAAGTCCTCGTAGAGCTCGGCCTCCTGGTCCTCGAGGGTCTTCATGGCAGTCCGAGGAGGTCCTTCACGGCCGCGTCGCCGATCGCCTCCTTGACGCGAGGCCGCAGCAGGTCGAGGCCCCTGGCGAAGAGGACGCGGGCCTTCTTCTCCGTGGCGAGGCCGAGGCGCTCGCGGATCTCGGGCCAGCTCAGGCCGTCGAAGAGCTTCATGACGACGACCTCCATCTCCCGGGGGCGCTCCACCTGGAGCTCGAGGAGCACCGTCCCGACGGCCGAGCGGAACTCCTCGGCCGAGACGACCGACGAAGGCGTCGGGCCGGGCGCCGCCGGCCCCTCGTCGTCGCCGCCGAGCTCCTTGGGGCGCACGGCCAGCTTCGCGGCGGCCTCCTCGCGGCCCGCGTCGGCGATGCGGTTCCGGATGCAGCGCGAGACCCAGGCGTAGAATCCCTCGTCGCTCCGGTACTCGAAGTCCGGGAGGCGGGCGAGCGCCTCGGCGAGCCCCTCGAGGACGAAGTCGACGGTGGAGCCACGGGTCCTCCGAAGCTGGCGGCTGAGCGAGCCCGAGTGGACGCGGACGAACCGGTCCACGCAGGAGGCAAGGGAATTGATGGCCGCCGCGTCGCCTCGGCGCGCGGCCCCGACCAGGGGGCGGAGCACCTCGGACATGGCACCGGCCATCTTACCGGGCGCCCCGGCCACCGGAGACGCAAGAAATCCGAGGGGAGGAGCGGATTCCGGTGCCGGGCTGCCCTGCGGATCTGCCGGGGCAGAGCCATCGAAGGCCTGGCCATCGCTCCCGTGGCGAACCGCCGATCGCGTTGCTACACTCATGCCTTCTGCCTCGAAGGACCTCACAAGCCTGGAGGAACGTCCCACCGTGACCCGCACCGTCCTCGTTCGAGCTCTCCGTTTCGCTCTGGCCGCCTGCAGCTTCGCGGGTGCGGCCGTCGCGGCCCAAGAGCCGGAGCGGGTCAGCGTGAAGGAAGACTTCTCCGGCAAGGCGCCCGGCAAGGACTGGAGGATCTCCTCCGAGGCATGGAAGGTCGAGGGCGGCGCCCTGCATGGCTTCACGATCGACAACATCGCGGTCGAGGGCGTGAAGGCAGGGAGATGAGGGCAGGGAAGTAGGGAGTCAAGGGCGCCGAGGCAACAGGAAACCAAAGCATGGAGAAAGTCACGATCATCGGCTCCGGGCCCGCCGGGTTCACGGCGGCGATCTACGCCGCCCGCGCGAACCTGAAGCCCCTCGTCTTCGAGGGCTTCCAGTCCGGCGGCACTCCCGGCGGGCAGCTCATGACGACGACGGAGGTGGAGAACTACCCCGGCTTCCCCCACCCCGGGATCCGCGGCCCCGAGCTCATGGAGCGCTTCCGCAAGCAGGCCCAGGACTACGGGACCCGCTGCTTCCAGGAGGACGTGGTGGAGGTCGACCTCTCGCGACGGCCCTTCCGGGTCAAGTCGGCGGAGCGCGAGGTCGATACCCACGCCCTGATCGTCGCCACGGGCGCCACGGCGAAGCGCCTCGGCGTCCCGGGCGAGGAACGCCTCTGGACGAAGGGGATCAGCGCCTGCGCCGTCTGCGACGGCGCCCTGCCCATCGTCCGCCAGAAGGACCTGGTCGTGGTCGGAGGGGGCGACACGGCCGTCGAGGAGGCGACTTACCTCACGAAGTTCGCCGCGATGGTCCACCTCGTGCACCGGCGGGACCAGCTCCGCGCGAGCAAGATCATGCAGGAGCGCGCCCTCAAGCACCCCAAGATCCGGCTCGTCTGGGACACGGTGCTCGTCGACGCCGAAGGGACCGACCGCGTGACCGGCGCGAGGCTCCAGAACGTGAAGACGAAGGAGGTCCGCGTGCTCCCCTGCGGCGGGATCTTCTACGCCATCGGCCACGAGCCGAGCTCAAAGTTCCTCGGGGGCCAGGTGGAGACCGACGAGGTGGGCTACATCAAGGTGAAGCAGGGCCGCACGCTGACCTCCGTCGAGGGCGTCTTCGCCTGCGGCGACGTCGTCGACAAGGTCTACCGCCAAGCCGTGACCGCCGCCGGCACGGGCTGCATGGCAGCCCTGGATGCCGAGCGGTGGCTCACGGAGAAAGGGATCGACTGACCATGCGCCCCACCAGATCGTTCCCCCTGGCCTTCGTCCCGGGCCTCGCGCTCCTCCTCGCCCTCCCGTGCCTGGCCCAGGAGCCCGCGTCGGCGCAGGCCCCCGGGAAGCCCGAGCCCACCTGGGCCGCGCGGCTCGGATACCCGCCGGAGAAGCGCGTCTTGATCCTGCACGCCGACGACATCGGCATGTGCTACGAGGCGAACCAGGCGGCGAAGGCCTGCCTCGAGGGAGGCCGCATCCAGTCCGCCGCCGCCATGGTCCCCTGCCCGTGGTTCGACGAGATCGCGGCCTGGTACAAGGAGCACCCGGACCTCGACGTGGGCCTCCACCTCGCCCTCACGAGCGAGTGGAGGCACTACCGCTGGGGCCCCGTGGCGCCCCGGCACGAGGTCCCGGGC
This sequence comes from Planctomycetota bacterium, assembly GCA_016209535.1. GTDB lineage: Bacteria > Planctomycetota > UBA8108 > UBA8108 > SXIK01 > JACQVW01. Next base: position 12,033 of record JACQVW010000497.1, on the reverse strand, counting down.
CTCGTGGACCCCGACGGCTACCTCTGGCGCTCGGTCCTCGACGTGGCCACGAGGGCGAGGGCCGCCGAGGTCGAGAAGGAGATCCGGGCCCAGGTGGAGCGCGCCCTCTCGCGGGGCATCCGCCCGGGGCACCTCGACACTCACATGGGCACGCTCTACGCGCGCCTCGACTTCACCCGCGCCTACCTGAAGGTCGCCGAGGAGTACGGCATCCCGGCCATGGCGATCGAGCTCACGCCGGGGGTCCTCGAGGAGTTCCAGAGACAGGGCTACCCGCTCACGGAGGAGACGCGAAGGATCTCGCGGGAGTACAAGCTCCCCAAGCTCGACGGCTTCAAGGCCGCCCCCGAGGGAAAGACCTACGAGGAGAAGCACGAACGCTTCTTCGCGCTCGTCCGGTCGCTCCCGCCGGGCATCACGGAGATCATCTTCCACCCCTCCGTCGAGACCGAGGGCCTGAAGAAGATCACCGGGAGCTGGCAGCAGCGCGTCTGGGAGGCACGCCTTTTCTCGGACCCCGAGACGAAGCGCACCCTCGAGACCGAGGGCGTCCTCTTCACGGACTGGAAGGAGATGATGCGGAGGCACGCGGATCGCGGGAAGGCTCGCTGAGGGCCCTCGCACGCCGGACCATCGCGCGCACGGCAGCTCCGCTCAGGGTCAAGGCGAGGAGGATGGCGCCCGGCACCGACGAGGCAGGGACCTTGGGGGCCTGGGGCGGCGGTGCGAACTCCACGAGGAGCTGCGGCCGGCTCACCGAGACGGGGTTCTCGCGGCTATCGAACCGCTTGGCCGTCTGCGAAACCCTCTCGTCCCCCTTGAGCAACCACCCGAAGTTCGTCGAGGGATCGTCCAGCCAGCCCTGCACGTCCCTTGCCATCTGCTCGGACTGCCAGACGTAGCCCCCCTGTCCGGCCACGACGGCGTCGGCGCTCGGGGCCGCCTCGAAGTCGCCGCCTGCGGAGACCCACCGGACGGCATCGAAGAACCGATGCAGCCAGGTCGCGTCGCCCGGCCTGGCCGGCGCTCCGTCCCCGCCCCGGGAGCTGCCGGCGTCGGAGGTCCCCTCTCCCCAGTCGGCATGGACCCTGTGGAGATCGACGGCCGTCGGGCCGGCCACGCTCCGAGACATGCTGAGCCGCAGCGAGACCCGCTGGATCGTGGACCCCGGCGGGATGCTGTCCGCCACCTCGAACGCGATGATGCCGCGCCGGATCGAGCCCGCGGCCGTCTTGCCCGCGTAGAGGTCCGGGCCGGCGCCGTTCGACAGGGCACCACCGGCGCTCTCGTAGAGCGTATTGTCCTTGCTGGCCGGGATGGCCACCGTCTCGGCCGCGGCCGTGTCGGACACCAGCAACGCGGTCCAGAGGCCCATGGAGAAGCACGAGGACCACCCTGACGACGACAGGCATCTCCGTTTCATGTCCGCAAACCCTCCACATCGGATCCGTGGATCGTTCACCCGTACCGAGAGACTCGCGGGTTGCTTCGAGCGAGGCTCCCGCGGCTCCCTTTGTATCACAACCTGCCGGGCTGCCAAGGGCTGCCCCTGGCGTACAGCCCTCACCTCGGCCCCGCGCCCCCGCCCCCTCCCGTCTCCGACAGCTTGTAGACCACGAACGACGTCCCCCCCTCGGCGCTCGAGACCCTCGCGAGGAGCTCGAGGCCCTCGCGGCTCCTCGCCTCGTCGAAGAGCTCGCGCTTCTGGTCCGGCCTCAGGGCGAGGTACCTCCCGCGGAGGCAGAGGTGCGTCGCGCGGTGCTTCTCGGCGTAGCGCAGCACGTCGTCGAGGCTCGCCACGGGCACCGGGAGCCAGCGGCGGCCGGCGTGGAAGGCGACCTCGGGCCCCGTCGCCATGACGACGGCGGAGCCCGGCGTGTTCTCCTCGAGCCAGGCGGCGGCCTCGAAGGCCTCGGCGGCCTCGCGCTGCTTCTTCTGATTCTGAAGATGCAGGATGCTCGCGCGAAGGAGATAGGCCGCGACGGCGACGAGGGCCGCGACCCGCACCGCGGCCTTCGCGACGCGCACGACGGCGGGGCCCCGGACCCGGTCGAGGAGCCTCGAGAGGAGCATGAGCCCCGCCGCCGCCCAGAGGACGAGGGGCAAGAGGGCGCCGTAGAGGAAACGCTCGGCCACGAAGAGGAGGAGCACTCCCGCGAGCGGGGCCACGAGCAGCGCGTTCAAGGCCTGGTCGAGCCGTCGCCGCTCGAGGACGAGCGAGCCCACGAGCCCGAGCAGGGCGAGGGCGAGGAGCCAGCGGCCGAAGACCCACGGCCGCAGGAAGGTGTTCCTCAGGTTGAGCAGGTTCTGCCGGACGTCGGGGATCACCCGGTCCCGGTAGGGCCCCCGGAGGAGCTCGAGCAGGCCCACGTCGAGCTTCTTCCGGGCGAAGTAGCGGACCTCCCCGTCCTCGTCGAGGCCCCAGGTGTCCCTCTGGAAGGCAGCGCCGTCGTGGTGGACGAGCCCGCGCGTCGTGGTGTAGGTCGTCGTCGTCTTCGTGCTGAGCGTCCACTGGCCCGTCTCGCCGTGGAGGTAAAGCACGTACGGCGACATCACGAGGAGGAACGCCCCCCCGAGCACCGCGAGCCGCCCCGCGGCAGCCGAGAGGCGGAGCGGCCGCCGCACCAGGAGGACGAGCGCCGCGTACGCGAAGACCACATCGAAGTAGACCGTCCCCTCGGACCGCGTGAGACAGGCGAGGGCCAGCAGCGCGCCCGCGAGCGCATACGGCCCGAGCCTCTGGGAGAGCGTCGCGTGGTACGCGAAGCTGATCCCGCCGAAGAGGCACAGGAGGTAGAGCGGCTCGCTCAGGGTCTCGAAGAGGGTGCCCGCGACGAAGGCCGGGAGGAGCGCGGTCAGGAAGGCCGCAAGGAGCCCCGCGGCATGGCCGAGCAGGACCCGCCCGAGGAAGAAGACGGGGATCGGGAGCAGGCTTCCGAAGATCACGTAGGCGGCCTTGATGCACAGCCCGTCGCCGTCGAGCACCCGGTCGAGGAGGCCGAGGGCGATCGGGAAGAGCGGCGGGAAGTGCACCTCGGGGTGGCCGGCGTAGTACGTGTAGCCCAGGCCGCCCAGGAGGTTCCGGCCGAGCCAGATGTAGCAGGCCTGGTCCCCGAAACAGAGGTGCCTCGGGAAGGCGAAGGCGATGCGCACGGCCGCCGCGGCGAGCACCACGAGGAGGAGGGCCGCGCCGGCCCCGGGGGTCGGGGTGCTGAGAGTCGTCCTTCCTGGGGAGTCATGGCCCATGGTTCGCCGCCGTGCTCGAGGGGCCTTTCCTATGGGATCGGCAATCCTCCTCAACAGGCTGGAGCCCCTCTGCGGGGCGCGCCGTGGAGTCCCAGGGCACGCACGGGACCCGGGAGCGCCTCACGCCGGCCCATGCGATTCCATGGAGACGAGGAGCATCTCCATGGGCACCAGGCGGCGCTTGAAGGGATCGAGGACCAGCCCGAGGCTCTCGAGGGTCGTCACGCCCAGGAGGGGCTTATCTCCCCGTTCCCCGAAGATCACCGGCGCCGCTCCGCCATCGCCTCGGTGCTCGTAATAGGCGTCGCCGACCTGCCGCGTCACCCGGGTTCCGTCCGCCAGGGTGAAGTCCACCTTGCGGTGCGGGCGGATGCCCAGGGCCCTCAGCGTCCTGGCCGGCACGAGGCTGTAGACGGCTCCCGAGTCGATCAGGAAGTCGACCTTCGCCCTGCGGCGAGCCCCGCGGCGCGACTTGACGGTGAGTCTCTGGCGGACGAGGCCCATGACACCTTGGATTCTATCGAGGGGACGTTCCAGAGATCAAGCTCGCGGGCCCCTACCCGCCCGCCCCCTCGAACTCGAGCCGCGCGTCGTGCTTCCGGCTCGTTCCGTAGGCGCTGAAGGTGGGCGCCCACTCGCTCAGGGCCTTCTCCTGCGTGTCCGAGCGGAAGACGTTGATCCTCCAGGGGACCGTCGGCGGCCGCTCGAGCCGCAAGGCGCGCCACGGGATCCGCATCTCGCCGTGCCAGCCCCCGGGGACCTCGCTCGCCGCGAACTCCCACTCCGGGTCCCAGGCGAGGAGGCCCGTCAACGAGTCGAAGCGCGTGCCGCGCGCGTTCGCGCAGAAGAGGTACGTCATGGGGATGAGGGAGGGCGCGCTCAGGACGACCGTGAGCCCTTCGTCGGTGCGGTACATGTGTCTCGCGTCCCGGGCCGTGGCGCCCTTCTCGAGGGGCTTCTCGAGGAGGGTCCGCGCCTTCAAGGCGACCACGATCCCGAGCTCGTCGTGGCCCACGAGGGCCGTCTCCCGCTCCGAGAGGACCCGCCCGAAGTCGCGGGTGAATCCGCCCGCGGCCGTCGCTCGGGTCCAGGCGGGCTCGTCGAGCTTCCCGTCGACGCGAATCGCCGCCGGGAGGCGCGCCGCGGCGAGCGCCCCGTTCGCCGACAGCCGCACGGGCTCCAGCCGGACCGTCCGGTTCAGGATCTCGCGGCCCCCGGGGGGGCCCTTGAGCAGGCTCACCTCGAGGCGCGGGACGGGGTACATGGCCCGCACGGGCCCTTCGCCCCAGATCGCGGCCACGAGGGGCTGGCCCTCGGCAGTCTCGAGCAGCGCCTCGCAGGCCCCGGCGGCCCAGAAGGACGAGCCTCCCGTCCAGCGGCAGTGCACCGTCGCGGGCCCCGCGAACGGCGGCGGGAGCTCGAACCGCCGCTCGATGCGCTGCTCGCCGGCGCCCAGGAGCGCCGGTTCCACCTTCTCGACGGCGTCCCTGAGCGCCTTCTCCCAGAGCACCACCTCGTAGCTCACCAAGGGGGTCGACTCGGGCCTGGTGCGGTCGATGGTGAAGCGGTCGATGACCGTGCCGTCGGTCCCCACGGCGGTCCCCGTCGCCCTCCTGCCGTCGAAGTCCAGCGTCAGGAAATGGTGGATCGAGATCGCCCTCGCCGAGTAGACCTTCTCCTCCACGGGGTAGAGCGACGCGCCGCCGCCCGCCGTCGTGATGTGGTAGACGCCCTCGCTCTTGGGGTCCCAGGCGCGGCCGATCCTGTGGCTCCTGTGGTAGTAGTGGTCGTGGCCCGTGAGCACGATGTCCACGCGGCCGCGGTCGAAGAGGTCCTGCCACGCCCACCGGTTGGCGTTCACGGGCCGCGTCGGGTGGCAGGAGAACATCGGGTGGTGGAAGAACACGACTCGCCAGTCAGCCCCGGAGCCTGACAGCTCCTTCTCGAGCCACCGGTGCTGCTCGCTCCCGGGCTCGTAGGGCTTCTGGCTGTCCAGCACGATGAAGTGGACGTTGGCCCAGCGGTGGGAGAACCACGCCTCGTTGCCCGGGTAGTGGAAGAGCTCGTAGTAGAGGCTCGAGTCGTTCTCGTGGTTGCCGAGGCACGTGACCACCGGCTTCCGGGCCATGAGCTGCCGCGCCGGGTCGAAGAACTGCGGCTTCCACTGCTCGCGCTTGGTCCCGTCGCCGACGAGGTCTCCCGTGTGGACCACGATGTCCGGGTCGGCCGCGAGGATGCCCCGGGCGACCTCGGCGTGCACCGCGGCGTTCGTGCGGGAGTCGCCGTACGCCGCCAGCCGGAAGCGGCGCGATCCCTCGGGCGGCATCGTGCGGAAGCTGTACCTCGCCGAGGTCTTGCCGTCCCACTTGACCCGGTACGTGTAGAGCGTGTCGGCCCTGAGGCCCCCGAGGGACACCTCGTGGAGCTGGCGCGGCTCCACCTCCTTGGCCACGATCTCCGCGCCGCCCGACTCCCCCGCCTCCACCTCGCCGACGCACCTCGCCTCGGTCTCCCAGCGGATCTGGACCGAGTCGTGCCGCAGGGCCTGGATGTAGGGCCCGATGTGGGGCTCGTCGGCCGCGGGAGCCACGGCGGGGAGGGCCCAGAGGCCCAGGAGCGGGGCGAGACGTCGGTTTTTCTTCCTCATGGGGCGTCCTCGGGGCGCGTCATCCCTGGGCCCGTCGCGTCCAGGAGAGTCCCAGGCCGCGGAGCAAGATACCTTCGGCGGGGCCGTTTCTCAATCCAGAGGGCCCCACTACAATGCCCCTGACGATGGATCCCATCGCTCAACCCCCTGGCCCCTCCGAACGATCGGCGGCCGAGCCGCTCCCGCCGGGGGCTCTCGGCGACGACGAGGCGGACGCGCGCCTCGCGGCCGCCGGGGACCGAGGCGCCTTCGACAGGCTCGTCCTGAGGCACCAGGACGCCGTCGTCAACGCGGCGGTCTACCACCTCGGGAACCGGGAGGACGGGGTCGATGCCGCCCAGGAAGCGTTCCTCCGGGCCTTCCAGGCGATCCGGAGCTTCCGCGGCGGGTGCGCCTTCCGCACCTGGCTCCTCACGATCACGATCAACGCCGCGCGGTCCTACCGGACGCGCCGCCGGGCCCTGAAGCGCGGCGGGGGGCGGCCGGGCTTCTCGGCCGACCGCGCCCGGGACCCCGGCGAGCGGCCCTACGAGATCGCCGACCCCGACACGTCGAGCTCCCCCCCGAGGCTCCTCGAGCGCAAGGAGGTCAAGGAGGCCCTCGAGCGCGCGATCGCGGAGCTCGAGGACGATGCGCGGGAGATCGTGGTACTCCGCGACCTCTCGGGGGAGAGCTACGAGGACATAGCGGCCGCCCTGGGGCTCCCCATCGGCACCGTCAAGTCGCGGCTCCACCGGGCGCGCCTCGAGCTGCGCGGGAAGGTGGCGCGGTTCCTGTGACGCCACTTTCCTCAGGGAGCTACTTTCCGTAGCTCGAGAGCTTCTCGAGGATCTCCTCGAGCCGCGGGTGGGCCTGGTCGCGCGCCGAAAGGATCGGCTCCTTGACGGGCCACTCGATCCCGATCGACGGGTCGTTCCAGATGACGCCGATCTCGTCCGTGGAGTCGTAGAAGTCCGTGCACTTGTACTCGATCTGCGCCGTCTCGCTCGTGACGCAGAAGCCGTGGAAGAACCCCGGCGGCACGTAGAGCTGGCGGAAGTTCCCCGCCGAGAGGACGAAGCCGGCCCACCGGCCGAACGTCGGGGAGCCCTTGCGCGCGTCGACCGCCACGTCGAAGACCTCGCCCTCCACGACCCGCACGAGCTTGCCCTGAGGCCTCAGCCTCTGGGCGTGGAGGCCGCGGAGGACGCCGCGCACCGAGCGCGAGTGGTTGTCCTGGACGAATCTCTGGGGAATCCCGCCCTCGCCGTACTTGCGGGCGTGGTACGCCTCGAAGAAGAAGCCGCGCGCGTCGCGGTGGACCTCAGGCTCGACGAGGACCACCCCGTCGAGCTCCGTGGGAAGGAACGTCACTTGGCGCCTCCGAGGATCTCGATCTCCTTCTCCTCGGCGAGGACCTCCGCCGGGACGCGCCCCGCCGCCGCGACCCGCCGCCTCGCATCGCGCACCGTCGCGGCCCGGGGGAATACCCTGAGGAGGCCCGCGGGCCCCAGGACTCGGGCGCAGTGCGGCGGGACGGCCGCGAGACAGAACCCGACGCCGTTCTCGCGCGCACGCTTCATGCCGGCCACGAGGGCCGTGACGCCCGCCGCATCGAGAGCGCTCGTCTCCGAGAGGTCGAGGACGATCCCCAGCTTCGCCTCGGCGAGGAGCTTCACCTTCTCCTTCAGCTCGGGCATCGAGAGGGCGTCGAGCCGGCCGGCCGGCGTGAGGACCACGGCGGAGATCCCCGACTCCCTGTGGACCTTGATCTCGAGGCCACCCACCGCCGCCTCGAGCTTGAAGTCCCGCCGCCTGGGCCAGATCGAGCCCTTGACGCGGACCTGGTGGCAGACGTACCTGAGGAGGGTGACGAGCCCGTAGCACCCGCCGCCTGCCACCGTCGTGCGCTCCCGGACCGCGCGGCGGAGATCCTCGGCGGTCCTGCCCGGGAAGTCCGTGTACGAGCGCCCCATGGCGCCGAGGAAGTGGCCGTCGGAGCTGCCCACGCGGGCCTTGTCGCCGGCGTTCCGCTCGGCTTTCCGGTTGGAGAAGACCTCGGTGAAGTTCGAGTTCCGCGTCTCGACGGCGTCGAAGGGGACCTCCCGGATCAGGTCCCCTACCCCCACGAGCCCGGCCCACCGCATCCAGCTCGTGTAGGGGTGCGGGGCGATGGCGATCCCCCCCTGGGCGTGGATGGCCGCGACCGTGCGCCCCGCGTCCATGCCGGGCGGGATCCAGCGCTCCAGGAAGAGCCCAAGGACGTGCCCGTCGCGCGACGAGACCTCCTCGCCCACCACGAGCTCCAGGTGCCCGTAGAGGTCCGGGTGCTTCTCGGCGTGGCGCCGGGCGTGGAGCGCGCCGTCGATGGTGTCGTGGTCCGTGATGGCGAGCACGCTCGAGCCCGAGTGGAGGGCGTAGTAGTTGAGGACGTCCTCGGGCGTTGCGATCCCGTCCGAGTACGTCGTGTGGACGTGGAGGTCCGCGCGCGAGAACCCGGGAGGAGGAAGGCTCTGGGGCGGCATGGCAACGACCTCAACCTCGGACCGCAGACCCTCGGCCCTCGAGGGACCCGAGCCCCAGGCGCTCGCGGCGGTACTTGCCGGACTGGACGTCCTCGCACCACCCGCGGTGCTCGAGGTACCAGCGGACCGTGCCCTCGAGGCCCGTCTCGAAGGTGTGCGCGGGCCTCCAGCCGAGCTCGGCGCGAGCCTTCGAGGCGTCGATGGCGTACCGCCTGTCGTGCCCCGGCCTGTCCTGGACGAAGGCCTTGAGCGCCGCGTAGCTGCCAGAGCCCTTGGCCGCGAGCGCCGGGTTCCGCGCCGCGGGGAAGAGCCGCTCGAGCGCGGCGCAGATCGCGTCCACCACCTGCAGGTTCGTGCGCTCGCTCCCCCCGCCCAGGTTGTACTTCTCGCCGGGCCTCCCCTTCTCGAGGGCCAGCAGGATCCCGGCGCAGTGGTCCTCGACGTGCAGCCAGTCGCGGACGTTCGACCCGTCGCCGTAGATCGGGAGCGGCTTCCCCTCGAGGGCGTTCAAGACCGTGAGGGGGATGAGCTTCTCGGGGAACTGGCAGGGCCCGTAGTTGTTCGAGCAGTTCGTGATCAGCGCCGGCAGCCCGTAGGTGTGGTGGTAGGCGCTCACGAGATGGTCGGCGCCGGCCTTCGAGGCCGAGTAGGGCGACCGCGGCGCGTAGGGCGTCGTCTCGGTGAAGAGGCCCGTCTCGCCCAGCGAGCCGTAGACCTCGTCGGTGGACACCTGGAGGAAGCGGAAGCGCGAGCGCCCCGCCGCGTCGAGCGCGCTCCAGTGGCGGCGCGCGGCCTCGAGGAGCTCGAAGGTCCCCACGAAGTTCGTGTGGATGAATGCTGCGGGGCCGTCGATGGACCGGTCCACGTGGCTCTCGGCGGCGAGGTTCGTGACGACCGCAGGGCTCCATTCCCGGAACGCCTCCTCCATGGCCCGCCGGTCGGCGATGTCCGCCCGGACGAAGGCGAACCGCGGATCCTCCGAGACGTCCTCGAGGCTCGCCAGGTTGCCGGCGTAGGTCAGCGCGTCGATGACGACCACGCGGGCGCGGGTCCTCGCGAGCGCGAGGCGCACGAGGTTCGACCCGATGAATCCTGCCCCTCCCGTGACGATCAGCGTTTCCATGGTCCAGAGCCCCCTCGGGGCACGCCGGATACGATGCCACCCGGAGGGCCCCTCCGCCACCCTGGTGCCTTGGCGCCGGCCCTCGTTCCGGGAACAATGGTGGCGCCTGGCCCCGCGGCGGGGCGAGGGCGTACCACGGAGATATCGGCAAAGGGAGAGATCGACATGCAAGCAAAGCGTCCGTTCGCGTGTGTCCGGGCCGTCGCCGTCGCCATCGCCGTCGCCGGGGGCCTCGCTGCGGCCGGCTGCGGCCCCATCCGCAGCGACCCGGCGGCCCCGAGGGTCTTCGCCCGCTTCCAGGCGGGCGGCGCCGTCTCCTACGGCATCATCGAGGAGGACAAGGTGCGCCGCATCGAAGGCGACCTCTTCGGCCGCTGGCGCAGGACGGACGACGTCTACGCCACGAAGAGCGTCAAGCTGCTCCCGCCCACGAAACCCTCGAAGATCCTCGCCATGGCCAGAAACTACAAGAGCCACCTCGGGGAGGCCGTGGCGCCGAAGGTGCCCGAGGCCTTCTACAAGCCGCCGTCGGCCCTGATCGGCCAGGGCGAGAGCATCGTCATCCCGCCCGGCACGGCCGACGTCCACTACGAGGGTGAGCTCGTGATCGTGATCGGCTCCCGCGCGAAGAACGTGCCGAAGGAGTGGGCCCTCCAGCACGTCTTCGGCGTCACCTGCGGGAACGACGTGAGCGCCCGCGACTGGCAGAAGGGCGACATCCAGTGGTGGCGCGCCAAGGGCTCCGACACCTTCGCGCCCTGCGGGCCCGTGATCAGCACGGGCATCAACTACGACGACCTGGAGCTCCAGCTCCGCGTGAACGGCGAGACGAAGCAGCGCCAGCGCACGAAGGACATGATCTTCGGCGTCGCCGAGATCGTGAGCTGGATCAGCCGGCACGTGACCCTCGAGCCGGGCGACCTGATCTACACGGGCACTCCGGGCGAGACCACCGCCTTGAAGCCCGGCGACACCGTGGAGGTCGAGATCGAGGGCATCGGGGTCCTCGTGAACACCGTGGAGGCGGCGAAGTAGCCATGGCGATGCGGCTCGGCATGCTCGGGATGTGGCACAGCCACGCCCAGGGGCTCGTGCGGGAGGTCCTGGCGCACCCCGACGAGCTCCAGCTCGAGGCGGCCTGGGACCCGGATCCCGACGTGGTCCGCGAGCGGGGCGCGGCCTGGAAGGCCCGGGCGCCGGGCCTGCGGATCTGCGACGGTCCCGAGGAGGTCTTGAGGCAGCTCCTCGACGGCGTCGTCGTGGAGGGCCGCGTGCACGAGAACCTGAGGTACGCGCGCATGGCCCTCGAGGCGGGCTTCCCGGTCCTGCTCGAGAAGCCCGCGGGGCACCGGCTCGAGGAGCACCGGGAGCTGATCCATCTCGCGCGCGCGAAGCACCTCCACGTGCAGATGATCTACCTCTTCCGCTACATGTCGGCGGCGCTCGAGATGCTCCGCCGGGCGCGCTCGGGCGAGCTGGGCATGATCTACGAGTTTCGCGCCAGGCTCCCCAAGCAGCTCCCCGAGTACGGGCGCTTCGAGGAGGAGCTCAAGCTCTACCGCGGCGGGATCTTCTTCGAGATGGCGGGCCACGTGATCGACATGATGGTCTCGGTGCTGGGCCGCCCGCGCGACCTGGCCTCCCACATGGCCCACCACCACCCGAGGCCGGGGACGTTCGTCGACAACGGCCTCGCCGTCTTCGAGTACGACCACGCCTTCGGGATCATCGAGGTCCCCCAGCTCGAGGTGGTCCCGGCGACGCGGCGCATCGAGGTCTACGGCACGAAGGGCGCCCTCGTGATCCCCCACCTCGGGAGCGGCCACCTGCCCAACAAGACGATCCAGCCCGTGGAGGTCTTCCTCGAGTCGAAGGGCGAGTGGGAGCGGCTCGACCTCCCCGCCGCGACCCTCCACACCTCGGACCTGCGGGAGTTCGCCGCGGTCGCGGCCCGGAAGAAGGAGCCCGAGTACAGCCTGGAGCACGACCTAGTGGTGCAGGAATGGCTGCTCAGGGCGAGCGGAATGGCGTGAGCCCCCCGATGTTGAACAGCCCCCTCGCCGCCTGGTCCGTCGCGCGCTCGACCTCCTCGGGCGCCACGCCCTTCATGCGGGCGATGAAGTCGCGCGTGTGGCGCACGAAGGCGGGCTCGTTGCGCCTGCCGCGCACCGGCTGCGGGGCCAGGTAGGGGCAGTCGGTCTCGAGGAGGAGCCGCTCCAGGGGCACCTCGCTCAGGGCCGCCTGGAGGTCGAGGGCCTTGGGGAAGGTGACGTTCCCCGCGAAGGACAGATGGAAACCGAGCCCGAGGGCGCGGCGCGCGTCGGCGGGGCCGCCCGAGAAGCAGTGGAAGACGCCCGGCGGCAGCTCGCGCTCGGCCTCGAGGACCCCGAAGAGATCCTCGAGGGCCTTCCGGCAGTGGAAGATCACGGGCAGGCCGAGCCGGCGCGCGAGGTCGAGCTGCCGCGCGAGCCGCGGCCGCTGCTCCTCGGGCGAGACGTCCTTCCAGTGGTAGT
>JACQVW010000496.1 GCA_016209535.1 Planctomycetota bacterium | reverse complement strand
ATCGGCGTGGGCCCGTCGAAGGGCGGTACCCCTGCCAGCATGTGGTAGATCGTCGCACCGAGGGCGTACAGGTCCGTGCGGATGTCCAGCTCGCTCTCGCCCCGCGCCTGTTCGGGCGCCATGTACCCTGCGGTCCCAAGCAAGACGCCTTGCTTGGTCGCGGCAAGGCTCTGCGTGGGCGACTCTGACGAATCCATGCGCGCGGCATCGCCGCCAAACGCCTTGGCCAAGCCGAAATCGAGCACCTTGACCCGGCCCTCGGGCGTCACCTTGATGTTGCCGGGTTTGAGGTCGCGGTGGATGACGCCTTTCTCGTGTGCCGCCTCCAGACCTTCGGCGATCTGTCGCGCGAGCACCAGGGCTGTCTCGATTGCGAGGCCACCGGCGATCCGATCGGCGAGCGTCTCGCCCTCGATCAGCTCCAGGATCAGGACGCGGGTGCCTTCCCACTCCTCCACGCCGTAAATGGTGGCGATGTTCGGATGGTTCAGCGAGGCGAGCAGGCGGGCTTCCCGCGTGAAGCGGCTCGCGCGATCCGGATCGCGGGCGAACGACGCCGGGAGGACCTTGACCGCGACATCCCGTTGCAGCTTCGTGTCGCGGGCGCGGTAGACCTCCCCCATGCCGCCTTTGCCCAGCAGGGACAAGATGCGGTACGCGCCGATTTCGCGCCCCTCCACCATCGATAGCGACTCCTCAGTCACAGCTCGTGCCGCTCCTTCATGACACTGCACGCGAGGACACCATGATACCCCGGGTTTGGAATAGGCAGTCTCGCCCGAACCGTAACCCCTTGTTGGGCTTATGTCAATGGGTCAGTGGCGTTTTCAGGGCCTCGGATGGGGCTTTGGGGCTGGTGGAAAGCTCGAGGTGGTCGTCCCGTAGAAGGATCCCAAGCACTGGATGACCGGCACGGAGAAAGGGTCGTTCCTCGACAAGACGACCGGGTTCCGCGAGGTCGGCGACGGGCCGATGACCCGGGACAGGAAGGCGCAGCCGGCCTCCTTCGCCCTCGCGGCGGGGGGTCGCCGCGCGCCGCCGGAGCCGGGTCTCAGGCCTTCGTTCAGCGGCAGGCTCCCTCGGGGTCATCGCAGCGCTGGAGGTCGTCCGCAGTGGGATCGGTGCCGCAGTCCCGAGTGCCGGGGGCGGGCGGCTCCGCCGCTCCCAGGAACAGGTAGCCGAGGATCGCCAGCGCGTCGGAGATGTCCAGCTTGCCGTCGTCGTTGCCGTCGCCCGCGTCCTCGCAGGCCGGCTCGACGCCGCCGGTGAAGAGGTAGGAGAGGATGCTGACCGCGTCGGTGATGTCGACGACGCCGTCGGCGTTGGGGTCGCCGCGGCGGAAAAGGGACCCTGTCGGTTTCGCCTCCGGGTCGCAAGCGTCGCCGATCCCGTCCTCGTCGCCGTCGAGCTGGTCGGCGTTGAGGGCCAGCGGGCAGTTGTCGGTCTTGTCGAGGAGGCCGTCGCCGTCGGTGTCGCGCTTCACCGGCGACGTGCCGGCGTCTACCTCCTCGGCGTCGGTGAGCCCATCGCCGTCCGTGTCGGCCCGATGGGGGTCGGAGCCGAAATCCAGCACCTCCGGGCCGGTGGCGAGGCCATCCCGATCGTCGTCGAGCGCAACGTCCTCGGGGTCGTCCGGGTCGAGCCCGCTCGCGGTCTCCGTCCCGTCGTCGATGCCGTCGCCGTCGCGGTCCGAGAGGACGACGACCGCGAGCACCGCGCTCGCCGGCTCTCCGCCGACCTGCACCTCGAGGCGGATCGTGTGCGGGCCGGCATCCAGCGGCCCCGCGAGTAGCGTTCGCCCCTGCCCGAGCGGGCCGGAGGCCGAGGACGACCAGCGGAACGCCGTCTCGTCCGTCACCTCGTTTCCCCCCGGCTTGCGCGCCGCGCCTTGCAGCGCGACGGGTCTCGAGCTCACGAGCTTGGCCCCTTCTCCGGGCGACAGGATCAAGGCGGCGGCGCGCCCGCCGCCGAGGCGGAGCTCGCCAGAGACGGCCTCGCCGGAGTGGAAGCCGTCCGAGGCGATGACCTTCACCACGGCGTGCTCGCTGCCGGCGGAGGCGCCCGTCGCCCAGCGGTACTCGTTCCCCGAGGCCGCGAGGCCCAGCGGGAGGAACGTCGCGCCGCCGTCGAGCGAGAAGAGCACCGTATGGGTCAGCGCATCGCCGTCGGCGTCCGATGACGACCAGCGGATGCGGAGCTCCGCCTCCGGCGGGACCGTCTCGCCGCCGGTGGGCGCGAGGAGCGTCACCTGCGGCGGCGCTCCAGCGGCGGCAAGAGACCAGACCGGCGTGCCGCGGAAGCGTATCTCGGCTCGCGCCGAGCCCTCCGGGACCCGGCGCGTCACCGGGAAGTAGGCGGCGATGTCGAGCGGATCGCCGTCGCTGCCGTCATCGCCGTGCGTGTGGAGCGGCAGAGAGACGTTGAAGAGGAAGCCTTGCTCCGCGAGGACGGCACCTGCGCCGTCGAGGAACGCCAGCGTGAACGGGCTGTCCGGCAGATCCGGGCTGATCGATTCTCCGGGACGACCGGGACGCGCCTCACGCACCGCCAGCGCCTCGTCCCTGAACCGGAAGGTGCCCGTGACGCGCAGCGCGGGGCCATCGACGGCGGCGCCGCCCGCCGCGCCTGCCCTCCTCAGGGGGGCTACGGGGGGTGAATCGCCGACGAGCGAGCTCGAGGAGCGGAAGGCGTCGTAGATCCGCTGGTAGTGGCGCGGTTCGAGGAAGGAGTTCTCATTGTTGTCGCTGGGAGCGTACGACATCGTGGACTTCGGCAGGTTGCCGGTGTGATACAGCCCGCCGGGCGCGGTCACATCGAACACCGGGCCGAAGACGCCCGGCGCGGCGTAGAAGGAGCACAGGGGGCCGCAGTCCTCGTCGAAGAGCGAGTGCGAGGGGTTGCCGGAGTCGTGCTCGGGCTCGTAGGGGTTCACGAAGCCAAGGTTGTGCCCGATCTCCTGCGCCAGGACGGAGCCGGCCCGGCCCTCTTGAGCGATGACCAGCGACAGCTTGCCGGTGACGTCGTACACGCCGGCCTGCTCGACGATGGCGATGACGACGCGGACGAGCACGTCGATCGGGTCCTCGCAGAAGAGCCCGAAGGTGACCGTGCAGACCGCGTCGCCGATGAAGTCCGAGATGGCGACGAGTACTTCGCCGATCGGCGTCGGCAGGTTCTCGGCCGCGGCCTTGACGAAGTCGGCCATCATGGAGATCGGCGGGACGCCGAAGCCTGAACCCCCGTCGCCCTCGAGGCTGCTCTCGATGAAGCCGACGACGAACTCCGCCTCCTGCGTCGGGTTGAGGTTGTTCCAGGAGTCCAGGTAGTCGGCCAGCGCGTTCATCGAGTCCAGCATCGAGAGAAAGGCCCCGCTGATCTCGAAGGCCGTGAGGTGGACCTTGCCGTCGTCCCCGACGAGACCCGGCAGGCTCACTTCATCCGGCCAGAAGACCATCTCCACACCCGGCATGGGATAGATGCGGCGGAAGGCTTCCAGCGATGCCGCGATCGTCGCCTCGAACTTGTCGCGCTTGGCCTGGGTGAAGCTCGGCGAGACGCTGCCGTTCTCGAACGGCACCATGCGCACGGCGAGGATGCGCGGCGAGACGGTGGCGCGGAAGAGGCCCGAATCGGCGTCCGAGGACGCGCTCGCGACCTCGATGCCGTTGTGGTAGAGGTAGACGTTGAAGCGATACCTGTCCGCTTGAAGCAGCGAGCCGGGGATGAAGAAGCTCACGCCCTGCCCGATCGAGGTGAGCTGGGCAGTGGAGTCGAGGACGGTGCCCGGGGCGCCCGTCGCCGACGTCACCTCGAAGCTCGGGCCGCTCGAAGGGATGACGGTGAGCGACCCGCGGTTCACCCTCGCCAGGTGCGCGTGCGGGCCCGGGAAGGGCCGCACGGCCACGAAAACCAAGGTGTCCTTGCCCTTGGTCAGCGGGTAGATCTGCACTCCCTGGCTGAGGAAGACCTCGCTGATCCTGCCGTGAGACATGCGGAAGTCCTGCGCCGTGCGGAACTCCTCGGTCCCCTTCTTGACGATGACAGGGCCCGACTTGTTGCCCACGTAGTCCTGCACCAGCATGCGGCCCAGGTTCGGCGCCATGGTCTGGAAGCTCGCGAGCGAGGGCCCGCCCGAGGTCACTTCGCACTCGATCCGCGTGTCGCTGACGACCTTCATCACCGCCCGGTGAGTGAGGTCCCCGACGCCGACGAAGACGTTGGCGCCGAAGAGGTTGGTCCCGGTGATGGTCAAGCGCGTGCCGGGCGAGCCGAACATGGGCGAGACGGAGAACACCTGCAGCGGCAGGGCGTGGATCCTCACCTTGACCGTTGCCGTGGCCTCGAGCCCGCCCGCGTCGCGCACCGTGAGGAGGAACTCCAGGTCCCGGTCGTTGAAGACCTGCGCGATGACCGTGGGCCTGGCCGTGTCGGGCCCCTGGATGTCCACCGTCTCCCGGATGTTGCCGGTGAAGGAAAGCGTGCTCGTCAGCTTCCAGAAGAAGGTTATGGGGTCGCCGTTGGGGTCGCTGCTCGTCGAGCCGTCGAGCTCGAAGCCCGAGCCCTCGTCGGCGGCGGCGGGGCCGGTGGCCACGGCCGTGGGGGCCTCGTTGATCGAGTCGCGTACGTGCACCACCAAGGTGTCCTCACCCTGGCCGCCGCGAGGAGTGGTGACCGTCAGCTTGACGGTGAGGTCGATGCCCCCCTGGCTCGCGAAGCGGGGCGCGGTCAACGTCGGGCGCGAGGTGTCCGGCCCGGCGACCGCCACGGCCGCGGGCTGGACCACGGGCGGCAGCACCTGCACCACCGCCCAGCGGAAGCTCAAGGGATCGCCGTCGGCGTCCGAGCTGGCCGTGCCGTCGAGATCGAACGCCGCTCCCTCATCCACCGTGCGGTCGGCCCCTGCCCTTGCAGTCGGCGGATTGGCATCGGCGCCGGGCACCACGGTCACCGCCACCGTGTCCATGGCGGGGAAGGATGGGCTGGCGCGGAAGTCATCGACGTGGACCTGGAGCTGGAAGGTCACCGGCATGGGGTCGGCGCCGAGGCTCGGGGCCTGGAGCTGCGGCCTGGCCTTCGCCTGCTCGGCAGGGTCGACGAAGAAGTCCCCGGGGTTGCCGCCGTCCGATCGCACCCACTGGAAGCGGATCGGGTCGCCGTCGGGGTCGCTGCTCGTCGAGCCATCCAGTGAGAAGAGCGCGCCTTCGGTGACCTGGAGGTCCGCTCCCGCTCTGGCGACGGGAGGGGTGTTCGGCAGCGGCGCCGGCGGCACGGTGAGGATCGAGGTGCGGATGATGGTCGCCCCGGCGGCGTCGGCGCGCCGGAAGGCGAGGAGCACGTTGCCGGCGTCGCTCGGCGACAGTGAGAGCTGGTCGCCGTTCGAGGCGCCGGCCGCCGGCGTGCCGGCGACGCGCCGGCCGGCGATGCAGCCGAGGCCGAAGCTGCCGGCGTTGAACGCCGAGGCGAAGAAGATGTCGGTGCCCGCCTGCGCGGCCACGGTCGACTGGCTGCCGTTCGTGATCTTGAACCCCTCGCCGAGGAGGCCGTGGAATGGCGCGACGCCGGTCGACTCCACGAGCTGGGCGAAGATCTCCGTGCCGGCCTTGCGGTAGAGGAACAGCGTGCGGCCCGTCGTCACGTTCCAGGAGACCTCCGGGAGGTCCTCCGCAGCGGTCGAGCCGGCGACCTTCATCACCGCGAACACGCTGGTGAGGTTCACGTCGGCGAAGTAAACGTCCTTCTGCCCTCCGGACTCGAGCTCGAAGGCGATCCGGGGATGGGTCTCTCGCCGGAAGTTGGCGCCGGGGCCGCTCGATCTGCCGAGCGGACCGGCGATGCTGACCCGCGGCCGCGTGCTCCTCCTGTCCGTGGGCAGGTCGGCCCCGACGTCGACGCGGAACGGGGCGCCGGTGAAGCCGATGCGGCTCAACTGCGTAGGATCATCGAAGAGGCGCAGCGCGACGATCGCAGGCACCCCGGCGACGTTCTGCTGCCAGACGGCGAGGAACGAGGGAGTCGGCGGGTCGGGGGTGATCGTGCTCTCGGTCCGCGTCGCCACGACGTCCGGGAACGCCTCGCCGCTCGTGCCCGCGGAGATGCTGCGGCCCTCACCCCCGACGAGGGCGCCGTTCGAGGCGACCTTCTGGGCCAGCACGAAGTAGGGGCAGGTGTCGATGACGCAGTCTCCCGCCCAGACCACCATCCACTCGTTGCGGAGCGGATCGTGGGCCACGCGTGGCGGAGGAGCGCCATTGCCGTAGCCGACCCGGAACGGCGCCGTCAGGATGGTCCTGTCCTCGCGCACGATCCTGCCCATGATGGAGCTGGCGCTGGGGATCGATGGATCGGTCTCGCGCCAGACGACGAGCCAGGTCTTGTCGACCGTGTTGAAGGCCGCGGCGGCGCTGTTGTCCTGTCCGGAGCCGGCGATCTGGATCGAGCCGGGGAGGACGATCTGGTTCGCCTGCAGTCCGCGGGGGCCGGCCAGTGCCAGGCACAGGCAGGCGAAGGCGATGGGGCTTCGATTCATGTCAGTGTCAGAGCTTTCAATGGGGACCCAGGGGGGAGACTCCAAGCATAGGAGATGAACTGGACGAGGGCGGCCCGGAGGACAGGGATTCCACCACCGGCAGACCACCGGCGATCGGGGCATGGGTCGGATCCGGGATCGAACAGGCAGTCTCGCCCGAACCGTAATCCCTTGTGGGGCTTATATCAATGGGTCAGTGATGTCAATGGGAGTGGAGTCCTGGCCCGCGGGGTCGATGAAATAGACGCGCGGGGCCTTGCTGATCTCCCGGTTCTTGTTCCTGAAGAATGGGCTCACCGGCAACACGAGGTAGGTCTCCCGGAGGATCTCGATGTAGCTCTTGAGGACCATGCTCAGCTCGGGATAGGACCCTCCGGCCTCCCCTCCACCGCCCGGCAGGGCTTCTCCCAGCCAGCATCGCCCAACCAGAGCCACGCCTCCCCGCTCTCGCGGGTGTATCTGCCCGGGCACCTCGAGTTCCCCGGGCAGCTCGGGCCCCGGCTCTCAGTGGGTCTCCTCCTCGGGACAGGCCGCGCCGCGGCGCGCCAGGGACCTCGCGGGCACGCTGTGCCGCCCTGGGACAGGAGGAGCGGGCTGGCTGTGTGCTCGCCGCGCCGCTGTGGGGCAAGTCGCACTGTGGAGCTCGGGACGAGCGGTTCCGGT
>JACQVW010000489.1 GCA_016209535.1 Planctomycetota bacterium | reverse complement strand
GGCTGCTCCGCGACCACCACGAGGTCTGCCAGCGCCTCCGTGCCGCCGCCCTCGACCCGGAAGCTGTAGGCGCCCGCGGGAAAGGGGCCGATGAAGATGGCGTTGGCGTCGTCGCCCTGCGTGTCTTGATCGTCGACCTTGCCGTCGCCGTTGTCGTCGAGCTCGGCGTCGGGCAGGCCCGGCGCCGTCGCGAAGAGCTGCCCGTTAACGAAGATCTTCACGTTGGGCTTGTTGCTCCTGTTCTCCTCCCAGATGAGGAGGACGACGTTGCCGACCTCGGGGTCGCTGTAGGCGACCTGGATCGCCACCGCGTTCGCCACGTCGCCGCCGCTCCCGTCTCCCTGCCTCCGTTCCCTGGCCTCCCGCAGCAGGCCGCGGGCGAGCTCGAGCTCCCGGGCGTCAGGAGCCCACGCGACCAGACCGTCCTGCCGGGCGATCTCTCGAGCCGGCTCCCGGGCCTTGCGGATGGTGTACCGTGTGCTCCGCGGGGCCGGCACCACCGCGGGCCCCGCCTCGAGCGGGCAGGCAGGGGCGAAGAGGACCAGCGCGGACAGCGCCGCGGCTCCGACGATTCCCTCTCGACGCATGGTTGTCTCCTCTCTCGATAATCTTGCGATCTCCCCTCCTGCGCCCGAGAGGCTCTGAGCCCGGTCCCGGGGAGGAGCCGGCCTCGCTCGGCTTCCTGGAACATCCAACCCGGCGGCTCGCAGGCCCAACTTGTGAATGGTCTCGCCGCGAGCCCGCGGCCACAACAAAAAAATCGGCGTGGTTCAACGCCGGGTTACGCCCGGCTATGAACCACGCGTTCATTCCCACGATACTGCCCCTACCAAACTGCCCCTGCTGAGCTCCTTCCTGTTACCCGGATGGAGCCTGATCTGAACCACGCCAAAGAATCCCAACCCCTGGCGATGGCCGTCTGCTTCCTCCGCGGCTGGAGCCCCTGGCTTCCTGGCTGCCGGGGCCCCTACTTCTTGGTCGGCTCGAGCCCCTTCCCGGCGGCACGGGCGGCCTGGGAGCGATCGCTCGCGGCCACGCCGAGGCGCTTCTCCCGGGCGTCCACCTCGTCCTCGATCTCCCCGACGAGCTCCTCCAGGACGTCCTCCAGGGTCACGACGCCGCTCGTCCCCCCGTACTCGTCCACCACCACGAAGATGTGCTGGTGGGTGCGCTGGAACTCCCGGAGCAGCCGGTGGGCCGGAGTGCCCTCGTAGACGAAGTGGATGGGGCTCTTCACGTCGCCCACGGTCATCTCCGTCTTGCCCTGGGCCAGGAGGAGGAGCAGGTCCCGCTGGTACACGACTCCGTTCACCCTGTCGAGGTCGCCTTCCTGGGCCACGAGGATCCTGCTGTGGAGCTTCTCGACCTCTTCGAGCTTCAGCTCCCGGACGGGCGTCTCGGCGGGCAGGTAGGAGAGCATCAGGCGGTGGGTCATGACGTCCCTCGCCGTGACGTCGTTGAGCCGGAACACGTTGCCGATAAGCTCGCTCTCGTGGCGGCTGATCGCCCCGGCCGTCTTCCCCACGCTGGCCAGGACGCGGATCTCGTCCTCGCTGACGACGTGGAAGCCCTCGGGACGCGCCAGTGGGCTCGTGATCCTCTCGAAGAGCCAGATGAAGGGCAGGAGCGCCCGGGTGAGGAGCGTCATCACCGGCGCGGCGCCCAGCGCGAGGGGCTCCGC
Source organism: Planctomycetota bacterium (assembly GCA_016209535.1). GTDB lineage: Bacteria > Planctomycetota > UBA8108 > UBA8108 > SXIK01 > JACQVW01. Next base: position 2,910 of record JACQVW010000489.1, on the reverse strand, counting down.
GAACCGCTCGCCGGCCGTCTTGGGGACGATCTCGGCCAGGAGGATCATGAGGAGCGTGAAGACGCCCGTGAAGATCCCCATCCAGACGTCCCCGAAGACGTCCTCGGCGAGCTGGCCAACGTAGACCGACCCGGCGATGTTGGTCACGTTGTTCAGGATCACCAGGGCGCCGATCGGGCGCTGGAGGTTCTGCTTGATCGCGAGCAGCCTCTTCGAGCCGTGGCGCCTCTTCTCCACGGCCAGGTGGACCCTGGAGAGGGGCACGCTGAAGAGCGCCGCCTCGACCAGGGTCACGAGCCCCGAAAGGACGAGGATGAGCCCGATCGCGAGGAGTAGGATGGCGACCTGAGGGGTCATGGCTGGAGCCGCGATCAGTGTAGCACCTCCGGACGGGCCCAGGAACCGCCGCGGAGGGTCCAGGACGCGTCAAGGACCGTCCAGGATCTGCCCAGGATCGTCCTACGCCGGGTCGAATCCGAGGCCCCGTAATACCGGGAGCGCTTGTGGCGCAAGGACTTGCGAGATCGGGCGCGCGGATTGCCTTGATGGGCTGCGGTGAGGTCCCGCCGCGGCGGAGCCGCCGCGGCGGGAGGGTCGCGGGATCGAGACGGGGAGGAGAGCGTCCTGGAGTGCGACGGACACCACGGCGGCCCGCGAAGGCTCCACTCCTGAGGCCCAAGAAGCAGCCCGCGCGCCTGCTCGCGAGGCTCGAGAGGCTGCTCGCGGCCTTCGCGGCCGCGTCCTTCCTCATCTGCCTGGGTGGTGCGTCCGCCTTCCCGGCCTGGCGCACGGTCTTCTCCCTCGTTCTCTTCGTCCTCGGCGCGCTCCTCCTCCTCGAGACGAAGAGGCTCAAGGAGGATCTCCGCGTGCGGCAGCTCGGGGCCGTGAGCGCCATGGCCCTCGCCATGGAGGCCCGGGACCCCTACACTCAGGGTCACTGTCTCCGCGTGCGGCACCTGACGCGGAGGATCCTGGAGCGGCTGGGCATGCCTCCCCGTGACCGCGCGAGCGCGGAGACGGCAGCCCTCCTTCACGACCTGGGGAAGATCGGCGTGCCCGACGCGATCCTCTACAAGGACGGCCCCCTCACGCCCGAGGAGCGGAGCCGCCTCATGCTCCACGTGGACATCGGCGTCGAGATCCTCGCCCCGGTGGCCGAGATGGAGGACGTGTCCCTCCTCGTCCGGCATCACCACGAGCGCTTCGACGGATCGGGGTACCCCGACGGGACCCGGGGGGAGGACATCCCGCTCGGGAGCCGGGTCATCGCCGTGGCCGACGCCATCGACGCCATGCGCACCACGAGGCCGTATCGCCCCGCGATGCCCTGGGAGGACGTGATCCGGGAGCTACGCGCCGCGTGCGGGACCTAGCTCGATCCCCTCGTGGTGGAAGCCGCCGTCGCCGTCCTGGAGCAGAGGATGAACGTGCAGGACGGTGTGGCCGCCGCGCCTGCGGGCTGAGGGCCCCCCCCGGGGCGTCCCCACCCCCTCTTGACCCCCCGGCAGGGTGCTTGGTAGCGTCTTGGCAGCGTCTTGGTCTCCAGATCGGAGCCAGCGCGCGACGGAACCAGGGCCTCACCGAGCACCCAAGGAGGATCACCGTGGGCTTCAAGCAGACTTCTGAGCACAGGAAGGGCAAGCACTCGTACCACCAGATCGGGCTCGTGCGGGGGCAGTTCGGCGACGTGCCCGAGGACCGGTGGCTCGATTTCATCGCCAAGACGGGCTTCGACGGGTGGGAGGAGGCGAGCTGGGAGCTCGACCTCTCGCGCTGCGGCGACGACGCGGGCGCCCAGGCCTATGCCCGCGAGCGCGTCCAGAAGGCCCGGAGCCGCGGCCTCGAGGTCTTCACCGTCGCGGTCCACCTCCAGGGTCAGGTCCTCGGCGATGAGCCGAGCGCAAAGACGCTCCAGTTCGTCGGCGGCGAGGCCGTCGAGGCGTACGTGGCCTGGCGCAAGGCCGGGAACCAGCCGCCGCGCACCGACCCGTACCACGTGCCGCCCGACGTGGGCCGCCTGATGCACCAGGGCGCGCTCAAGGCCCTGATCGGCTGCGCTCGGCTCGCCCACTTCCTCGGCAAGGAGCAGAACCGGACCGTCGTGCTCCCCGGGTTCGTGGGCTCGCCGGCCCACTGCTGGGCGAGCTGGTTCCTGTTCCCGCCGCTCCCCTCGGCGATCGGCGGCTACCCGATCCCCGACGTGCGCGAGGTGAGCCTCGAGATCCTCGCCGAGCGCTTCGGCCCCTTCTTCGAGGCCTGCAGGAAGTACGGGACGAAGTTCGGCCTCGAGTGCCACCCGACGGAGCGCGCCATGGGCGACCTCGAGTCGGCCGGGGACTTCCTCAGGGCCATGGACGTGGCGGGGTTTGGCGACGTCGTCGGGTTCAACTTCGACGCCTCGCACATGGAGTGGCAGAACGTCTCGGGCGTCCAGTTCATCCGCGAGTACGGGAGCCGGATCTGGTCGGCGCACATCAAGGGCGTCCAGGTCATCCGGCAGTACTGCCGCGCCGGGCGCCTCGGAGGCCACCGGCCCATGGGCCACAAGGAGAACGGCTGGAACTTCGTGACGGCCGGCTCGACGCGCGACGCGGTCAGCGTGGAGGAGATCTTCGTCGAGCTGAACCGCTCGGGCTTCGACGGGGCGGTGAACATCGAGTGGGAGGACAACGACGTCGAGAAGCACGACGGGGCGCGGACGGCCCTCGCGAGCCTCCACCGGGCCGACTGCGCGCCGAGCTTGACGCGCCACGACGAGACCCTGAAGGCGTGAGTCGTCCTGGAGGCATGAGTTACCACTACAGCGCTATTTCGGCCTAAAGTTTACCGGCCCTCGATCCGATAACCCTCTCCAGGATTGCGGGTTGCGTGAGGAGAAGTGGAGAGGATCACACCATGGATGTCGCGGAG
>JACQVW010000488.1 GCA_016209535.1 Planctomycetota bacterium | reverse complement strand
TTACGTTTGTTGGGGTTGTTACAATGTGGGGTAACCCCCTTATCTCCACCCACGCCGGAAAAACCTGTCGCGCACGAGGGCATTCTCTTGCTTGGAGCTTCGAGAGCCGGAGAGAACGATCCGGCCGGCAAGCAACTGTCGTCAGGGAGGAGGCCATGATGCGAAACCGGGAGAGCTCCGGAGAACGCTCCGCTGCGTTCGGTGAAGCTGAGGGCGGAGCCGCTGACGACGACTCGGAGATCCCCGTCGGATCCGTCGTCGCGGGCAAGTATCGCGTCGTCGACATGCTGGGGCGGGGTGGCTTCGGGACGGTCCTCCTCGTCGAGATGGTCAGCGGCCTCGTCGATGAGCGCCTCGCCATGAAGGTGCTCCGGGCCAAGTTCAGCGAGCAGCCGGCAAGCCGCGAGCAGTTCCTCCAGGAGATCCGCGTCGCCATGCGGCTCATCAACAAGCACATCGTCCAGATACGGGACGTCGGGCTGACGGACGATGGCCGCGTCTACTACACGATGGACCATGTCCAGGGGAAGTCGCTCGCCCAGATCCTCCGGCATGAGGGCAAGCTCGCGCCCGAGCGCGCGCTCCTCATCGTCCGGCGCATCCTCCACGCCCTCATCACGGCGCACGGGGCCGGCGTCGTCCACTGCGACCTCAAGCCCGCCAACGTCATGATCGAGGACCCCGGGCAGAAGGACGCCGTGTACGTTCTCGATTTCGGGCTCGCCACCGTCTGCGGCCACGATGCCGCGCTGGCCGGGTCCTTCGCCGGGACCCCGCACTACATGGCGCCGGAGCGATTCCAGGGGGAAAGCATCGGGTTCGAGACCGACCTGTACGCCGTCGGGGTCATCCTCTACGAGTGCTTGACCGGCCGCCGGCCTTACGAGGGAAGGACGACCCAGGAGGTGTACGAGAACCTGAGGGCCGGCCGCCGGACGGCCCTCGAGGCGCTGGCACCGGAGGTCTCTCGGTATCCGGGGCTCTCGGACCTCATGCGGCGCGCCATCAAGCGCGACCGCTCCAGGCGGCTCGGTTCGGCGCGAGAGTTCTTCGATGAGATCGGGCGCATGCTTACCGAGCCGCCGACACCGTCAGGGGCGGCAGCCGCCGTGCCCGGAGAAGCTCGGGAGGGCCGGGCGCCCCGCCGCGCTCTGCGTGCCCGCCAGCCGCGAGGCGGCAGGCTCTGGGCCGCGGCGGCAGGGCTCCTCCTGGTCGCCGCCGCCGCAGTCTGGGTCTCCAAGGACCTTCGGGGGATCGCGTCGCCGGCGAGGCTCGCGCGCGGTCCCTCCGCGGTCCAGCCAGCCCCTGACCGGCCGCCAAAGGACAGCGTCAACGCACCCGTGCCCGCGACCACGCGCTCGCCGCTGGCACACGAGGCGGCTCAGGAGCCCGCCAGGCGGAGCCTCGTCGTGCCGGCGCCGGAGCCCGCCGGTGCCGAGGCGGACCCGCTGGCCCTCAAGGTGCGGGAGGCCGGGCGGTACCTCGAGGCCGGGGACTGCAAGGCGGCGGCGCTCGCCTTCGTCCAGATCCTGAAGCAGGACCCTGAGCGGGGCGGGGCCGCCGCGAAGCTCCAGGCAGCCGTGGAATGCCTCGCTCGGCCCCACCTCGAGAAAGGCGCGCACGAGCAGGCCTACCGGCTGGGCCTGGAGTCGCTGAGGGCCCTGATCGAGGTGCCTGGGGATCTCGGCCCCCTCAAGAGCCTCGTCAAGGCATGGGGCGACCGAACTCTCGAGAAGGCCCTGACGCTCAAGAGCCCGGTGGACGGGAGCATCCTGTCCACAGGCCGCGTGCCGGTCGTGGCGAGCCTCGACTTGGACTGCGATTGCCAGCTCGAGGCGCGCGTGTGGCTCGACGATCAGGAGGTGCAAACCGCTCGCCTCGAGGCCCGTGAGATCGAGAGAGAGCTGGCCGTGCACGGGGACGGCGTCCATACGGTGCGCGTGGAGCTCCGGGCGGAGCTGGGAGCCGAGCTCCGGGGATCGCCCGTCAAGTTCACCGTCGACACCGAGCCTCCGGCCCTCGAGGTCAACGAGCCCACGGAGGGGCAAGATCTGGTGTCTCCCGTTCACGTCCGCGGGACCGTTCGCGACCGAACGCCCGTCGAGGTCACGGTCGCGGCCGGCGACACGGACCCCGTCGCAGCGAACCTGGCCGGAGAGAGCTGGAGCGTGGCCTTGCGCCTCGCCCCGGGAAAGCACCCACTGGCCATCAGGGCCAAGGACAGCGCGGGCCATACAGCGATGAAGGAGCTGCGAGTCCGAGTCCTGTCTCCGGAAGAGGCCTACGAGGCGCTCTTTGACAGGCCCGTGCGGGATGCGAAGAAGTCCAGAGGTGCCGCGGGTGCCTCCAGGAAGCTGGACTTGGCCCGCAGGGTGTTGCGGCACCTGCGGACGGAGACGGCGTCTCTCAAGAAGGCTCGCGATGACGCGTACGACCTGGTGGAGGAGGCAGGGCTCACCGATGACGCGAAGCGCCTGGTGCTCGAAGAGATCCGCGCGCTCGAGCAGGCCGGCGACGAGCGGCTGGCGAGCGGCGAGCCGTCGTCGGCGGCCGGGCTCTACGGGCTCGCCGCGAGGCTCGGGGCTCTGTGGTGGCTGGAAGATGCGGATGCCCTGGGGCGCAAGGAGAAGCGCGCGCAGGAGGTCGCGAAGGCTCTGTCGGAAGCCGAGAGGCTCGAGCGGGAGCTCGCGAGGCTGGCTGACAAGGATCGGTCGAAAGCCCGGAGGCTCGTCCTGCTCTACCTCCGCGAGCTTGACGATCCAGCCGCCGCGAACGCGCACCGCGAGCTCCTCGAGGAGAAACTCCAGCGCGTGATCGGGCTGGCGGCGAGGGGAGTGCAGCGCTTGACTGCCCCCGAGGCCCGCGAGCTTGGCGAGTGGTACAGGGAGCAGGCGGGCCGAGAGACGGAGGATTGGCTCAAGGAAGCGCTCCTGAGGAGGGCCGTGGCGATCTTCGAGCTCCCGCTCTTCCGGGCGAGCGAGGACCTGGATTCAAAGAAGGCGAGAGAGCTCCTGGCGCAAGCTCGCGACCAGCTCGAGCGGATCGAGAAGGCACGATGGCTGCGACAGGGGCTCTGGTATGGGCTGCTGCGGTCCGAGGACGACCTCCACCGGTGGACCCACCCCCTGACCGTCACGACCACCTACGAGGCGGGGGCACGTACGATCTCGCTGTCCGGTGACGGCTGGTACTCCCGTGCCCTGGGCGTGGAGAACCTGGTGGTCCGTGCCCGGGTGCGCAAGCACTCCGGACAGGGGGTGGGCCTCCACGCCCGCGTTTCGGCCGACGGAAACTACTCGGTCTGGTTCAAGGGAGGCGATTCGTTCAGGGTCCAGGCGTGGACACGACGGCGAGGACCCCTGGCGCTCGCCGACTTCAAGCTCAAGAACGGCCAGCGATACGACCGTGAGTTCGAGCTGACCCTCGCGGTGATCGGTGACAGCATCCACGTCTTCGCTGACGGCGAGCGGATCTGGAGCGGCAAGGACGATACGGTCCGCGGCGCCGGCGGCGCGTCGCTTGGGATCCACAGGGGCTCATGGCCCAGTGGCAGGTCCGACTTCCGGGACGTCGAGGTGCTCGTGCCGGACGCGGGACAGGCGAGGATCTTCCTGGGAAGCCCCAACAAGCTTCCGAGGCCCGCCACGGCGCGTTAAGCGACCCTAGTCGCCCCGTGAGCCCTCCGAAAGGTCGTGCAGCAGCACCATGATGCCCGTCTTCAGGTCCCTCTCGACCGTCCTCACCGCCACGCCGAGGCACTCGGCGATCTCGCGGGCCGACCTGCCGCCGAAGAGGCGCATCTCCACGACCTCGGAGATCCTCCGTGCATGCTCCCCGCTTCGCGACTCGAGCCTGCTCAACGCCTCGTCCAGCGCCAAGAGGTCGACCAGGTCAAGGACCGGCTCCGGCGCCGCCAGCCGGGACTCGTCCAAGGAGACCCTCATGCGCTCTCCGCCGCGCTTGTGCGCGGCCCGGTGCTTGGCGTGGTTGACCAGTATCTGGCGCATCTTCCTCGAGGCGATGGCGAAGAAATGCCGCCTGTCCTGGTACGGGACGTCCTTCTCGCCGACGAGCCGGAGATACGCCTCGTTCACCAGGGCGGTGGGGGTGAGCGTGTGGCCTGGCCGCTCCCCCGCCAGGTGCATCCGGGCCCGAGCCCGGAGCTCTTCGAAGACGAGGGTGACCACGCGGTCCAGGGCCTCCTTGTCCCCGCCCGAAGCCCGCCGCAAGAGCTGCGTGATGTCGTCCATGCCTGCGATCGAGAGCCTCCGAACAGGATAGCCGTTCGACCCGGCTGTGGAACCAAGTTTCACCGCACGAGATCCCCCGCACCTCAGGAAAACCGGAGAACCTGTCGCGTCCGGCACCCGTTTCTTGCTACCGATGGCGCTCGCAACCCGTCACCCCCGGCAGTGCCAGAACGGAAAGGCACACACGGGGCGACCCGCGACCGCTTGCCAGCCCAGGAGGGAAAGCATACAGTGAAGTTCTTGGGACCGGTGTGCTCATGGGTCCTTGTTCCGTGAGGTTTCGTGCATGGAGGATTCGGAGGTTTCCGATGGACAGACTGACCCTCTGGCGCTCGGGCGCCACAGCGTTGTTGGGAATGGGACTGGCCCTCGCCTGCCCCGGGTTGCGCTCGCAGGACGGCCAGGCGGCTCCCGCCGCACTCAATCCAGAGCCGCCTCGCGCCTGGGTCGCTGAGATCGAGAAGGACCTTCGCCTCCGGGAGTACCACTTCTCACCGGTGGCGGGAGGGGCGTACTCGGCTCCCAACCGAGCGGGGAACCTCAGGAGCCGCATGGGCCGTGATGGCGTCCTCATCAGCCCGCGCACCGAGCGTTCCCTGCGCTGGGAGCTACTCCTGCGTCTCGTCCGCCACGGCAGGGACGGGGCGCTCGAGGAGGTCGAGCCGGTTTTCCCCACGGCCGAGGGGAACCGCATCGAATACCCGAGGAGGGACCTCACGGAGTGGTACCTCAACGACGAGCGAGGGATCGAGCAGGGCTTCGAGCTCCTGGAGCGGCCCCCGGGGGACGGCTGCGTGCCGGTGGTCATCGAGATGGAAATCGGGGGCGCGCTCTGCGGAAGCGTCAGCGGGGACGGACTCGCAGTCCTCTTCGCGGGGCCTTCGGAGGAGCCGGTGCTGCGGTATGGTGGGCTCAGGGTGCGCGACGCTTCCGGCGAGGAGGTCGAGGTGGGGGTGGCCATTGATGAAGGGCGGCTCTCGATCCGGATCGACGACAGGGGCGCCGTCTACCCGCTCTCGGTGGATCCGCTCCTGAGCTCGCCGTTCTGGAACGTGAAAACGGATCAGGCGGACGCCTACTTCGGCGACGCGGTCGCGACGGCAGGGGACGTGAACGGCGACGGATACTCCGACGTGATCGTCGGAGCGTACCGGTACGACAACGGTCAGGTAGACGAGGGGAAGGCATTCGTTTACCTCGGGTCTCCTGACGGGCTTGCAGCGGACCCGACAGATTGGCCCGCCGAGGGGAACGAGGAACGGGCCGAATTCGGGAAGTCGGTGGCGACGGCGGGCGACGTCAACGGCGACGGCTTCGCTGACGTGATCGTTGGCGCGTGGCACTTCGGAGACGACGATCGTGGGAAGGCGTACCTCTACCTCGGGTCGGCCGAGGGGCTCGCAGACGAGCCGGCCTGGGCGCCGGAGGGGGTTGCGACCGCCTACTTCGGCGCCTCGGTGGCCACAGCCGGGGACGTCAACGCCGATGGCCTCGCCGATGTGATCATCGGCGCGCCCGGCGGAGGAAAGCGCGACGACGTGGGCCGAGCGTTCATCTACCACGGCTCGTGCTCGGGACTCGAGACGATGCCGACAGTGACCTTAGAGGGGAATCCTGGAGGCCGCTTCGGCCGTTCCGTCTCGACAGCGGGCGATGTGAACGGGGACGGGTACGCCGACGTGATCGTCGGGGACTACCAGTTCAACAACGGCACACAAAGTGAGGGCGCGGCGTTTGTCTACCACGGCTCCGCAAGTGGAGTGACTTCCGCGCTCCAGTGGAGCGCGGAGGGAAACCCGGAGGAGGGGAATGAAGGCCCCCAGTTCGGCTTTTCCGTCTCGACAGCGGGCGATGTGAACGGCGACGGGTACGCCGATGTCATCGTCGGAGCCTACTACTTCAAGAAAGACTTCGAGAGGGAAGGCGCGGCGTTCGTTTACCACGGCTCGCCCTCGGGGCTTGCAAGGGACCCGAGCTGGAGCGCCACAGGCCGTCAGTTGGTGGCCACCTTCGGCTCTTCGGTGGCAACCGCGGGTGACGTCAACGGCGATGGGTACTCCGACGTCGTCGTCGGGGCGCCCCATTGGGACAATGCCGAGCTCGAGCCCGATGCGGGCGGGGCGTTCCTGTACGAGGGCTCGGCCGAGGGCCTCGGAGCCAAAGCGGCGTGGACCGAGGAGGCGGACGATCTCGAGGACCGTTACGGTATCTCGGTCGCGGCCGCCGGTGACGTCAACGGCGATGGTTACTCCGACGTCATCGTCGGGGCGGACTCTTACGACGTCAGTGGCGGAGCGTTCGTCTACTTCGGCAGTCCTGGCGACCCTCCGGTTATTCCCCCGCCGGAACTCACCTGCAAGGTCCTCGCTCGCAGCGTCGATCTGTCCTGGATCCGCGGCGCTGCCTACACCTCTGTGGAGGTGTGGAGGGACGGGGTCATGCTCGCCACCCTCAGCGGCGCCGCCATCGGCTACCTGGACCCGGACCTGGGTCGGGGTCCTCATACCTACTCGGTCACCGGGCTGATCGGTCCCGGTTCGTCTCCGCCGAGTCGTCTCTGCACGGTGCACGTCGAGATCGAGGATCTGCTCCTTGGTGTCTCCCTGGATGCGTCCCTTTCCCGTGTCCGCCCGCAGGCCTGGTACCGGCTGGCCGGGGTTGCGGGCCGCACGGTGGTCATCACTCTCGAGGGCCTGGATCCTCTCGATGCGAACGCGCTGTACCTGCACTGGGGAGAGATCGAAACACCGATCCACTTCGACCTCACCTCCGCGGAACCCTCGCGGGCCAGTCAGACCCTTCTCCTCCCGGTGGCCCGGGAGGCGGTCAGTTACATACTCGTCCAGGGGATCCGCTTCAACTGCGTCAACGAGGTGAGGCTGACGGCGACGGAAGCAGAGCTCCGCCTCTCGAGTCTTTCCATCGACAGGGCCACCCGCGGCGAGAAAGCGCGTATCCGGATCTCCGGAGCCGGATTCACGGCGGATACGGCCTTCCTGCTGGAAAGGACAGGCGAGGTGGTGAAGGAGGCCATACCTGATGTTCACATATCATCCGCGGAGGTGGAAGTGGTCCTGGACCTGTCCGATGTTCCGGAGGGAATCTACGACCTGCGAGCGACCAATGGACAGATGATCGCCATTCTCGAGGGAGCCTTCACGGTGACCGCGCCTGGAGTCGGCCCGATCTTGCGAGTCCAGATCCGTGTGCCGGACCGATACCGCCGGGGCCGCGTCTCCCGGATGACTCTCGGCTACGAGAACGCGGGGGACGAGGCAATGCCGGCTCCGCTCCTCGTGGTGAGCGGCCCTCCCGAGACCGAGCTCCGCCTCGAGCGGGACAAGGGCTTCCGGGGAAGCAGCCTTCAGGTGCTGGGCGTGGACCCGCGAGGCGTGGCAGGCACCCTGCCTGCTGGGAGGCGGGTCGAGATCCCGATCATCTTCACGAACAGGAGCGAGCAGGCAGCATCGTTCACGGTCAGCGTCTTCTCGCCCGGCAGCGTGAACTTCGTCCCCTGGCAGGACATCGAGACTCCAGGAGGAATGAGCCCCGAGGACTGGTCCCGGGCCTGGCGGGTCCTTTCGGTGAACCTGGGGGGCTCCTGGCGGGAGTACCACGGGTCCCTGGCACGAATCGCCACCCGCCTTGGCGCACGGGGGCCGGTCGATGTCTCGTCGGTCCGGGAGATCTTCCGCTTCGCGGTTCGGGAGGCCCTGGGGCGATCCGCGGGAGCCATCGCCGGACGGATCCTCGAGGCCCGGGGCGAAGACCGGGTCCCCCTTCCGGAGGTCAGGGTGACGGCTTGGGAGGAGAGAGTCGTCCGGTCCTGCGCCTGGACGGACGCCGACGGGTTCTACCTTCTCGACCGGCTCGAGGGGGGAAGGAGCTACGAGGTCCGAGTCCCGGGGTACCGGGTGGTCGCGGGGGAGAGTTCCGCGATCCTGCCTCGAGGACAGGATCTCCTGGGCCGGGAGCTCCTCGTCGCGCCTGGGGATCCGGAGCCGGACATCACCTGTCCCCCGGCTCCGGACGATACCGGACTTCCCGACGCGCCTCTCCCTTTGCCCTTGGAAGCCTCCAGCGTCGTCTCGGAGAGACGAGCCCAGGTCGTCGGCTCCTTCGACCCCAACGACAAGGAAGGCCCCATGGGCGAGGGGGAGGAAAGGCTGGTGAGCCGGGATGACGTCCTCACCTACACGATCAGGTTCGAGAACCAACCGCCGCAGGCGACCGCCCCTGTGCACCAGCTTGTGATCGAGGACGACCTCGACGAGGAACTATTCGACCTGGAGAGCTTCCAGGTGGAATCGGTCACGGTGGGGGAGGAGGGTTTCTCACTGGATGTCGAGGGTGCGCGCGTGACAGATTGCACTGGAGTTCCCGTGAACTCGACGGAAGGAAGCGGAGGAATCGCCACCTCCACCCAGGTCTTCGAGGCGAATGTACCCAAGGAGCTTGACGGCGCGAAGGGTGTGGTGTGCCTCCAGACCGAGTTCCGCTTGGACCGGCAGACCGGACTCGCCTGCTGGAACCTGTGGGTCCCGGATCCCGTCCCGCATCCGATGGGCGAAAGGGTCCTGCATCAGGATACGGATGAGGGTATTCTCCCTCCTTGGGATGAGGTGAAGCGAAAGGGCCAGGTCTCCTTCTCGGTGCGCCCGAAGCAGGACCTCACCGAGGGCACCATTCTCGACAACAGGGCGAAGATCAAGTTTGACGAGGAGAAAGCCGTCGACACGGATCCCGTTATGAACCGGATCAGCTTCTTCCTCCCGGACGCTCCGAGTTGCCCCTTCTACAGCCGTGGGACCCAGGCGGCAGTGGAACTGGATGCCTCTCTTTGCTGGGCGTCGGCGCGCCTGGTCGAGACCTACCATGTCTACCTCGTAGAACGGTCCGACGGACGGGATTCCTGTCCCGTTACCCTGGTTGCTCAAGGACCTCCCGTTGCCCGAGGGCTTCCTCAGCCCTGTTACAAACCGGGAGCCCAGCTGTCACCGGGACGCGCGTACTGCTGGCAGGTGGTGGCGAGCAACCACCGCGGGGAAACTGCCGGGGAGGTCTGGCCGTTCTGGACGGTGAACCCGCCGCCGAGGCCGCCGGGGGCCCCTTCGCAGCCCCTGCCGTCCGACCGTGCGACGGACGTTCCGCTGGAGGGCCTGGCCCTGAAATGGAGCCCTGGCGAGGGTGCTGAGTCCTACTCGGTCCTTTTCGGACCGGAGGGGGAGAGGCCGCTTCCTTTGATCGCGAACCTCACGGACACGTCATACATGCCCGGTGTCCGGCCCGGCATCGCGTACTTGTGGCAGGTGATCGCCCGAAACCGAGGCGGCGACACTCCAGGGCCGATATGGCGCTTCACGACCACCGGGTTTTTCCGCCGTGGGGACGTCGACCAGAGCGGGGGGCTCGACCTCTCCGACGCCGTCCAGATCCTCGGCTACCTCTTCCTCGGGTCGCCCACGCGCGTCCCCGAGTGCTTCGACGCGGCGGATGCGGACGACAACGGGAAGCTTGAGCTCACCGACGCGATCCGTATCCTGGGCTACCTCTTCCTCGGGAACGAGCCGCCGGCCTTTCCCGGCCCGCCTCCCGGGCCCTGCGGCCCGGATCCGAGCGCGGACGCGCTGGACTGCGCGATGTACGAGACGTGTGAGTAGTCCCTGGGTATCCGCCGGACCGACCCGAGCGCGTCCGGCGAGCTACGGCCCGAGCTCCACCACCAAGCGTAGGCCGGACTTCAGGAAAGCCATCCACGGTGCGATGCTGTTACGACTGGCCACGTGGAAATACAAGTCGTCAGGGTCCCGCGAGCTTCCTCCCCGGTAGGCCCGGTTCCGTAGTTTCGAGGCCGGTCTCCCATCGGTATGCTCGGAGACGGAACCCGCAAGGTCCCGGACGCCGAAGACGCTCTCGTCGAAGGGGGAGGCACCCGCCTCGACGAGGTCTGGCCCTCCCTCGATCTTCGCCAAGAAAGAGCAACAGTAGTTCCAGACGGGGATGCTGCCCCACACGTAGATGCGGCGGTCGACACCCCTGGCCGCCCGCTCCCACTCGTGGTCCGTCGGAAACCGGTACCGCCAGCGCTCCTCCTTCCGGTTCCTCCAGTGGATGTATTCCAGGGCCGCCAGGTAGGAGATCTCCCCCGCCGGCAGCTTCAAGCTCGCGCCCTCCGGCGCGGCCCAGCGTCCGGTGGCGTCGCGGGGTAGATAGGTCCCCAGCGTGATCGGCCTGGTTTCTGTCCCACGCGCGGCGCGCAACTCACTTCTGACCTCCTCGCTCATGGCAGGAGCGTACTTCCCCTTGTCGTCGGTACGCGAGCGGACCTCGTCGTCGTTCAGGAACTCGAGCCACTCCCCGAGGGTCAGCTCGTGCTTGCTCATGAAGAAACCCTTCAGCGGCCGGACTCCCCAGTCGAGGCTCTGGAACGCCTCCGGATCCCCGCCGGTACGGGCCGGCCCGGCCGGAATGTAGACAAAGCCGGGTGGGATCTCCTCTCCTTTCAGGAGACGCACGGTCACCTCGCGTCCCTCCCACGGCATCGCGAGCGGAACGCGGGTATCCTCGTAGCCCTCTTTCCTGAAGACGAAGAGATAGCTTCCCCTCGGGAGGCCGACTTCCAGGGACGAACCTGCCGCTGTGATCCCCACGCGGTTGTCGCTCGTGCACTCGAGAGGGTACGCGCTGAACGTGACCCCCGACTGGAGGTACGGGTGGACCAGGCGGAGCTCGTCCAGCTCGAGCTCGGTGCCCGTGCCCGGGAAGGGGATCCACCGGAACCGTTCGTCCCTTCCACGGCGCAGCGCCTTGACCTCGACCTCCTCGTCACGAGCCACGCCGCGCAAGCTCCGCGCGAGGTCCCCGTGCGAGCGGACCGCCGTTCCGTTCACTTCCAGGATGCGGTCTCCCTCGAGGAGAGTGGACAGCCCCGGCTTCCAGACTCTCTCGACCTGCAGGAAAGGGTCCTCGTGGAGCCACCCTTCCTGCGGTTCGCGCCCCCCGAGAGCCGGCCGGCACGGTATCGGCACGAGCCGCGCCTCACGCTCTTCGTAGCGGAACCAGTACACGGCGGCGCCGGGCGGATCCGTCTGGAGGGCAACCGTGCCTCCTCCCCCGAGCTCGTCCTCGTAACCGGCGGCGAGCGCCTCGACCATGCGCCGAAGCCAGTCCGGCCCCAGGCGTACCTCGTCGCCGGCCTCGGCTTCCTTGTAGCGCGTGAAGTAGGCTTCTGCGAGAGCCCGGCGTATGCTCGCGTGTTCCTCGGAATCGGACGGGGCGATCTCGAGCGCCTTGTGCAGGGTAAGCACGGCGCGATTGTAATCCGCTTCAACGTCCCTTCGCGTCGACCGGAGTGTGTTCCAGCGCTCGACCTCCTCGCCGCGCTCCCAGACGGGCCTCCAGAAGGGCGGCCGATCCCGCTCATCGATCCAGGCTGTCTCGAGTTCCCGGACGTTCTCCTTCACGTCGCGATGCTGCTTCCAGAGCCTCTCCCCCTCGAGGCGCAGCGCCTGGGCCTTCTCGATCTCGGACCGGCGCTCCGCGCTGCGCACTTCCGCGCGGATCTCGTATGTCTCGGGCAGGCGCGGGTAGTCGACCTCGAGCACCCGCGCCTCGGCCTTCGCACTCTCCAGGTCCCCCTCCGCGAGAGCCGCCCGGGCCTTCTCGCTCCTCTCCCGGATGCGCATCTCCCTGGCGACGGAGCTGCCCACCGCGAAGGCCACGAGCAAGAGCACGACGCCCGCTGCGACCGCCACGGGCACCTTCCGCCTCTTGAGGAGCTTCCCGAGCCGGTAGACGGCGCTCGGCGGGCGCGCCAGGACGGGCTCGTGCCCGAGGTGGCGGAGGATGTCGCTCGCGAGCTCTGACGCCGACGCGTACCGGCGCGCCGGGTCCTTCGCCATCGCCTTCATGACGACCCAGTCGAGGTCGCCGCGGAGCTGCCTTGCAAGCGACTGGACGTCGGTGGCTCGCTTGGCGGCCACCTCCGCCGAGGCTTCGCCGAGGCGGCTCACCCTGGTGCTCGGCATGGCGGGCTCCTGCTCGCGCAGGATCTTCGGGATGGTGGCAAGGCCGGCCTCGCGCAGGACCTTGCTGTCGAAGGGCAGCGCGCCGGCGAGGAGCTCATAGAGGACGACGCCGAGGGAGTAGATATCGGTCCGCGTGTCGACGCCGAGGCTGCCCATTTCCGCCTGCTCCGGGCTCATGTACTCAGGAGTCCCCACGAGCTGCCCCTTCACGGTAAAGAGCGTGTCTCCGGTCAGGCGGCGGTCGAGAGCCTTGGCGATCCCGAAGTCGATGACCTTCGGCACCGGCTTCCCGTCCCTGAGCATGACGAGCAGGTTGGACGGCTTGATGTCCCGGTGGATGATGGCTTTCTGGTGCGCGTGCTGGACGGCATCGCAGACGGTGACGAACAGCGCGAGGCGCTGGCGCGTGTCGAGACGATGGCGGTCGCAGTACCTGGTGATGGGCTCGCCCGCGACGTGCTCCATCACGAAGTAGGGGCGCCCGGACTCCGTCGCTCCAGCGTCGAAGACGCTGGCGATGTTCGGATGCTGCATGATGGCGAGGGCCTGGCGCTCGGCCTGGAAGCGGGCTGTGACCTCCTTGGTATCCATGCCCACCTTGATCAGCTTCAGCGCGACCCTGCGCTGGACCGGTTCGGTCTGCTCGGCGAGGTAGACGATCCCCATGCCCCCTTCCCCGAGGATCTCGAGGAGCCGGTACGGACCGATGCGGGAGCCAAGGGAGGGTCCAGGCGGGACGGCGCTCGACGAGTCTCCGACCACTTGCAGGATAGGGCCGGTTTGACTGGCGAGCCTGGCCGCCTGTTCCTTCAAGGAGAGGTGCCTCTCGATCTCGGCTCTGAGTGACCTGTCGTCGCCGCACTGGGCGTCGAGGAACAGGCGAAGCTCGTCTCCGTCGAGGCCCTGGGCGGCCTGGAGCAGACCGAGGAAGCGCCCGTAGCGTTCTTCCGACGAGTTGGCCGGATCGATCATGACACCCCCAGAGCGACAGACCTCAGAGCGACGGACGGCACCGCGGGCCCAACAGCACACGGCGTAGCGCGGACGAAGCCCGCTACGGAAACGTGGCTGATGACGAACGCGTCGAGCCCGCGCACCGCAGGCCCCGACGCGCCTGCCGGGGACAGCGTCCAATACGCATTCTCTACCGCTCCCAGACTCGGGTCAACGGTTCTCTCGCCCGAGAGGAGGAAGGGACAGACCTCACCCAGGAAGGGACCCGAGGCCACGGACCGGACGGCCAGGCCAGGCGAAAGCTACCACCCCCGCCCCCCGCGTCTCTTGGCCGCCTCGCCGGCGAGGCCCAGGAAGAGCGCCATGAGGACCAGGCTCCAGAAGCCCGCCGGGATCCCGAGGTAGGCCGGCGCACCCGGGATCCCTGCCGCAAGGTCCGGGGCGAAGACGTGGACGGCGAAGGCCCCGAGCGGAACGAGACAAGCGGCGAGGGCCACGAGCCTCCCGAGGACATAGACGATGTCCGGGACTCGTAATCTCGCCGCTGGCGGTCGAGGAATGCGCGGCGCGGGACTCCAAGTCGCCGCATGCTGCGCAACGACGGAGTCCCCCGCGGCCTCTCGCGCCGCGCCGGCCAGGTCGAGCTCCTGCTCTTCGGGGCCGCCGCCCTGCCCCTCGCTCGGGCGGGCGAAGGG
>JACQVW010000487.1 GCA_016209535.1 Planctomycetota bacterium | reverse complement strand
CGACCGCTCGGGCCGCCTCGATGTGCCGATACTGAGCTACGCGGCGAAGTACGCTTCGGCCTTCTACGGCCCCTTCCGGGCCGCCGCCGAGTCGGCGCCGGCCTTCGGCGACCGCCGCGGCTACCAGATGGACCCCGCGAACCGCCGTGCGGCCCTGCGCGAGGTGGCCCTGGACCTCGGCGAGGGCGCCGACTTGGTCATGGTGAAGCCCGCCCTGGCCTACCTCGATGTCCTGCGCGAGGTGAAGCGGGCCTCGCCGGTGCCCGTCGCGGCCTACAACGTCTCGGGCGAGTACTCCCTGGTGAAGGCGGCCGCCGAGCGCGGCTGGGTCGACGGGGACCGCATCCTGATGGAGGTCCTCACCTCGATCCGGCGCGCCGGAGCCGACGTGATCTTGACCTACCACGCGCGCGAGGCGGCGAAGCTCCTCGCGAGGAGACCATGACCACGAGCAAGGAGCTCTTCGAGCGGGCCCAGCGGGTCATCCCCGGCGGCGTGAGCTCCCCCGTGCGGGCCTTCAAGGCGGTAGGGGGGACGCCGGTCTTCTTCCGGAGCGGCCGGGGCTCGCGCGTCGCCGACGTGGAGGGGCGCGAGTACGTGGACTGCGTGGGCTCCTGGGGCCCCTTGATCCTCGGGCACGCGCACCCCGAGGTCGTCGAGGCCGTGGTCGAGGCCGCGCGGCGCGGGACCACCTTCGGCGCGCCGACCGAAGCCGAGGTGGAGCTCGCGGAGCTCATCGCTCGCCGCATGCCCTCGGTCGAGAAGGCGCGCCTGGTGAGCTCCGGGACCGAGGCAGCGCTCTCGGCGCTGCGCCTCGCCCGCGGCTTCACGGGCCGCGACAGGGTGATCAAGTTCGAGGGCTGCTACCACGGCCACGGGGACTCGTTTCTCGTCAAGGCCGGCTCGGGGGCCCTCACCTTCGGGACCCCGTCGAGCCCCGGGGTGCCGGCGGCGCTCGCGGCGCTCACGCACAACGCCCGGTTCAACGACCTGGACAGCGTCCGGGCGATCCTCGAGGGCCACCCCGGCGAGGTCGCGGCGGTCATCGTCGAGCCCGTCGTGGGCAACATGGGCTGCGTGCCGCCGCGGCCCGGGTTCCTCCAGGGTCTCCGCGAGCTCTGCGACCGGCACGGCGCGCTCTTGATCCTCGACGAGGTCATCACGGGCTTCCGCCTCGCCCCCGGCGGCGCCCAGGAGCTCTACGGCGTGCGCGCGGACCTGACGGTGATGGGCAAGGTCGTGGGGGGCGGCTTGCCCCTCGGCGCCTACGGCGGCCGCGCCGAGATCCTCGCCAGGGTGGCGCCCGAGGGCCCCGTCTACCAGGCCGGCACGCTCTCGGGGAATCCGCTGGCGACGGCGGCGGGGATCGCGACCTTGAAGGCCCTCGGCCGCCCGGGCGCCTACGAGGAGCTCGATGGGAAGGGCCGCAGGCTCGAGGAGGGCGTGCGGCGCGCGATGGCGCGCTCGAGTCTGCCCCTCTGCTTCCAGCGGGTGGGCTCCATGGCGACGCTCTTCTTCGCGAGGGGCCCCGTCGAGAGCCTCGACTCCCTCGGGGACTGCCGCACGGACCGCTACGCGAAGCTCTTCCACGCCCTCCTGCGCCGCGGGGTGTACTTCCCGCCCGCCCAGTACGAGGCGTTCTTCCTCTCCCTGGCCCACTCGGACGAGGACATCGACCGGATCGCCCAGGCGGTGGGCGAGGCCCTGGGGGAGGTGGAGGGGGCTTGACAGGTCAACCGCTTCTGACCATGATGGTCATATGACCACGACGCCTGTTGCCGAGCTCAAGGCGAAACTCAGCAAGTACCTGAAGCAGGTCAAGGCTGGGCAGGAGGTTCTCGTGACGGAGCGGGGCGTCCCCGTGGCGAAGCTCGTCCCCCTGGAGGCTGCACACAAGCGTGGCTCGAGGAGGGAGCGCCTGGCCAGCGCGGGCTTGCTCCGACTGGGGCGGGGACGCGTGCGGAAGGCCCTCCTCACGCCGCCCAAGGGCACAGTGACCGGGAAGACGGTGCTCGAAGCGCTCCTCGAGGAACGACGTGAGGGGCGTTGATGTTCTGGGACAGCTCTGCGGTTGTGCCGATCCTCCTGCCCGAACCGACGTCCGGGGACATGTCGACGATGGTCCGGGCCGATCATGAGCCCGCCATCTGGTGGGCCTGTTCTGTCGAGTGCCGCTCGGCGATCCACCGGCGGAACCGGGAATCGCCGCTGCCTGGGGCTGTCGTGGCGCAGGCACTTTTCAGGCTTGAGGCGTTTGCTGATGACGCAGACACGATCCCGCCGGCCGAGGAGGTTCGCAGGCGGGCCGGCAGACTGCTCGCGGTCCACCCACTCCGGGCTGCCGATGCGCTCCAGCTCGCAGCCGCCCTGCTCTGGTGCGAGAATGAGCCCACCGGCGAGCGGTTCGTCTGCCTCGACGAGCGCCTGCGAGGCGCAGCCCGCACAGAAGGGTTCACTGTGCTGCCCGCCTGAGCCCTACTCGGCCTTCTCCGCCTCTCCCCGTGCAATCCCGAGCTCGCGGGCGAGCCTCCGGCGGATCTTCTCGACGCGCTCGGCCTGGCCGCGGGCGGGGAACCGCTCGTAGAAGCCGTCGCGGCGGAACTCGCCCGCGATGGCCTCGAGGGGGGCGAACCGCTTCGCGAGGAGGTCCGAGGAGTCCTCGCCGGGCTCGATCTGCTTCCCCCAGGCCGCCGCGACGTCGGTCCCGAGCCGCACGATGGCCTTGATCGTCACGTCCCGCGTCACCATGAACCGCTTGTTGTCGCCCCAGGCCTCGCGGAGGGCGCTCCGGACCCCCCGGAGCACGTCGCGGAGGAAGATGTAGCCCCGGTTCCGGTTCCAGCCGCGGGAGTCGCGGGTGAAGCGCTGCGTCTCCTAGCGCTCCACGAGCCGGTGGACCTCGGAGAAGATCTGGGCCTGGTTGATCCAGAGGTCCTGCTGCGTCCTCCCGCCGAGCATGTTGATGTGGTACTGGAGCGGCGAGTCGCTGCTCTCGTAGAGCGCGCGGACGAGGTTCGCGGCGTACCTCTTCTCGGCGTCGGTGCCCAACTCGATCTTCTCGTAGAGGTCGATCAGGTGCGACTTGTTGATGCGCGTGTGGGTGGAGTTGATGATCACGAACATCTCCGTCGCGAAGTCCGAGGTCTTCCCGTCGAAGACCACGCAGGGCACCTCGATCTTCCGGTCCGCGTCGGCCTCGCCGAGGTAGAAGTGGAGCCCCGCCAGGCGGTGCTGCCCGTCGATGATGAGGAAGTGGCCTTCCGGCTCGGCGAGGTCGCCCACGCGCTCGTACTTTCCCATGGGCTCGAAGGCGAGCTCCTCGGAGGTGTAGAGGAGGATCGCGCCGGGGACGAGGGGCTGCTCCGAGACGTTCCGGAAGAAGTCCCGGATCTGCGAGACCTTCCGGCGGTTCAGCGCCCGCTGGAAGGCCTTCTCGCTGCCCTCGATGGCGCGGACGAAGTCCTCGACATCGTCGGGCTCCTCCTCCTTCTCCCTGTCCTTCGGCCTCTGCTCAGGCCTCTCCCCGCCGACCGCCTCGCCCCGGCCGCCGCCGTAGAATCGGCTCACGAACCGGACCTTCTTGAGGAGGTCCTGCGCCGGGTAGCTGACGAAGTAGAACTCCGCGTTCTTCTGCCGCATTCGCGTCGCAAGCATGGAGTGCTCCCAACCAGGGGCCGCAGGGCCCGGGCGCCACCCGCCCGGGCAACAACGTCCCGGGAGTGTACGGGAGGGGAGGGGGG
>JACQVW010000475.1 GCA_016209535.1 Planctomycetota bacterium | reverse complement strand
GCGGTGGAGGAGCACCTCGGCACCATCCTCGAGCGCACGCTCTCCTTCCATGACACCGCTGGTCGCGCCAAGGAGGTCGTCTACCACGCGTTCGTCGCGGGGCTGCTCGTGGCGCTCGACTCCGCGCACCAGGTGCGCTCGAACCGGGAGAGCGGCCTCGGAAGATGCGACGTCCTTATCACCCCGCGGCAGGCCGGCGGGCCCGGCGTCGCCTTCGAGCTCAAGGTGCTCAAGGCTTCGGAGACCATGGAGGGGGCCCTCGCCGCGGCGCTCGAGCAGGTCCGCAGCAACAGGTACGCCGCGGAGCTCCGCGCCGCGGGCGCCGAGCCCGTGGTCGAGCTGGCCGCGGTGTTCGACAAGAAGCAGGTGCGGGTCGCACGGGGGTGAGGGTGGCGTGGGGCGGGGGTGAGGCGGGGCACGCCGTGGAGGGAGGTTGCATCGTAATCCCCCTCGCTGGATCCCGAGCTGATCGCCGAGTGAGGCGGCCTTCCCCCTCCCGGATGCGGGGCCATCAGCTCCGCACCGCCCCCACGATCGCCCCCGCCGAGGCGACGAGCAAGGGTGCACGGCCCGCGGGCCCCTTGCGCTCCTCCACCTGCCCTCGGGGTACTGTCCTCGGGGCACGCCGATGCTCGTTTCCGGTCACCTGTTCGTTTTCGAGCGGACACTCCCTCGGCCCGCGAACCCTCGCAGGCGCCGTCTCGAGGCGGCCCTGACAAGGATTCCCCGATATTTCCAGGGTTTCTCGTCACGCCCTGGAGGGTGACCGGCGGGAGGCACGCCATGTGCTCGAGGCCGCGCATGGTGGTCTCCTTCGACCGTGGGACGCTTCTGATCGAGCCCGGCGCGGCCTCGGGCCCGCCGCTCCGGCTCCCGCCCTACGTGCTCTGGGACTCGCGCGTGCGCCGCTGGCGGGCGCCGGCCTTCCGCCTCGCGGCCTTGCGGGACTGGCTCGAGGGACGCGGCGTCCCCTGGCGCTGCGGCTCCTCGCGGCCCAGGGGCTTCGAGCTGGGGCCGGGTCTCGGCGAGGACGGTCCGGTGCTGAGACCCTACCAGGCCGAAGCCCACCGGGCCTGGATCGCGGCGGGTCGGCGCGGCGTGGTGGTGCTGCCGACGGGGAGCGGCAAGACCCGCCTCGCGCTCCACGCGATGCACACCCTCTGGCTCCCGGCGATCGTGCTCGTCCCCACGCGGCAGCTCCTCTGGCAGTGGAGGACCGCCATCTCCGAACACCTCCCCGGCCCCATCGGCGTCCTCGGGGACGGGGAGCGAGAGGTCCAGCCCATCACGGTGGCCACGTACGAGAGCGCGCACCGGCAGATGGACCGCTTCGGGGACCACTTCGACCTCCTCGTGGTGGACGAGGCGCACCACATGGCCTCCTCGGAGCTGCGCGAGGCCGTCCAGATGACCACGGCGCCGCTGCGCCTGGGGCTGACGGCGACGCCGCCCCTGGACGACGGGGTCGTCCGATCGACGCGGGCCCTCCTCGGCCCGGTGTGCTACGCGCTGCCCTTGGCGCGGCTCACGGGCAAGTACCTCGCCGACTTCGAGATCCAGATCATCCCCCTCGCCCTCGCCCTCGACGAGAAGGCCGAGTACGAGCGCTGCCGCGCCCGGTTCATCGGGCGCCTCCAGGCCTTCTTCGATGAGAACCCTCGAGCGGGATGGGTCGATTTCGCTCGATCCTCGTGGGGCTCCGAGGAGGGGCGCGAAGCGTTCGGCGCCCTCCGCCGCTCGCGCGAGATCGTGGCCCTCTCGAGCGCGAAGCTCGCCGCCCTGGACGTCCTGCTCGAGACGCACCACGAGGAGCCCAAGCTCGTCTTCACCGCCGACAACCGGTCGGCCTACGAGGTCTCGCGGCGCTTCCTCGTGCCGGCCATCACCTGCGAGATCGAGCGGCGGGAGCGCGAGCTGATCCTCGCCCGCTTCCGCGAAGGGGTCTACCGGACGCTCGTCTCGGCCAAGGTGCTCAACGAGGGCCTCGATGTGCCCGCCGCGTCGGTGGCCATCATCGCCGGCGGCTCGAGCGACCCGCGCGAGCACGCCCAGAGGATCGGCCGCGTGCTCCGGCCCATCCCCGGCAAGAAGGCCGTCGTCTACGAGCTCGTCCTGGCAGGGACGAGGGAGTGGAGGGCCTCGGAGAGGAGGGGTCTTCGTGCTCTCGAAGCCGCTCCTCCGCTATGAGGTCCGCGGCGGGAAGGTGGACCCCGCCTACGCCGACGGGAGGTGCGTCGGCCTCGTCCGCGCCCTCGTCGAGCGCTACGAGGCCTCGGCGGGTAGGCGGTACGGAGAGCTCGAGCTGTCGCTCGAGCGCCTTCCCGAGGCCGCGCCGTACGACCGGCGGCTGGTCCTGGGCCTGCGGCGGGTCATCGAGGAGGCGATGGACCTCGCCGTCGGGTCTCCCGTGCCGCCGCGCCGGCTGCGCGCGGCCGTCTTCGAGCGCGCGGCGCTCTCGCGGGACCTGGAGGCCCCGCGCGTCTTCCGGGAAGCGGCCGCGGCCCTGGGAGTCGCGGGCCAGCCGATCGAGCCCTGGCTCTACGGCGACCTGCGGTCGGAGCGCATCGTCACGTTCCCCGAGGCCCTGCCGGCGGTGGAGCGGATCATCGCCCGGTACAACTTCCGGCTCGTGCAGGGCCTCCTTTTCCATTCCGACCGCGTCCGGGTCGAGGCCGATGGCCAGGTCCGGGCCATCTACCGCCTCGCGAAGCTGCACGGGCTGATCGTGGAGGTGAGGAGCCCGCCGCCGAGCCGGGGCGGCCTCCGGATCGAGGTCACGGGGCCGCTCTCGCTCTTTCAGCGCACGCTCAAGTACGGCCGGGCGCTGGCGGCGTTCCTCCCTGCGTGCGCCATCGCGAGCCGCTTTCGCGTCGAGGCGCGCCTCTTCCTCCGCGGCGCGAGCGCGAGCCTCACGATCACCCAGGACGACGAGGTGCTCTCGCCCCACCGAGAGCCGAGGGCCTTCGACAGCGCCGTGGAAGAGCGGTTCTTCCGCGACTTCACCGCCCTGGGCTCCCGATGGGACATCCGCCGGGAGGAGCGCCTCGTCCAGGCCGGCGACAGCGTCTTCTTCCCCGACTTCACGTTCCGCCTCCGGACCGACCCCGGGGTCCGCGTGGACCTGGAGATCGTGGGCTTCTGGACGCGCGACTACCTGGCCCGCAAGCGGGCGATCATGGAGAGGGTCGCGGGATCGCCCACGATCTTCTGCGTCGACGAACGGCTCTCGTGCGGCCGGGAAGCCGCGCCGGTGGAGTGCATCCCGTTCTCCGGCCGCGTGCCGCCGGAGAAGGTGCTCGAGGTGCTGGAGAGGATCGCGGGGGACGCGGATCGCGCTTCACCCGACGGGGCAAGCAAGAAGCAGCCCTGGCCCACAGCTTGACACCCGGGAGACCAGGAGCTACTGTTCAGAAGTAGCCACATCAGGAGATAACAAGTGACCACCGTAGGCATCAAGGTGCTGAAGAGTCAGCTCAGCAAGTACGTGGCAAAGGCGACCGCCGGCGAGACGGTCATCGTCGCGGATCGCGGCAGGCCTGTTGCCATGCTGAGCCCGGTCCCGCGTGCTGTTAAGGTGATCGATGAGCTGAGACGCCAGGGCGTCGTCCAGTGGAGCGGCAAGAAACTGCAGCCTACAACCAGAAGGCCCTGGCAACCGGGCGATCCCGACCCTCAGGTTTCGAGGCAGGTCCTCGAGGATCGTCGCTGAAGAGGGCTCCCCGCAATCGCCTGCCATGATCCTCTACCTTGACACGAGCGCGGTGGTGAAGCGCTTCCTCAGGGAGCCCTTTGACCAAGTCGTGAATGGCTTGATCCGACGCGCGGACGTTGTGGGCACTTCAAGGATTGCCTATGCGGAGGTATGCTCTGCCATGGCTCGTTCCTGCCGCGCAGGGCGCCTGACCTCAGCGGAATTCAAAGCCGCCATGGCCGAGTTCGAGGCGTCTTGGCGTGACATGGCCACGGTGGAGCTCGAAGAGCTCAGAGCGGGGCAACTCGCCTTGAGGCACCCGCTCCGCGGCTTCGACGCGGTCCACCTCGCGGCTGCCATGCGGCTCCGGGCCGGAGCGGGAGATGAGCCCGTGGCATTCTGCACCTTCGACGTCCAGCAGGGAAAGGCCGCGCGAGCCGAAGGCTTCGAGGTCCTGCCCGAGCCGAAGCCGGTGAAGGACAGCTCGCGCCTGCGGCGGACGCGCCTCTTGCGGAGGTAGTGTCCGCCTCGCTCCTCATGGCTTCTTCCTCCTGCGTCCAGGGACCCATTCGGCTCAAGACTCCTCGAGAGAGGTTGGGACGATCAGCGCACTCCCGGCACACGAGCTCGCTCGCGCTTCCACGGGCCGCCAGGCCCAGGGGTCGCGGCCCCGGCAAGGGCGATCGAGAGGAGAAGGGGGACGAGGCTCATCTCCCCTGGACGCAATGCAGCACCTCCTCCGCCTCGAGGCGCAGGGCCTCGTCGCGATCGCCGAGGAGGGACTCCAGGGCCGGGACGGCCTCCGCGGCCGCGGGCCCCATCCTCGAGAGGACCCCCAGGATCCACAGGCTCTCTCGGATGTCGCCACCGCGGAGGCGGCGGAGGACGTAGCGATCCATCCCGTGCTTTCCGAGCACCGCGAGGACCCGCGCCACGTCGTCGGGCCTCCGCAGCCCGTCGAGCCAGTCTTCCAGCGTCCGCCGGAGCGCGAGGTCGAGGGGGTCGGCGGCCGCGAGGGTCGGAGCTACGGCTCCGTCGAGCCCCTCCTCGCCGATGAGCCTCGAGAGGATCGGCGCCGCAGCCTCGATCCCGGCCCCGATGTCCCCGAGGAGCGCGCAGATCCCTTCGATGGCCTTCTTGTCCTCCAGCGTGAGCCGCGCGAGGTCCTCGACGAGGACCGGCACCACCTGCGTCGCGTCGCGCGTGATTCGCCAGAGCGCCCGGGCCGCGAACCAGCGGCCCGCCGGGGAGTCGCGGCGCTCGCCGACGTATTCGCGCAGGGGGGGGGCCAAGAGCCGTGCCCTTGGCCCGAGCTCCGCCAGGGCGGCGAACAGGCCCTCCTGGAGCGCCCGCTTCTCGTCGAGGAGCGACCTGAAGAGCAGCCCGCGGAACACGTCGAGGGTCCTCGAGAGCGGGAACCCCCCCGCCGCGAGGGCCTCCGCGGCTGCGCCGCGCACGCCGGCGTCGTCGCTCCCGTCGGCGAGCACGCCGAGGAGCGCGGCGAAGGCCTCCTCGGAGCCCGCCGCGACCCGCCCGATGTCCCTCGCCGCCTCGCGGCGCAGGGCCTTCGTCTCGGCGTGGTCGCGGAGCTGGGTCAGCAGCTCGGGCAAGGCCGCGCCGCTCGGGGGCGCAGCCCCGGCGATCGCCGGCGTGACCGGGGGCGGGAGCACCGAGGCCACCTTCCGGAGCGCCGAGGCGGCCACCTCCGTCACGAGCGGGTCCGGGTCCTCGAGGAGCCGGCTCAAGGCCTCTGCCGCCTTCGCGGACGAGGCGTGCTCGCCGATCCATCGCGACGCGGCGATCCTCACCGCCGCCACCGGGTCCTCCAGCGCCTCGAGGAAGACCTCCGCCGTCTCGCTCGATCGCCGCCTCGTTGCGGCGAGGAGCCCAGCGGCCTCGATGCGGACGGGCTCGGCGGCGTCCCTCGCGAGCCCGGCCAGGGCCCGCCGCGCGACGCGGAGGTCCGGGTGTGTCTCGAGGAGCCTGCGGGCCGCCGCCAGGCGCACCTCGCCGTCGGCGTCCCCCAAGGCACCGAGGAGGGCGCGGAACGCGGCCTCGGAGACGCCGCGCCCCGCCGGCAAGGCGAGGAGGGCCCGCCGGCGCACGAGCGGGTCCGCCTCGCGCGCGCACTCGAGCAGCGCGGGCTCGTCCTCCTCGGAGAACGCCGCCAGCGAGACCTGGCGCAGGAGCGCCGCGACGGCTCCGGGCCCGATGCGCTTCAGCGCCCCGACCTCCATGCGGTCGACGAGGTGCGGCACGGCGCGCCAGGAGCGCATCTCCCCGAGCCGCTCCGCGGCCCGCTTCCTTGCGTCCCCATCCTCCGAGTCGAGCTCGTGGATCCACCACTCCTCTTCGACCCATCGCTTGAGTACGGGAGTCCCGGCGAGGACGACGATGACCCCTGCACCCGCGGCGACCCACGCCGCGCGCCGGCCCCTCGAGCGGACCCCCGTGGTTCCTTGCATGCAGGCCTCCAGACGTCGCGTGCCCGGTCCATGGTACGCGGGGTTTCGCCGTATGCGAGCCCCCCGCGGCGTGGCTAGGTGCCGGCGAGCTCGGGGGAGTCTCGCAGCACGATCAGTTTGTGCGCATCGATGGGAAGGATCGCGTACGCACGGCCCCCGCGGTCCGAGAATTCGACCTCGAACGCGCTGTTGTCATAGGTCATCACGACCGTCCCAACTTGCCCGCGACGCAAGATGAGCGACTTCCCCGTTTCGAAGTGCTCCGCAGGCGTATCTTCCAGGAGCGCGACGACGTCATGCATGTGGATTCCGCTGTCCATCGCCTCAAAGTATATAGCACGTGATGAGGCGGGGAAAGTCCTCGCCGCGGCGGATGATCCAGCAGCTCAAGACCGCGGCCGTCCCCTTGTCAGTGGCAAGAGGAAAGCGGAGCACGTAAACCTGTCCATGGCCGTTGTCACCCTTTGCGATCGCCGCATCCGAGTTCGCGGCCGCCCGGAGCAGCGCTTCACGCAACACCTGGCTGTTGCGCAGCGTGATGCCCAACGCCGATTCAAACACCCGCGCCTTGTGCCGCCCGCTGCGATGCAAGGGATCGAGCGTGTAGTCTTCGAGTTTCGTTCCGAGGTCGGCCCGGTCACCATTCGGAAGCTTCACGCCCACCATCCAAGCACGGCGCCCGCTGACGTGCAATCGGTGCCACAGCCCCAGGCTCTCCTGGGATTCATCGTAGGCGGCTTTTCGCCGTATGCGAGCCCCCCGCGGCGTGGTAAATAAAGGGCTCGCATGACGCCCCGCCTGCGCGACGCCGCCACCTTCTGGACCGCCTCGGCGCTCTTCTTCCTGTCGGGCGCCACGGGGCTCGCGTACCAGGTGATCTGGTTCAAGCGCTTCTCCCACGTGTGGGGGAGCTCCACCCTGGCCATGGCGGCCGTCGCGGCCTCGTTCCTCACGGGGCTCGGCCTCGGCGCGCACCTCCTCGGCCGCTTCGCCGACCGGACGCGCTCGTGCCTCCTCGGCTACGGCGCCTGCGAGGCCGCGATCGGCGTCCTCGCGGCCCTCCTCCCCTTCGAGCTCGGCCTCCTGGGCCACGTCTCCGCGGCGCTCCACCCGCACCTCGCGGACCACCCGCTCCTCCACTCCCTCGCCCGCTTCCTCCTCACGTTCCTCGCGATCGGTCCGCCTTGCGTGCTCATGGGCGGCACGCTGCCGCTCTTGATCAAGCACTTCACGCCGCCCGACGGCGGTCCGCGGGATGCGACGGGCTGGCTCTACGCGATCAACACGCTCGGCGCGGCGCTCGGCTGCTACCTCGCGGGCTTCCACCTGCTCCCGAGCCTCGGTCTCTTCGCCACGAACCTCGGCGTCGCGGCCCTCAACGTCGCCATCGGCTGCATCGCTGCGCTGGTGGCCCTCTCCTGGCCCGCCCCGGGGCCCGCCGGGGCCCCGCTGCAGGCAGCCGCGGGCGGCCCCGCGGCGGGGGCTGGCGCGGCCGCCTCCCGCCCCGCGGGGCGCGCGGCGCCCGCGCCCCCCCGGCCGGCGCCGCGCTCGTGGCTCTGGCGCGTCTACGTCGCCGTCCTCCTCACGGGGCAGGCGGCCCTGGTCCTCGAGGTGGTCTGGACGCGCCAGCTCGCCTTGATCCTCGGCGGCTCGACCTACGCCTTCACGGCTATGCTGTTCCTGATCCTCGTGGGGATCGGCCTCGGGAGCCTGATCTTCCACGCGGCCTTGAGGAGGCGCGGCGACCTGAGCCACGTCCCCGCGGCGATGCTGGCCGCGATCGGCGCGGCGACGTGCGCCGGGAAGCTCCTCGTGCCGCAGACCACGGTCGT
This sequence comes from Planctomycetota bacterium, assembly GCA_016209535.1. GTDB lineage: Bacteria > Planctomycetota > UBA8108 > UBA8108 > SXIK01 > JACQVW01. The sequence continues at coordinate 9,388 of JACQVW010000475.1, read as the reverse complement.
CGTCGGCTACCTCAAGGACCTGCGCGCATCCCAGGCCTGGAACGCGGCCATCTCCGTGGGCGCGAGCGCGGTCCTCGAGCTCCTGCCCGCGGTCGGCATGGGCATCCTGTTTCCGGTCTGCGTGGACCTCACGCGCAAGCGCGCCGCCGACACCGGGAAGACCATCGGCTCCGTGTACGCCTGGAACACGGCGGGGAGCCTCGCCGGCGCGACGCTCGCCACCCTCGTCTTCGTCCCCGCCTTCGGGGCGGGCGGGACCATCGCCCTCGCGGTCACCCTTTACGCCGGCGCCATGCTCCTCCTCGCGCCCTTCCCGCGCACGCTGCCCGAGGCCGTGAAGCTCGGCCTCCTCCTCCTCCTCATGGGCTGCTTCGCTACGCTGTCCTCCCGCAGGGTGGATCCGCGCATCACGGACGTCGGCATGTACATGTACGGCCATGTCGGCGACCCGACCACCCGGTACGAGCTCGTGAGCTTCGAGGAGGGGGCCGCGGCGAACGTCCTCGTCACGAAGCAGGGGAAGGACTTCTCGCTGCGGGTGAACGGCAAGGTCGACGCCAGCACCGGGCAGGACATGGGGATGCAGCTCGGGCTCGCATACATGCCCCTCTGCCTCCGGCCCCAGTCCCGCGAGCTCTGCGTGATCGGATTCGGGAGCGGGACGACGTCGGGCGCCGCGCTCCTCTTCCCCGAGACCCGTGTGACGTGCCTCGAGATCGAGCCCGCGGTGTTCCGCGCCTCGCGGGTTTTCGAGGGCGTGAACCACAGCCCCGAGCGGTCGTCGAGGTTCCGCGTGATCTTCGACGACGGCCGGAGCCACCTCCAGGGGACCGATGCCAACTACGACCTCATCCTCTCCGAGCCCTCGAACCCCTGGATCGCGGGCGTCTCGAACCTCTTCACCCGCGAGTTCTACGAGGCTGCGAAGGCGAGGCTCGCGCCCGGCGGCATCCTCGCCCAGTGGATCCAGGTCTACTCCTTCAGCGCCGCGGACTACGCCCTCGTCGCGAGGACGGTGCTCGGCGTCTTCCCCCACTCGGGCCTCATCCGGATCTCCGGGGGCGACACGATCCTCCTCGCCTCGGACGCGCCCCTGGTGGGCGGCGCCGAGGGTGAGGGCGACCGAGGAGGGAGCCCGAACGGCGACCGAGGAGGGAGCCCGATCGCCGCCGCGCAGGCCATCGTGGCGAAGGTCCCGGACATCGAGCGGGACCTGAGGAGGCACTTCGGCACGGCCGACGTGCGGAGCCTCCTCCTCGCGCACCTCCTCCTCGACGCGCAGGCGCTGCGAGCGTTCGTCGAGGCCGGAAGCTCCAGGCTCGTCAACACGGACCTGAACATGCGGCTCGAGTTCGACGCGCCCCTCCGCCTCTTCGTCGAGGGCGAGTCCTCCGGCGAGGTCATGGGGCGCATCCTCGCGGGCGCCCGGGGCGAGTGGTTCCGAGAGGCCGCGGCGGCCTGGGGCGCCTCGAAGGAGCAGGCGGGCGCGGTCCACGAGCTGCTCTCGCGCTTCGACAGGAAGTCGCAGGCGGGCCTGATCGCGGAGCTCGTCGCCCTCGGGCTCAGCCTCGACCCCGAGCACCCGGCGCTGCTGGCGGAGGCGATCGCACAGCAGCCTCCCGAGGACCCCGCGGTCCTCGAGACGGCAGCGGACCGCCTCCTATCCCTCTCGCGGAAGGAGGCGAACCGCCTCGGCGTGACGCTTTTCAAGGGGGGCAGCTTCGAGAAGGCGGTGCGGGTCTTGAACCGCGTCCTCGCCCACCACCCGCAGAGCGTGACGACGTGGAACAACCTGGCGGTGGCCTTCGAGGCCTGGGGCAAGCTCGAGGAGGCCGAGAAGGCCTTCCAGCAGGCGCTCTCCTTCGACCCCGTGAGCGAGCAGACCCGCAGGTCCTACGAGGCCTTCCAGAAGAAGCACGCTGACCGCGGCAAGGCGAAGGGGGAGGCGGCGCCGGCGCAGCCCGCCGATCCGGCCACGGACCCCGTGGCGCCACCCGAGGCCGAGGGCGGGGGGCTCGAGCCGGTCGAGGAGTAGCGGCCGCCTCTTCGCGCTTGCCCGGGGCCGCAACCCGGCGTACCCTCGAGCCGCGAATCGAGCGCCATGCGCACGTCAAACCTCAGCGCCCCGTGGATCATGCTCGGCGCGGCTTGCGCCTCCCCCGCGGCCGCGGGCATCGAGGTCCGCCGCGTCCTCGGTCCGGAGTCCCCCGGCGGCAAGTACAAGCACCCGGCGTCGGTCACGCAGCTCGAGAACGGCGACCTCTTCCTCGTCTTCCACGGCGGCACGGGCGAGTACGAGGACGACACGGCCGTCTGGGGGACGCGGCTCGTGGCGGGCGAGGCGGCCTGGGAGGCGCCTCGGATCGTCGCCGACACGCCCTTCCACGGCGACGGGAACGCCGTCGTGTGGCAGGCGCCCGGCGGGGCCGTGTGGCTCTTCTACGTCGTGCGCTACGGCCCCACCTGGGCCTCGAGCCGCATCCAGGCCAGGGTCTCCCGCGACGGCACGCGCACGTGGTCCGATCCGTTCGTCCTCGCCTTCGACGCGGGCAGGATGGTGCGGAACCGGCCCATCGTCCTCGAGGACGGGGACTACCTGCTGCCCATCTACCACGAGGTGGGGACGGACCCGGAGGTGGTCTCCGCGGACTGCACGTCCCTCTTCCTCCGCCATCACGCGAAGGAGAGGCGCTGGAGCGAGACGAGCCCCATCCGCTCGCGCCTGGGCAACATCCAGCCGGCCGTGGTCCAGCTCACGCAGGACCACCTCATCTGCTACTGCCGCCGCGGCGGCGACTACGGCGGCCGGCGCGATGGCTTCCTGGTCCGCTCCGAATCGCACGACGGCGGGAGGACGTGGGCGCCGGGAGCCGACTCGAGGTTCCCGAATCCCAACGCGGCCGTGGACCTCCTCGAGCTCCGGAACGGCCACCTGCTCCTCGTCTACAACGACAGCTTCTCGGACCGGACGCCCCTCACGGCGGCGATCTCGACCGACGGCGACAAGACCTACCCCCATCGCCGGAACATCGCCGAGGGTCCCGGCGACTTCGCCTACCCCTATGCCCTCGAGGCGAGGGACGGCAAGATCCACGTGGTCTTCACCTCGGACGAGCGCACGGTGATCCGGATGGCGGTCTTCGAGGAATCCGCCGTGCTGCGCGGCCGGGCCTGAATCACCCCTCGCAGTCCAGCTCGTCCTCGGTCGGGTCCGGTCCGGCCTCGGGGAAGGGCGCCGGGGGCGGGGCGCCCTGGCGGAACAGGTACTCGAGGAGGGCGATCGCGTCGGTCAGGTTCAACGAGCCGTTGTCGTCCGCGTCCCCGGCGTCGAGGCACGCGAGGGCTTCGCCTCCGAAGAGGTACCGGAGGACGCGGATCGCGTCGGTGATGCTGAGCGTGCGGGTCGCATCGGCGTCGCCGCGCACGAAGGTCGGGGGCGGAACGCCGATCCTCACCGCGGTGCTCGCACTGCCGATCGGCTCGCCGAGCCTGTCGAGGCCCGCGAAGTCGAAGACCGTCTCGGGCCCATCGAGCGCGAAGCTCGCCTTCCACCGCACGGGGCTCGTCCACGCCGGGGCGAGGACCTCGAGCGGCCCCTTGTTCCGCTGGTAGGCGATCGCCGCCACCTTCACCGGCGCCTCGCCCTCGAGCTCCACCGAGCCTCCGCCGCCGGGAGCGACCCAGACGGGCTCGCCGCCGTTCGTGACGATCCGGAAGGTGGCCGTCGATACCGTACGCAGGCCGTTCTTCACCACGTTGACGTTCGCCGACAGGTACGTCTTGATCCCCGTCGTCCCCACGCCCATGACCGCCTGGACCGCGTCCAGGTACGGCCGCGCCGTGACCGGCGACCAGTAGTCGTCTAGGATCTCCGAGAGGATCCGGAAGTAGATGCGACGGGCCCAGGGGCGGGTCATCAACCGCGCGACGTCAGGGTCGGCGGTGGGGAAGAGGGCGGTCGAGGAGTTGGAGAACGTGTTGTCGACGTCGAAGGGCAGGAGGTCCCACCGGCGGTCGCGATGGTCCAGGACGAGGTAGCCGTTGTGGCCGTTCCCGACGCAGAAGGCGTCCCAGTCGCTCGTCAAGATGCGGCCCGAGAGGTCCCGGAGGAACTCCTCGACGTCGAGGTGCTTCTCGATCTCCTGGTCGAAGGCCAGGTCGGGGGTCGTCTTCCGGTCCATGACCTTCGAGAGGGCCATGAAGGGGTCCCAGTTGTCGATGCTCTGCCGGACGCTCGGGATGAAGTACCCCCGATAGTTCTCCTTCTCGTCCTTGCGGTACGTGAAGGAGCCCCCGTCCCACATGCCCGCGAGGTCCATGGCGTCGTTGAACTGGCGGCGGCCCTCCACCTTCAAGCTCGGCCCCTCGACGCCATCGCCGTACCACTTCACGAGGAGGTCCCGATCGACGGGCTGGATCATGCCGTAGGTCGCGAAGGTCCCGCCGTTGAAGGAGTACCTCACGTAGGAGTACTCCGGGTACGGCACGGGCTTCTCGGGGACCCCCATGCGGCCGATCAGGAAGTACGCCGAGCCCTCGTTGGGCGCACCCCCGCGGCTCGACATGTTCACGGCCCTCCGGCCCCGGTGGAAGCGGCGGTCGTCCTCGAATCGCACGCGGAAGCTCGAGCGCGACGGGCGGCCCCAGGGGCTCCCGCGGTAGCGCACGCCGACCGAGTAGTAGACCTCCGCGTCGTCAAAGACGAAGGCCGCATCGACGAGGTCGTTCGAGTGGAGGGGCCGGCTCTGGAGCTCCTGGCTCCGGGCGTTGTCGAGGACGACGCGCGCCGTGTCCAGCCGCTCGCTCGTGGGGTCAAGGACCATGTAGAGCAGCGTCCTCGCAGGGGCGTCGACGGGGAACCTGCGAGCGGCGCCGGCCCCGTCGGCGGCCTCCACGTAGTAGACCACCTTGCTCCTCGCCACCTGGCCGGGGACGGCCCCCCCGTAGACGCCATCGCCCGCCGCCCCGTCACCGTGGGCGCCGTCGTCGAGGAGGTCCACCGCCGCCATCTCATCGCCGGCGCCGCCGAGGCGCCAGTAGGCTTTCACGCTCGCCACGCCGTCCGGGTCGCTCGCGCGGGCCGTGACGGGAGCCGAGATGTTCGGCGCCGGCACGGCGGGCGAGTGCCTCACGTCGCCGATCACGGGGCCCAGGTTCCCGCCGCCCGTCGCCTCGCGCAGTCGCCTGCGGGCGCTGTTCTCGGCGCCCGGCGTGCCGAGGTTCTGGGGCACCTTGAGCTTCAAGGCTGCCGACATGCTGTTCCCCGAGAGGTTGATGGCCGGCGAAGGCCTCCCTCCGTAGGAGCCCGCGGTGTACTCGCCGTGGACGAGGAGCAGGCTCCCGCCGCGCAGCCAGCGGGCCCAGAGGGAGACGTCGTAGGGCCCCCGCGTCATGGAGGGCTTCGTGTCGGCCTCGATGCGGTTGACGAGGGTGTCGCCCTTGCCGGAGGCGTTCACCTCGAGGCAGGCCGCGCCCGTGTGGGCGTCGCCCTCGACGCGGCGGCTCCTCACGTGCGTGCCCTGGATGACCCAAAGCTTCGCGTCCGTCTCGAAGCCCGGGTTCTGGATATGGTTCTCGCCGCCGTCGCGCGTGATGGACACGTCGTCGACGCGGCAGACGCCGCGCTCGGCGAGGAACAGGTGCAGCTCCGAGGCCGCGGCGGGTGTGTAGTTCTCGACGTGGAAGGAGTAGAGCTCCCAGGGCGCCTTGTCCTCCTCGAAGCTCGCTTCCCAGGCGGTGGCGAAGGCGCCGTCGTGCCTCGGGTCGATGAGCTCGATCGACGAGCCCCCGCCGTCGGCCCAGCGAGGCCAGGAGCCGCCGTCGTGATAGCGCACCTCGCTCGCCACGTTCCCGCTGGAGTCCACGAGCCGCACGTTCTCACCGGCATCGGCGAGCCTGCCCTCGAACGGCCCGAGGGCCTTCTGGCCGTGGGTCTCGAGGAGCAGGGCCGGGTCCTCCGTGACCACGAGGTACCCTCCCGCCTCGATCGTGGTGCCTGGCCCGAAGGTGTAGTCGATGCCCCGGTCGAAGCGGAAGCCCGAGAGATCGATCGCTCGCTGGCCCCGATTGTGGATCTCGATGAACTCCCCGGACCGGTCGTCGGGAGGGTGGTAGAAGATCTCGTTGATCACGACGTCCGTGACGCGCTCCACGGCGTTCGGCGCGCCGCGCGTCGGCGTCGGCGTCACCCACGCCTGCCGGTTGCCGTCGGGGAAGCAGGCCTCGGAGAAGCCCTGCGTCCAGCCCTCCGGAGCGGTCCTGTCGAAGGCGGTGGCCGCGACGCAGTAGCCGTCCGGCGCGAGGAGGAAGAGCCGGACTTCCTCCGACGAGAGGTCGAGTCCGCTCGCCGCCTCCTCGACCACGAGGAAGCCGCGGGGCACGACCGCCGTGCCCTCGGGGAACCGATAGGGGTCGGGCCGCGCCGGGTCGTCCGCCACCGCGAACCCCGCCAGGTCCGCCGCCGCGTCCCCCGCGTTGTGGATCTCCACCCAGCCCGAGCCCCGCGCCGCGCCGCGGTAGAGCTCGTTGAAGACCACGGGCGGGCGCGACGCCGTCTCCTCCACGATGGGCACGCGCCGGAGGAGGCGCGGGACCAGCGAGAAGTCGGTGTCGTTGATCCGGTAGTTGAGGCCCAGGATCGCGAGCACGTTCGCCCCTGCGGAGACCGCCTCCCGAGGGACCTCGTAGATGGCCTCCTTGCCAGCCTCGCGCCGCAGGCTTGCCGTCGCGTTCCACGCCGGGTCCGAACCGGCGGCTCCGCAGTTCGCACGGGCGAGCTCTCGCCCGTTCAGGTAGGCGCAGAAGCCATCGTCGAAGTCCACGCCGAGGAAGAAGCTCGGGTTGCCCTCGAGCAGCTCCGGGGCCACCTGGAACCGCTTTCGCACGGCGATCGCCGTGTAGATGTTGAGCATGTCGTCGAGGACGGTCCGCAGGTTGGGATCGCCGAAGCCGAAGCCCGACGGCCCCTCGAGCCACCCCGAGTCATCGAAGGCCGGGTCCCGCCAGGCCGTCTCGGGCTCCGAGAAAGGCCCCGTGCCCTTCGCGTAGCGCCACGCCTCGCCGGCTTCGAGCACGACCTCCTCCTTGAACTGCGGCTCGCCCGTGGGGAAGTTGGGGCGCCCCGGGCTCCCGCCGATCTCGGGGCTCTGGGCCCAGCTCTCGGGCTCGGCGGGGTCGAGGTGGATGCCCTTCGAGACGAGCGTGTGCCCCGTGCCGTCGGGGCCCGTGGGCCACTTGCCCTCGTCTCGGTAGCTCAGGCTCACGACGGCGACGGCGGCGTGGTTGGCGAGCGTGATGCGCTCGCCGGAGCTGTCGAGCTTCCCCGCGAAGGGGCCCAGCGGGTTGGGCAGGCCGTAGCTGGACCTCACGGCATCGGGGTTCGCGCAGACGACCAGGATCCCGCCGGGAGAGAGGACCGTGCCCGGGGGGAACTCGTACTCGATCCCCTCGGTGAACCGGTACCCCGAGATGTCTTCGGGGCTCGTGGAATCGCCCGTGACTTCGACGAATTCGAGGTCCTCGAGGCCCGCGGGCGGGTGATAGTGGATCTCGGAGATCACGACGCCCCGTGCCGCGGCGGGCGCGGTCAAGGCGGCGAGAGCCGATAGCGAAGCGACGACCTGACGCATGGACGGACCTCCCCGAGCCGGCGCAAGAGACCCTGGATGACCGGGCTTGATTGTAGGCGCGGAGGGGGCGGGGAGTCTACGGTCCATACCCTCACGCGGCGCGGCCGGAATTGACCCCGGCCGCGCGGGGCCGGAGAATGCTGCGAGGCTCCGCCGTCGATTCACAGTCCGCCGCACGCCGCGGCGAGTCCGGCTCCTGCCGGGGGTCCGACCCATGAGCTCCACCCCGACGCCTCACCTCCAGGGCGCTGTCATCGGAGGCCTTCGCGGCGGTCCACGCGAGCGAGTCCGCGCTGCTCGCCGGGCGATACGGGCGGGCGCTCGGCTTCCTGAGGGCCGCGGGCGGAGCCGTCCGCGGCGAGGTGCCGGTCCTCCGCCGCATGGTCGCGAGCCGCCTCTACCTCGCGGAGGAGGTCCTGGGCCGCCGGGCGCTGGCGCGCCGGGCCCTGGAGCGCCTCCACGAGACCCCGCGGACCGACGTGCTCTACCTCGAGACCTGGAACGACCTCTTCCTGGGGCTCGGTCGCCTCGCGGCGGGCGGGGACGCTCGGGGCCTCTTCGATGGCTGCCTCGAGGTCTTCGCGCGCCTCGGCGTGGCGCACGGCGAGCGCCTCGCGCGCCTCGGCCTCCTCGCCGGCGCGCTCGCTGCCGGCGATCTCCCCCGGGCGCGCGAGCTCATGCAGCGGATCGAGGCGAGCGGCGAAGCCTCTCACCGGTTCCTCCAGGCGGCCGAGCCGGTGGCGGTCGCGCATGCCCGGTTCGCCCTCGGAGAGCTCGAGGCCGCCGGCGAGCGCCTCGCCGTCGCGAGCGGCGCCATCGTCGGGTCGCCCTTCGTCGAGGTGGACTGGCAGCTCGAGCTGCTCCGGGCCAAGGCGGCGATGCGAGGCAGGGACCTCACCGAGGCACGCCGGCACCTCCACCGGGCGCTCCACTGCCGCAGCCTCCTCGTGGAGCTGGTGCCCGCGCGGGCCCGTTCGAGCTTCCTCGCGCACCCGCGGTTCGGCGCCCTGCGGGAGCTCGAGGCGCGTCTCGGCCTCGGCGCGGCCCGCCACCCGAGCACGGAGAGCCTGCGGCGCTCCCGAGGGCTCGACGAGATGGTCGGGCAGTCGGCGCCGATGCTGGCGCTCTACCAGGCCATCGAGCGCCTCCGGGACCAGGAGCTGCCGGTCCTGATCACCGGCGAGACGGGCACCGGGAAGGAGCTCGTCGCCCGGGCGATCCACGGCCGGAGCCCCCGGCGCGATCGTCCCCTCCGGGTGATCCAGTGCGCCTGCCTCCCGCCGGAGCTCTTCGAGTCGGAGCTCTTCGGGCACGTGGCCGGAGCCTTCACGGGGGCAGAGCGGGACCAGGCCGGGCTCCTCGAGGACGCGTCGGGGGGAACGGTCCTCCTCGACGACGTCCACATGCTCCCCCTCGCCTCGCAGGCCAAGCTCCTCGGCGTCGTGGAGTCGAAGGCGATCCGGAAGCTCGGCAGCGTGACGCCGTCGCCCGTCGACGTCCGCTTCCTGGCGACCGCGAGCATGGACCTCCGCGCGGCGGCCTCGGAGGGGCGCTTCCTCGAGGCTCTCTATTTCCGCCTCGCGGGCGTGGAGCTGCGCGTGCCCCCCTTGCGCGAGCGGCGAGGCGACGTCCGTCTCCTCGCGCGGCGCCTCCTGGAGCGGCACGCGTTGCGGCTCGACCGCGCCGTCCCGGCCCTCGAGGACGATGCCGTCTCGCTCCTCGAGCGCTACGAGTGGCCGGGGAACGTCCGCGAGCTGGAG
>JACQVW010000485.1 GCA_016209535.1 Planctomycetota bacterium | reverse complement strand
CCGAATGGAGCCTGATTTGAACCACGCCCAAAAAATCCTTCGCACCGGCGCGGGCTCCTGCAAGAATATCGGGCTCCCTTCCCCGTGAAACCCTCCCCACGTCACACCGACCTCGAACCGCGGCCCCTCGGGGGGCTCATCCTCGCAGCGGCCTGGCTCCTGGCGGCGCCGGGCTGCGCAGCCCGGCGCACGGTCACCATCCAGACCTTCCGGGAGCCGCCCGCCGGCTGGACCGACCTGGAGGGGCGTCCGGTGTCCCCGCCGGTCGAGCGCGGGCACCTGGACCTCGAGGGCGACGCGGCTTGCGTCGACCCGGCCGAGCTGGACGCCTTCGCGGGCATCGCCGACGTGGCGCTCCGGGGAGGGGACCCGCGAGGGTTCGCCGGGGTCTTCGTCCTCGATACGCTCGAGGTCGCCCGCGGCTGCCATTGCCTCGCCGTCCGTCCGGGCGGAGAGTGGCGCGTCTGGCGGTCCGCGAGCCCCCTGGAGCCCGTGGGCGGCGCCGGGTGGCAGGCGTCGAGGCGCGAGGCGCCCACGGGGTTCTACCGCCTCGGGACGCGCCTCGCGGGCGGCCAGGTGAGCTTCTCCCTCGACGGCAAGGAGGCGGGGGCCACGGCGCTGGAGGCCCCGGGCGGCGCGGACCCTCGCCGCGGCCGCTACCGCTTCGGCCTGTTCGCGCGTGCCGTCGGCTCGCGCTGGAAGAGCTTCATCGCCGGGGGCTCGAGCTCGGGAGAGCCGTTCCGTCCCGAGGAGCACGTCGCCTGGGGCGACGCGTCGGACGCCGAGGCGCTCCTCAGGGAGGCGCGCGAGGAAGCCCGCGCGTTCCGGACGGATCCATCGCGGATGCGCCTCTACGCCATCCTGGCCGCTCTCGAGGAGGCTCGGAGGGCCCTCGAGGCGGCAGGGGCCGAGGCGCGCCGGTCCGCCTTCGACGGGCACGCTTCGCGCATCGCCCGAGAGACCAGGGACGGCGCCCGCAGGATCGGGGACGCGGGGCTGCACGACCGCGGGTTCGCGGCGCTGGCCTCGTCCGCCCCCGGCCCGGCGTCGAGGAGCCTCGCGGCGCTGCCCGCCCCGGCGCGCTCGAGAGTCGAGGCGCTGCGAAGGCTCCCGCCGCTCCGGCTCCAGTACGCGGCGCGGGGCGCGCGGGAGGGCGGGATCCTCGCCCCCAACGACCTCTGGGAGGCCGTGCGCGAGGAGCACGGCGCGCTCGAGAGGGCACGGTCGGGCGAGCTCGCCATCGAGGTGGAGGTGGTGAGAGCCTCCAACGAGGCCGAGACGGTCAAGGGCGAGCGCAGGGTCCCCGTGAGCCTGCGGGGGACCGGGCGGCTCGCCGACCTCATGGCCGAACAGCAGGCCCTCGAGCGGCGGCTCCCGGAGGACATCGCGGATGCCGAGGCGCGGGCCAACGTCCTGCGGGCGGCGGCAGGCATCCTCGGCGCCCAGGCCACGAGCACCCTGAGGCCCTTCGAGGTGGCCGGGAAGACCCTCGAGCTCCAGGTGGACGACGGTCAGGCCATCCAGTCCAGGGCACGCCGGATCGGGGAGCTCCGCTCCGAGATCCAGCGCGAGGAGAGGAGCCGCGCCGTCGAGCACAAGGCGATCCCGGCGACCCAGGCCACGAGCTCCATCCTCGTCGAGCTGTCGTACTCGGTCTCCATCGACGGCAAGGCGGTCGTGCGGGTCGAGCGGGAGAGGACCTACCTTGGGATCGAGCAGTGGACGCACCCCGCTCGCAAGGAGCTGGGGCTCGCGGCCTCGAGCTACAGCGCTGCCCGCGTCGAGGAAGCCGTCCGGGACGTGCGCGAGCGGGCCCTGCGCCGCTTCCGGACGGCGGTCTCGAGGGAAGGCCTGCTCTCGAGGCTCGCCGCGAAGGACAGGTTGGCCTTCCTGGCGCGCCTCGCGCGGTCCACGCGGCAGCGCCAGGACCGGGAGAACCTCGAGCTGGGGCTCGCGACCGAGCTGGGGCTCGAGGGGGCGGCCCTCGAGACGGCCCTGAGAGCCATCGTGGAGTGAGGCGGCGCCGATGCTCCAAATATTCTGGATCCTGATCGCCTCGGCGGCCGCGCTCGCGGCCATCGCCTTCTCGAGCTGGATCCCGGCGGTGGTGACCGGAGTCCTCGTCGTCGCCGGGGCGGGCTGGGTGCTCGTCTCGACGCTGTCCCCGGCCGTCCCGGACCGCCGCTGCCCGAGGTGCGGGGAGCTCGGCCTCGTGAAGATCCGGCGAGGCCGTCCCGGCGTTCGCTGCGAGCGCTGCGGCTGGCGGGATGAGGAGATGCACGTGGCGCACCTGGATGCGTGGTGAGCGAAGAGGAGCGTGACGCGATGGCCGAGAGCCTCTCCGTGGTGACGAAGGTCGTGAACACCGCCATGGTCCTCCTCATTGCCTACGGCCTGTGGCACCGCCGCCGGCCCCGCGTACACATCCCCGTCATGCTGACGGCTTTCGCCGTGGACCTCGCCAACGTGCTCGCGATCGAGCTCTTGATCTCCAGGTCGCGGACCGGCGGCACGGGGGCCGTCGAGCAGGGGATCACCCTGTTCGTCCGGGGCGGTCCCCTCCTCCAGCAGGTCCACGTCGCGGTCTCCTTCCTTTGCGTCCTGGGCTACGTCGTGGCCGCCGTCACCGGCACGCGCCTCTGGCGGACCGGCAAGGGCCGCAGGCTGCACCGGGCGAACGCCCTCGTCTTCATCGCGACCCGGCTCTCGAGCTACGTCACGTCGTTCTGGATGTGATCGCCTCGAGCCAGGTCCGCCCCGCGATGCGGACCTTCTCGTGCCACCGCAGGGATGGCCGCCTCGTGAGGACGTCGAAGCCTTGCCGCTCGATCCGCTCGAGGATCCTCCAGTAGAAGCGCATGAGGAGGACGGGGCAGTAGCGCGATTCGGGCAAGACGAGCGGGTAGAGGGCATCGGCCCTGCGGAAGTGCTCCCGCGCCCGTGCCGCCTCGAAGCGCATGAGGTCCCGGAACCGATCGTCGACGACGCCGCGGCGCAGGTCGTCGGCGGAGTAGCCGAACCGGGCCATGTCCTCCTCGGGCAGGTAGATGCGCCCCCGCGCGAGGTCCTCCGCGACGTCCCGGAGCACGTTCACGAGCTGCATGGCGATGCCGAGGTCCACGGCGGACTCCCGCGCTGCCGGGTCCGTGTGGCCGAAGACCTCGATGCACGCGAGACCCACGACCGAGGCGGCGCGGTAGCAGTAGGTCCGCAGCTCCTCGAAGGTCGCGTAGGACCTCTTCACGAGGTCCATCTCCATGCCCGCGAGCAGCTCCTCGAAGGGGCGGAGGGGGATCGCGAACCGGCGGATCGTGTCCTGGAGGGCCGGCGCGAGGGGGTCGTCGGGCGGCCCGGGGCCCAGGAGGGAGCGGAGGAAGGCCAGCTCGGCGCGGGCCTGCTCCGGGCTCGAGCCCGCCTCCTCGATCGAGTCCACGGCGTCGTCGGCCCTGCGGCTGAAGGCGTACACGGCGAGGATGCCCCGGCGGCGTTCCGGAGGGAGGAAGCGGAACGTGTAGTAGAACGTCTTCGCCCGCGACCGGGCGACGTCCAGCGCGTAGCGGTAGGAGGATTCGAGCGAGATCAAGCCGTGTTCCGGTAATCGCGACGACCCCGGAGCCGTCCTCCGGGGGGCGTCTCCGCGGGTCATGGTATAGTATGCGCCGAGCATGAAAAGCTTCTTCTCCTCCCTCGGGGAGCTCTTCGTCTATGCCGCCGTCGTCGCGCGCAGGGTCTTCTCCCGGCGGTACTCCTGGGGCTCGCTCGTCCACCAGATGCACAGGATCGGCGTCGAGTCGCTGACCGTCGTGAACCTGTGCGCCTTCTTCATCGGGCTCGTGCTCGTCGTGCAGACCCAGAGCATGCTCAAGCGCTTCGGTGCCGAGACCCAGGTGAGCAAGGTGGTGACGGCCTCCTTCGTGCGCGAGATCGGGCCCGTCTTCGCGGCGATCATGTTCACGGGGCGGAGCGGCACGGGGATCGCGGCGGAGCTCGGCTCCATGGTGGTCACGGAGCAGATCGACGCCTACCGCGTCTTCGGCGTCGACCCCGTGGCGCGCCTCGCCGTGCCGCGCATCCTGGCCACCGTGCTCATGCTCCCAGCCCTCACGGTGATCGCGAACGTGGTCGGCATCTTCAGCGGCTTCCTAATCGTCGTCTTCGGGCTCCACGAGTCGGGGACCATGTACCTGCGGAACGCGAGCGAGATCCTCGCGCCCCTGGACATCGTCTGCTGCATCGTGAAGGGGCTCGTCTTCGGGTTCACGATCGGCCTCGTGGCGACCCACATCGGCTTCAAGACCGAGAGAGCCACAGAGGCCGTGGGCACGTCCACGACGCGGACGATGGTCCAGGGCGTGCTCGCGATCCTCATCGTGGACCTTGTGATCACGAAGGGCTTCCTGCTCCTGGGGGAGGCCGGAGCTTGAGCGCCTCGTCCCAGCCGGCCGCGCCGTCGGCACCCGGCCCCGAGGTGTTGCGGCTCGAGGGCATCGCGAAGAGCTTCGGCCCGAAGGCGGTCCTCGACGGCGTATCCCTCGCGCTGCGGCAGGGCGAGCACCTGGCCATCCTGGGGAAGAGCGGGTCGGGGAAGAGCGTCCTCCTCAAGGTCGTGACGGGGCTCATGGAGCCCGACGCCGGCCTCCTGCACCTCTGGGGGCAGCCCGTCCTCGGCCTTCCCGAGGACGCCTGGGTCCCCTTCCGCCGGCGCATGGGCATGGTCTTCCAGTCCGGGGCCCTCTTCGACTCCATGAGCGTCTTCGACAACATTGCCTTTCCCCTGCGGGAGCTTAAGATCCACTGCGAGGACGAGATCCGCGGGATCGTCGACGAGCGGCTCGAGTGGGTCGGCCTCGCGGGTGCCGGCCCCCTCGCGGTGAGCGAGCTCTCCGGCGGCATGCGGCGGCGCGTGGCGCGGGCGCGCACCCTCGCGGGAGGCCCGGAGCTCATCCTCTACGACGAGCCCACGACGGGGCTCGACCCCATCACCGGCCGATAAATAAGCGCCCTTATGCGAGACATGGACAGAAAGCTGCTGTGCACGTCGATCCTCGTCACGCACGACCTGGACTGCGCCCGGACCGTCTCCTCGCGGTGGGCCTACCTCTCGGGGGGCCGCGTCCTCGTGGACGGCCCGCCGGAGGACTTCTTCCGAAGCCATCATGCCGAGGTGCGGGAGTTCCTCCTCGGCGAGGAATCGGCCCGGAACTTGCCGGGCCCTGAGCTCAAGGGATCGCCCCAGGGCGTCCAGACATGAAGAAAGCGCGCTTCGCCTCCGACTTCTCGGTCGGCTTTGTCCTCTTCGTCGCGACGGTCGTCGTGGTCTCGAGCCTGTTCCTCGTGGGGGACGGCCAGAGCCTGTTCACGGACCACGTCGAGTACACCGTCCGGTGCAACAACGTGAGCGGGCTCAAGGAAGGGGCTCAGATATGGCTCGCCGGCTTTCCCGTGGGGACCGTCCTCCGCATCGAGTTCCCGGACGACCTGAGCTCGAGCGATGTCATCGTGACGCTCTCGATCGAGGAGGAACATGCGGCGAGGATCCGGGGCGACTCCTTCGCCTGGCTCGAGACCCAGGGGCTCCTCGGCGACCAGACCGTCCGCGTGAAGGTGGGGACGGCCGGCGAGGAGCCCCTGGAGCCGGGGTCCATGATCCCGTACAAGGAGCGGGCCATGCTCGACACCTTCGCCGGGGCCGAAGTCCGAGAGAGCGCGACCTACCTCATCAAGACCATGGTGGAGGTCCTCGAGGAGGTCAACCGCGGCCAGGGCACGCTCGGCCAGCTCCTCAAGAACCCCGAGCTCTACAACAACCTGAGCCAGTTCACGCAGGCCATGGCTACGACGACCCTCCAGGTGGAACGCGTCTCGAAGGAGGTCGAGGGGATCCTCGCCAACGTGAAGGCGCAGAAAGGCACGCTGGGGAAGCTCGTCTTCTCCGAGGAGTACGCCCAGGGCTTCGCGAGCACGCTCAAGGAGGCGAGCCAGCTCGTCGGGGACCTTCGCGAGCTCGCCGACGCGGTGAAGGCCGGGAAGGGCACCGTGGGCAAGCTCTTCGCCGAGCAGGGCATGCACGACGCCGCGAAGGACGCGCTGGAGGACCTCTCGGGCCTCGCCCAGCGCCTGGACCGCGCGCTCGAGAAGGCCGAAGCCTCGGGGAGCGTCGCCGGGCGGCTCCTCTCGGACGGCGAGATGGGCCGTAGAGCCGGCGGCCTCCTCGCGCGCCTGGAGGAGGCGGCGGGGCACCTCGAGAAGATCCTCGCCAGGGTGGAGCGCGGCGAGGGGTCGCTGGGCGTCCTCGTCCACGACCCGTCGATCGCCACGAGCCTGAGGGACGTCTTCCGCGGCGTGCGGGAGGCGGGCGTCCTCGCGAACGTCGTCCAGAGCGCCGAGCGCGACGGCCGCGAGGCCTACCTGCGCGACCTGAGCCTCGCCGAGAAGGAGCGGGAGGAGGTGCTCCGCGTGCGGGCCCTCGCGCGCATGCGCGGCGGGGGGGAGGAGCCGGCGGACGGCGGGGCGAAGCCCGTTCCCGCCGCGGGGCCCGAGGAGGACAAGAAGAAGGAGTAACGGAGTAACGGACAACGGAGTCCCGGAGTAGCGGAGGGTCGCACGGATGGAACGGTGGTCGCCGGGGGTGGGCATGGTCGCGGGGCTCGCAGTCTTGGCGTTCGTCCCGGGCTGCCTCCTCTTCGGGCCGCCCGCGAGGTCCTACCGCTCCAACCGCGAGGTCCTGGCGGCTACCGCCGAGGCCTGCGGGTTCGTGGTGGACCCCGAGCGCTACGTCCTCGAGGGCGTGGACGTGCGGGAGGACTCGGTGACGTTCCAGCACCGCGGCGCCGAGCGCGCAGGGGACCACGCGTGGGTCGTGAGGTTCTCGCAGAAGTCGACGGAGCAGGACCCGGTGGCCCTCGCCGACGTCTTCTCGCTCCTCTCGGTGATCGCGAAGGGGCGGGAGGGTTTCGCGGTCCGCGACGAGCGTGCCGTGGAGGTGGGGGCCGAGGGGATGCGGGCCCGCTACGTCCGGTATCACTTCGACTCGCCGATCCACGGCGAGGACGGAAAGCCCCTCCCCGCGCACGGGATCCTCGCGAGCGCGCGCGTCGACTCGCCCGAGGGCCCGATCGTCTACCAGCTCAAGCTCGACAACCACGGGGACAGGGAGGACGTGGGCTGGGCGGAGCTGAGGCCGTTCGTCGAGGCGATCGCGAGAAGCCGGGGGGCGGGGGAGTGACGCCTTCCTGTGACCCTTGTTCGGCCTGGGAGCCTGCAGTCCTGACCGCGGCCGGCGCCCCATAGGGCGAAGATAGAAATGCTAAAAGTCACGCAGACTAGCGTCGGCCCAGCGAAACAAGCTGTATGCGGACATTAGCCAGGGTCGGGCGCCTCACCCGATAGGTGAAAAGCCCTCTGG
>JACQVW010000484.1 GCA_016209535.1 Planctomycetota bacterium | reverse complement strand
TGAAGAACGCGAGGATCAGCGCGACGACCCATCGCAGCACGCGCATCGCTTCCATGTTTGCACCTCGGCCCGCGCCTCACGCGGGACTCTGGGCCGCCCGCGGGCCGTGGCGGCACTTCTGGTCCTCCTCGACCGCGGCGTAGATGTCCCCGAGAGCGGTGTCGAAGAGCTCGTCGTCGGCGTCGAGGCTGTGCTTCCCGATCTCAGCGACCTCCTCGTCCGTCCAGGAGTACTCGCGCACCACCTGCCGCAGGACCTCGCGGAGCCGCGTCCGCACTTTCCGCAGGTACCGCGACACGCTCGCCTCGGAGATCCCCAGGACCGCGGCGATGTCCACGGCCTTGATGGGCCGGGAGATCTTCATCTTGTAGACCTCGAACTCCAGGAAGCCGCTCTCCTTCGCGACAAGCCGGATGGCCCGGTAGACCTTGGCCCTGAAGACCTGCCGCTCGAAGTCCGCCGCCGGCGAGGGTCCGCCCCCGTCCGGCTCGGACACCGCCTCGAGCGGCAGGGGCTTCACGCCCCGGTTCCGCTTCAGGGCGTTCCGGCGCGAAAGCTCGGCGCACACGATGTGCTTGGCGATGGCATACAGCCAGGTCGTGAACTTGACGCCGCGCCCCGCGTCGAAGCTCCCGATCTTGTCCAGGACCTGGAGCAGGGTCTCCTGGCGGATGTCCTGCACGGTCTCAGGCGAGAAGTGCGGCCTGGCCAGGGATGCCACCATGCGCTCGAGGGTCGGGCCGAAGACCTCCCACAGCTCGAGCCAGGCGTCAGCGTCCCGCTCCTTCAGGCGACCGACAAGGCTCGTGTTGACCTCGACCATTATCGAACCATTATTGCGGATCGCGGGGGAAGAATTTCAGGCGAAACCTGAAATTCCTGAGGGCTCCATCGCAAACACGAGCAGGGAGCCCCTCCGTGGGGCTCGCTCGCGTCGGATAAGCCCATGCAAGAGGAGGTCCCCCATGATGCGTTTCCTGGTGAAGTCCCTCAAGTACGGAGCCATCGTCCTCGTGACCGCCGCGGCGGCGTGCGCCGTCTTCGGCCGCTGCCGGGTCCAGGAGCTCCTTCGTTACGTCAAGAGCGCGGCGGCCGAGAACCTGGACGGCATGATCCCCGACGAGGTGAAGCTCCGGAACGACATGGAGAGGCTCCGCGAGGAGTACCCGCGCCGCATCGCCGAGCTGAAGGCGCTCGTCGACGAGCTGGAGCGCCAGCTCGGCGAGGTGGAGCAGGACCGCCAGCTCTGCCGGGAGGTCCTCGTCCTCTGCGATGAGGATCTGGGCCAGCTCCGGCCGAAGGTCGAGTCCCCGGACCCCGCCGTGCCGGCGTACGCCGTCAAGGTCGAGCTCCGGGGGGCGACGTTCACGTACTCGGAAGCGCTGGAGCGGAGCCGGAAGATCCTCGACCTCAAGGCGATGTACGGGGCCCGCCTCGAAGCCGCGGCGGGCTCCCTGGAGCTGCTCCAGTCGGAACGCGAGCGACTCGCCGCGGAGCTGGCCCAGCTTCACAGGGAGTACGACCAGTTCCTCGCCGAGTACCGCAGCCTGGAGCGCGAGATCGATCTCCTGAAGTCCAACGCGCTGCTCATCGAGATCGCGGGCCGGCGCGACCGGCTCGGGCGCGCGGACACCTCCGGCTGGCTCCGGTCCCTCGACGCGGTCAGGCGGGCCATCGACAAGCGGAAGACCGAGCAGGCCGAGAGGCTCCGCGCCTTCAAGGTGGGCAACCCGGCCGTGGAGTACGAGACCCGGGCCAGGGTCCGCAACGTCTAGGCGCTGCCACCGGTCCTCGCCGACGCCCTCGACGATGAGCGGAGCCCCGGGTACAAGGTCAGCGACCTGAGGATCTGGCGGCCCGACCGCAGGACCCGGGAGCTCTGAGGCACCGCGAGTCTCCCGGGCCGCCGCCTCGGGAGGGGCCGAGCGGACGGACGCTACACCGTGCTCAGGTCGCGCCGCGAGAACACGATGCCCGCGGCGAGCCACGACGCGAGGGCCGCGACCGCGAGGACGACCATGTCGCCCGCGGGCCACGCGCCGTCCCGCAAGGCGAAGAGTGGCCGGTAGTAGCTCACCACGCTGAGGAACGACACGCGCTTCGCCGGCTCCCAGAGCTGCGCGAGGTAGTTGAGGAGGAACGAGGCCAGCACGAGGGCGAAGGCGGTCGCCATGGCCTTCCCGCGCCGGTCGCTCCAGGCCGCGATGAGCCAGGTGAAGCCCGCGACGGCGAGGTACAGGCAGAGGAGGTTCGCCAGGATGATGGTGAGGCGCCCCGGATCGGGCCGCGGCCCCGCGAGCGCGGCGCTCGAGCCGGCGACGTTGCCCAGGCAGGCCATGGCGAGGACGGCCAGTCCGCTCAAGATGCAGGCGGCGGTCTCGGAGAGATAGAGCTCCCAGCGCGACACGGGCAGGCCGAGGAGCAAGTCCACCGTCCCGCGGTCCACCTCGCCGGCGGGGACCCGCGTCGCGACGACGATGGCGTGACCCCAGGCGAGGGCGAGCACGACGGGGTGGACCCACGCGATGGAGAGGAGCATGTCGGGTCCGAGGGCGCCGGCCGCCTCGGTCCCGAGCATGGCCCGGATGAGCCCCTGGAGGAACCGGAGCTGCCCCCACTGGGCGGCGAGCTGCTCCTGGAAAGTGGGCAGCACGTAGGCGAGCACGGCCTCGACGAGACCGATCGCCAGCCCGAAGAGGACCGTCGCGGGCCAGAGCTCCCGCGCCGATTTCAAGAGCAAGCCGCGGTTCATGTCGGCCGGCCCTCCCCCTCGTAGTACCGCCGGAACAAGGTCTCGAGGTCGGGCCGGCCGATCGCGAGGTCCTCGAACGGCCTCCCGTGGAGCCACGCGACGAGCCGTTCCACGGGACCCTCGAGCGTCGCGCTCCAGACCGCCCCCTCGCGGCGTTCGATCTTGAGGAACCCGGGCGGCGCGAGGCTCGCGGCGCCCGCGGCGTCCTTCCACCGGATGGTGACCTCGTGCCCGGCCCGGCGCCGCAGGTCTTCGAGGGCTCCGTCGGCGACGATCCTTCCGGCCCTCACGATGGCCACGCGGTCGCAGAGGCTCTCGACCTCGGCGAGGCTGTGGCTCGAGAAGAACACGGTGCGCCCCTCCGCGGCGAGGCGACGCAGCCGGAGCCGGAGCCCGTCCTGCACAAGGGGATCCAGGCCGCTCGTGGGCTCGTCGAGGACGAGGAGCCGCGGCTCGTGGGCGAAGGCGAGTACGATCCCGAGCTTCTGCCGCGTGCCGCGCGACATGCTCCGCACCTTCAGGCCGAGGTCGAGGTCGAGCTCGCCGGCCAGCTCGCGGCCGCGCCGCATGAGGTCGCGCCTGCGGACCGCGCCGAAGATCCGGAGCGCGTCGCGCCCCGTGAGCCACGGATAGAGCCGCAGGTCCCCCGGCAGGTAGCCGACCTCGGCCTTGATCTCGCGGCTCCGGCGCCAGCAGTCGAGCCCGAAGATCCGCGCCGACCCGCGCGTGGGTCGCAAGAAGCCGAGCATCACCCGGATCGTCGTCGTCTTCCCGGCTCCGTTGGGCCCGAGGAAGCCGAAGAGCGACCCCTCCGGCACGCCGAGGCTGACATCCTCGATGCCGCGCCGCCGCCCGTAGAAGCGGGCGAGGGAGTCGAGGGCGATGAGGCTCATGGGGAGGTGGGCATGGTAGCGCGGGCTCGCGGGGCGGAGCAGGGGAATATCGTCGCAGACCACCATCACTTTCGACGCGCAGCAGGCGAGGGCCGCCCGGGCCAAAGGGCTCCAGGTCCTCCCGGAGCCGCGGCCGGCGAAAGACAAGGGCGCGGCCACTCGTGCCCGCCGGGGAACAAGGGCCCCGGGGCGGGCCCACCTTGCGGAGGCTGTCCGCAGGGCTTGAGATCCCGGCAGGCAAGGCCGCGATCAGGGCCGCCCCTCGCTCACAGGACGGGAAGGACTCGCAGCCCGCTCGTGCTCCCGCTCGAAGGTCTGCACCGTAGTCGGGGCAGAGGCCGGCAGCGCTGGTCATCCTGGAGAGACGGAGGAGTCATCCTGGAGAGACGGAGGAGTCATACAGTTAAGTATATTGACTATCTTCCGAGGACCGGCGAGCATCGAGGAACTACGGACGCGTGTGGGCTCGGCCCTTCGCGGGCTGCAGCTCCTCAGACGGTTCGCTCGGCGCAAGGAGGGAGACCACCCGGACGCGCCCCCGTGAAGGAAGGAGGGATCCATGTCCTGTCGCTTGCCTCTCTGGGCCCCGCTGGGGATCTTCCTGCTCGTCCCGCTCCGACCCGTGCCGGCGCTCTCCAGGTGGGAATACATCAAGTGCTACCTGGCCTGCTACGAGCATGGCGACAGGTGGGACCGAGTCAGGTGCTTCGCCCGATGTCGAGCTCGCCGCCAGGCGGAGCTTCGAAAGAGGAAGAACGTCGCCATCCGATCGTCGAGCTCGGGCTACCGTGTGACCCGCGGGATCCAGAGCTTGCACGGGCCGCCGGGTTCGCCCTTCACCGTGGACATCGACGTGTTCAGCCAGGACCCCCTGGAACGGATCGAGCTTTACTTCATGGACGAGAGTCACGTCCCTTCCCCGCCAGACCTGGGAGCCCCCGTGGGTGTCGATGCGGACGGCGCCGACGGATGGTCCGTGACGTTCGACTCGGCACCCTTCGGCCCCTTCTCGGGCGTCCTCCTCGCCGTCGCGTTCTTCCCTGGCCACGATCCGGACTCGGAAGGGGACGAGGACGCGATCCTGTGCTCCACCGTCGAATGGGATGACGTCCCGCCGCCGGAGCCCATCGACCTGCGCCCCGATTCGATCGCGCTGACCCAGATCGGTTTTGAGCAAGTGCAAGTCGCCGTCGAGTACTCCATCCTCGCCGGCGGGCGCGAGCCCCCCATCGTCTGGATCAGCACGGACGCTGAGGTCGTCCTGAACGGCAATCCGGTGGGTGCCGTCCCGATCGAGGGCGGGCTTCCGGAGGTCCTGTCGGAATGCCAGCGGAACCCGCCGCCCAACTGCAGCGGGTCCTGCTGGCCGGTCGCGTGCGCCTTCGTGGACCTGTGGCGGACCGACTTTGACTTCTGCGCCTGCGAGTATCGAGGCAGCCTGACCGCGATGGTCCGGGCCAAGCCGGGCCAGGAGATCGAGGTGGAGCTGGACTCGCGCGACGCGATCCTCGAGGGCGACGAGGCCAACAACTGGATCATCGAGGCCGTGCCCGGTGCGGCTTTCCACCGCGGGGACTCCAACGGTGACGGCGCGCTCGACATCGCCGACGCGATCTTCGTCTTCTCGTTCCTCTTCCTGGGCGGTCCCGGCCCGAGCTGCCTGGAGGCGGCGGAGGCCAATAACGACGGCGCCCTGGATATCTCCGACGGGATCTCCCTCCTCGGCTTCCTTTTCCTGGGCAGCCCGCCGCCTGTGGTCCCTGGCCCTCCCCCCGCGCCCTGCGGCGCCGACCCGGACCCGCCCGGCTCTCCCGGGAGTCTGGGCTGCCTGTCGTACGAGCGCTGCTGAGAGACTGCGCACCGGGCCTGCCCGAGCGGGAGGCAAGCCGAGTGCGTGGCCGCACGCGGGGCATGAAGGATCGCGCCCCGTGACCCCGGTCACGCACTTCTTCTCGCGGCCCCGGTAGGGTCATGGAGACGATCCACGAAAGATCCACGGAACCCTGAAGGAGGCGATCGTGACCGCTCAAGGCCGGGACCCTGCGGAGGCGGCTGGGTTGCTCGCGAGGCTCGCGGACCTCGTCGTGGCGATGGACGTGGAAGGCGTGCGCCGCGAGGCCGAAGCTTGCCTTGCGGCCGGGCTCTCCCCCACGCGCGTGATCAGCGAGGGCCTCTCGGCCGGCATGCGCAGCGTGGGCGAGAAGTTCAAGGCGGGCGAGGTCTACATGCCCGAGGTCCTCGTCTCCTGCGACGTCTACTACAAGGGCCTCGAGGCCGTGAGGCCGCACATCGTGCCGTCCGACGGGTCGGTCTCCCGCGGGAAGATGATCCTCGGGACGATCCACGGCGACATCCACACCGTGGGGAAGGACGTGGCCGTGCCCGTCTTCCAGGCGGCGGGCTACGACGTGGTCGACCTGGGCGTGGACGTCTCGGACGACGCATTCGTCGACGCGATCCAGCGGCACCGGCCCGACGTCGTGGGCCTCGGCACGTACATGACCTCGACCTTCATGCACGCGGGGGCCACCGTGGAGACGATCCGGCGGGCGGGGCTGCGGGAACGCGTGCGCATCATCTGCGGCGGCCCCGCCGTGGACCCGGCGGCAGCCCGGCGCATGGGTGCTGACGACGCGAGCGACGACGCCTGGGAGGCGGTGGGCAAGATCGGGCGCCTGGTCGAATGCCTGCGGGCGGGCGCGGGAAGGAGAGCGTCATGAGCAAGGTCGTGGACGAGTGGATGGGCCGGCTGAAGGGCAAGCTCAAGCCCGTCGGGGAGATGACGCACTGGGAGCGCATGGCGGCGGCTTTCGAGCTGAAACCGACCGACATGGTGCCCGTGGCACCTGAGCTCGACTACTGGCAGATCACTTACGCCGGCTACACGCACCCCGAGATCTACAACGACGTCGACAAGACGACGGACGCCTGCATCCGAACGTGGGCCGACCTGCGGACGGACGCGATCTGGATGTACGTCGACATCAGCCACCAGATCGAGCACTTCATCCCGGCCGAGAAGCGCCCCGAGCACTTCATCCACCGCGGCCCCAACGACTACCTCCTCTTCAAGCCCATCGCGAAGACCCTCGACGAGGCCATCGCGCTCTACGAGGAGAGGACCTTCGAGAAGTACGGGCCCGGCTCCCGGCCCGCGACGCACTACACGCCGCACATGCTCCAGCTCCTCGAGTTCCAGGAGAAGATGGACCGCGTGGTGCCGATCATCGTGGGCATCGGGACCCCGTCGAACTTCGCCGAGACCATCGTCGAGGTCCAGAAGTTCGTGCGCTGGACGATCACGGAGCCCAAGGCGAAGCTGAAGCACTACCTGGACCTGGCCCTCGGCGAGCGGCTCGAGGCCCTCGACTTCTACGCCGAGCACGCCAGGAAGAACGGCTGCGAGTTCGTCTGCCTTTTCGGCGGCGCGCGGACCTGGGGCCCGAAGCAGCTCGAGGAGTTCGGCTATGCCGACAAGGCCTTCGTGGACAAGGCCGTGAAGATCTTCCCCCACGTCTTCTGGCACATCTGCGGCCACAACCTCCCGCAGGCCATGGAGGCGCTGACGCGGTGGGACGGCATACAGGCCGTCCAGTACGACATGCCCTACTACAGCCAGAAGCTCTCCTGGCCCGAGTGGTTCGAGTCCGTGGCGAGGCTCTTCGCGGGGAAGCGCTGCGCCATGAATGCCCCCACGACGCAGCTCGCCTGTCACGGCACGGCCGCGGAGGTCAAGGCCATGGTCCGGCAGTTCATCGAGTGCACCCTCCCCCACACGACGGCCGTCATCATGCCGGGGTGCGAGATCGACTCCTTCTCGCCCCTCGAGAACGTGAAGGCCATGATCGACACGGCCCGGGAGCACCGCTCGTGAGCCGTGCGGCGACCCCGCGCGAGCGGGTCCTCGCGGCGCTCCGCGGCGAGCGGGTCCGCCCCGTGCCCGCCGGCGCCGTGACCCAAACGGCGACGGTCGCCCAGATGGACTCCACCGGCATCCGGTGGCCCGAGGCGCACGGCGACGCGGGTCTCCTGGCGGGCCTCGCCCTCGGCGCGCGCGACGTGCTCGGCTTCGAGGTGGTCCGGGTCCCGTTCGACCAGACCGTCGAGGCGGGGCTGCTCGGCGCCGAGGTCAGCCTGGGAGACGCGGAGACGCCGCCCGCCGTCGTCGCGCACCCCCTCGAGCCCGGAGACGCGCCGCCTCCCGTGCCCGACCTCGATCGAGGCCGCGCGGCGGCCGTCGTGGAGGCGATCCGGCTCCTCCGCGAGCGAGTCGGGGGCTCCGCGGCCGTCCTCGGCGGGATCGTCGGGCCCTTCACCCTCGCGAGCCAGCTCCTCGGCCCGGCGAACCTGCTCGTCGCGTGCGTGCTCCATCCCGGGGCGGTGGAGCCCTTGATCGACCTCGGGGTCGAGGTCGGCATCGCTTACGCCCGCCGGCAGGTCGAGGCCGGCGCCGACGCCCTCTGCGTCGAAGACATGGCGGCGAGCCTCGACCTCACGTCGCCGAAGCTCTACGAGACCCTCGTGCTCCCGGCGCAAGAGCGCCTGATCGAGGCCATCGAGGCGCCGGTCGTCCTCCACGTCTGCGGCGGGAACACCAAGATCCTCGGGCTCCTCGCCGCGACGGGAGCGGCGGCCCTGAGCCTCGACGCGAGGACGGACCTCGCCGCGGCCGCCGCGCTCGGGACCTGCGCCATCGTGGGCGGCGTCCCGCCCGTCGAGGCGCTCCTCTCGGGGACCCCCGAGGACGTGCGCCGCGCCGCCCGCGCCTGCCTCGCGGCGGGCGTCCACATGCTGGCCCCGGGCTGCGGGATCCCGCCCGCGACCCCCACCGAGAACCTGAGGGAGATGGCCCGTGCTGCCCGGGAATGGACAGCTTGATCCAGTGGATCCAGCCCTCCGGACCGACGGCGCCCGCCTCGGCGCGGTGACCATCGAACGGCTCGAGGTCGAGCCGGACGAGGATGAGGTGCTCCGGTACCTGGGCTACCCCAAGGAGGCGAGGCCGGACCCGCGCGTCCGGGATCGCGTCCGCGAGGTCCTGGCCGAGGCCTGGCCGCACGTGAGGCCCCGGGGAGCCTACTCGGTCTACGACGTGGAGGTCCTGGACAGACGCTCGCTGACCTTGCGCGGCGGAGCGCGGTTCACGGGGATCATCGGCGATTACCTCGGCCCGGCTCAGCGCACCGCGGTCTTCGTGGCCACGGCGGGAAGCGAGATCAGCGAGCTCGCGACGGAGGCCATGCGCTCGGGCGACGCCCTCGGCGGGCTGGTCCTCGGCGCCGTCGGCAGCATGGCGGCCGAGGGAGCCACGGACGCGCTCATCGAGGACCTGCGCGGTCGGATCGGGCCCGGCGAGGCGCTCACGCTGCGCTACAGCCCGGGCTACTGCGGCCTCTCGCTCCACCAGCAGCGCACGATCTTCGACCTCGTGGACGCGGCGCAGGTCGGGGTCGAGCTCCTCCCGAGCATGATCATGAGGCCTCTCAAGAGCGTCTCGGGCCTCGTGGGGATCGGCCCCGCCGACGCAGTCTCTGCCCGCGGCTCCCCCTGCGACCGCTGCCCCCTCACGGACTGCAAGATGCGCCGGTGAGGGTGGAACGGCCGTCCCGGAGTCCCGGCAAAAGGGTCCCTATCTCCCAACCAACGGATCACCGGTTCGCATGGCCGGCGGCCTTCTTGCCGGCATGCCTCGGGAGCTCCTCGCGAAGAACGCGCCGGAGCGTCTCTTCCAAGGTGCGGTCTTGGGCATCGATGAAGCTACGAAGGGCCTTGTTAATGAGAGCCTGGTAGCTGCCCCCTCCGGCCTTGTGGACCTGATATCTGAACCAGTCCAGGATGTCGGCATCGATGCGAATGGTGATGCGTGTCTTCCCGGGCAGGGTGCGAAGAACCGCACCTCGCTTGCCTCGGCTGAAATCGTACTCCCTTTTCATGGTCCTTCCTCATACTGACGGCGCTCGCTCGCCGTCGCCTTGCGAGCCGAGATAAGGCGAGCCCTTTCGCCTCGCCACGTGTAGACGACCACGAGAAGCCTGCCCAAAGCATCCATGCCGATCGTCGCGAAGCGCTCCTCTTCGGGATGCTCATCTGGGACCGTGAGGGCGAAGTCGTCATAGAGGACTGTGGCGGCATCCGCGAAGTCGATGCCGTGTTTCCGGAGATTCGAGGCGGCCTTTCGCGGATCCCACTCGAAATCCATTGCCCAAGGATATGCACAGGTGTACATATCGTCAAGGACATTCTCCATGAGGAGAAGCGAAGCGGGGATGAACCTGACGGTCAGAAGAGTCTCGTGGCCGCCCGCGGCTCCCCCTGCGACCGCTGCCCCCTCACGGACTGCAAGATGCGCCGGTGAGGGCGGCACGATATCGTCGGGCCTTCACTCCGCGGGCGCCTCTCGCCGCCGCGAGCGCACGCGCTCGCAGCGCGCCCGCCCCTGCCCGCGCCCGTTACGTGACGTGAGACACTTCGGGCGCGCGCTCCACCGCGGATGCTGGTCACGTTCCGGCTCGACGGGCCAACCGGGCGGCGCCGAGCCAACCACCCGACACAAGGAGAGCTCAACCATGGATCCCAAGCCACGCAGCCGCCGATGGAACGGCACCGTGCCTCTCGTCGCCCTCGCCACGGCGGCGTTCGCGGCGCTCGGCGCCCTGACCGCAGGGCCCGGCGAAGCGCCGGCGAGCGCCGAGACGAAGGCCCTCGCGGTGCTCGACGACCTCGACAAGAACCACCGCCAGGGCATGATGAACGTCTCGCCCTCGGACGGCGCCTTCCTGCGCATCCTCGCCGCGTCGACGAAGGCCCGGCGCGTCCTCGAGATCGGCGCGTCGAACGGCTACTCCGGGATCTGGATCGCGAGCGGTTTACGCGAAAATGGCGGGAAGCTCACCACCCTCGAGGTCGACGCAAAGCGCGCCTCCCTCGCCCGGGAGAACTTCCGGCGCGCGGGCGTCGATGACACGATCGAGCTCATCGAGGCCGACGCGCTCAAGAAGGTGCCGGAGCTCGAGGGGCCCTTCGACATGGTCTTCATCGACGCCTGGAAGCAGGACTACGTCCGCTACCTGGAAATGGTCTACCCGAAGGTCCCGCCGGGCGGCATCATCGCAGCCCACAACGTCGTGAGCCATGCCAACGACATGAAGGACTTCCTCGAGAAGCTCAAGACCTATCCTGACCTCGAGACCGTCACGGCCCTCGAGAAGGGCGCGGGCCTCTCGGTGAGCTACAAGAAGAAGCCGTGGCCGAAGCCCTGAGGTCGAAACCGACGTCTTCGCCGCAGCCGCCAAGCCTCGAGCGCGTGCTCGGAGCCTGGGACGCCGCCGCGATCATGATCTCGAACATGGTCGGCGTGGGCATCCTCACGCTCCCGGGGATCGTGGCTCTGTCCGTGGGGAGTCCCGGCCTCGCGCTCGCGGCCTGGGCCCTCGGCGGGGCGGTGTCGCTCTGCGGCGCCCTCGTCCACGCCGAGCTGGGGTGCCGCTACCCGCTGGCCGGGGGCGACTACGTCTTCCTCAAGCGGGCCTTCGGAGCTCCGGCGGCGTTCCTGAGCGGGTGGACGTCGTTCATCGTCGGCTTCCCGGGCGCCATCGCCGCCTCGGCCATGGCGGCGGCGTCGGCGCTCCTCGACGCCGCGGCGCTGCCCCACGCGCTGAGCCTCGAGCTCGCACTCGCCCTCGGCATCCTCCTCGGGCTCTCGCTCCTCCACTCCGCGGGCCTGCGTCCGGGAAAGCGCGTCCAGAACGCGCTCGTGGCGGCGAAGCTCGCGATCGTCGTGGCCCTCGTGGCCGGGAGCTGGATCCTGGTCGAGCCCACGGCCCCCCCCGCCGAGGCCGCCCCCCCGCCGGCCGGCCCGCCCCTCGCCGTCGCGGGGCTCATCGTCCTCTTCGCCTACAGCGGCTGGAACGCCGCCGCCTACGTGGCGGGCGAGGTCCGGGCGCCGCGGCGGGACCTGCCTCGAGCCCTCATCGGCGGAGTCTTGGCCGTGACGGCCCTCTACCTCGCCGTGAACCTCGCCTACTTCCGCGTCGTGCCCTTCGCGGAGATGGACCGGAGCATCAACATCGGCGGCGAGGTGGCCCGCCACGCCTTCGGCGCGGCGGGGGGCAGGGTGCTCTCCCTCGCCCTCGCGCTCGTCTTCGTCGGCGGCGCGAGCGCCATGGTCATCACGGGGCCCAGGATCTACTTCGCCATGGCCCGCGACGAGCTCTTCCCGCAAGCGCTGGCCGCCGTGGGCGCCGCGAGCCGGGCCCCGGTGCGCGCGATCTGGCTCCAGACGCTCTGGTCGGCGCTCATCCTCGTCGCCGGGACGGCGCTCACCCCCGAAGGCCGGGGCGTGGCCGGCACCTTCGAGACGGTCGTGAGCTGGACCGGCTTCGCGATCCTCCCCTTCGCCGCCCTGACGGCAAGCTCCGTCTTCGTCCTCCGCCGCCGCGACCGGGAGCACGGCTGGAGGCCATCCTTCCCCGCGCCCGGCTACCCCTGGACCGCAGCCGCCTTCGTGGCCGCGGCGCTCCTCGTCGAGGCCGCTTTCATCGCCGTGAGCGCCGGGGACCCCAAGGAGCGGTGGAACCTCCTCATCGGCTCGATCCTCGTCCTGTCGGGGGTGCCGGCCTACGCCTTGTGGGCGTGGTGGGGACGCCGCTCGAGCCGTCCGGCGTGAGGCGCCGCGAGCGCCGTGCTCGCTATGCGGGGAAGGACAGCCGAGCCATGGATTCCTGCAACCAGCGGACAAAGGCCTGGAAGTCCTGAAAGCGGCGCAAGAAGTCCGGCTTCAGGGGAGTGATGACCCTAGAGCTTTCCCAGCTCATGCCACTCCCGGATGATGTACCTCCAGAAATCTCGCCGTCGGCCAAGAAACCGCTCGATACGCACGAGGCTCACGTCCACCTCACGCGGCGTCAAGAACTGCCAGACGTCCCGAAACGCTGCCTCACGGAGGATCCAGGCCACGAGTCGGTCTCGCTCGATGCCGGAGGATGTCCGTAGACGCTCCTTGATTTCGCGCACGGTCAGCGGGCGGTCCCAGGCGAAGTACGGCGTCTCGTCATCTTTCAAGGCGGGGGTCATGAGGGTCAACCTAGCCTGGCTTCCCACGGCAGCTTTGCGACCTAACACTACGGGCCTCGTTGCCTACCCGAAGGCGAACTCGATGTGCTTC